>JAZNTO010000074.1:0-51835 GCA_045591805.1 Akkermansia sp. | reverse complement strand
AAGGACGGCAAGCTGCGCGGCGTGGAGAGCCGCGGCATGCTCTGCTCCGCCTCCGAGCTGGGTCTTCCGGACAAGGAGCACGGACTGTGGATTCTGCCTGCGGACTACGAAATCGGCACCCCGGTGCGCAGCTTTGTAGGCACAGATACCATTTTCGAGCTGGAGATTACCCCAAACCGCCCCGACCTGCTGAGCCACTGGGGCATGGCCCGCGAGCTAGCCGGCATAACCGGCCGCAAGCTGAAGGCAGATCCGGCCTCCGCCGCTATGGGTGCTGTGGAGACGCGTCCTGCCGGCGACTTCATCACCCTTTCCGCTCCCGACATCTGCCCGCTCTACACCGCCACGCGCATCAAGGGCGTGAAGATAGGCCCCTCCCCCGAGTGGCTGGCAGACCGCTTGGTAGCCATCGGCCTGCGCCCCATCAACAACGTGGTGGATATCACAAACTACTGCCTCTTTGAGCTGGGGCACCCCCTGCACGCTTTCGATGCCGCAAAGCTCAGCGGTGGGCTCAACATCCGCCGCGCCACAGAGGGCGAGCAGTTCGAGAGCCTCATGGGCGACACCTACAGCCTGAAGAGCGACGATGTGGTCATCTCGGACGCCTCCGGAGCCGCCTTGGCACTGGGCGGTGTGATGGGAGGCCTGAACTCCGGTGTAACCGCAGAGACCACCGACATCGTGCTGGAGAGCGCTTGGTTTGCCCGCAGCAACATACGATTCACCAGCCGCCGCCTTGGTCTGGGCTCCGACTCCTCGTATCGCTTTGAGCGCGGAACCTCACCTTGGAACGTGCTGCGCGCAGCGGCTCGTGCCACAGAGCTCATACTGGAATGCGCCGGCGGCACAGCTGAGCCTGTGCTTGTGGGCGGCCAGGCTCCCTGCCTGGTTCCGGAGGAGAACGCGCCGAACGCCACCGTGGTGGAGCAAGGCAGCGAGGCGAAAATCTACTACGCCTTGGATCAGGTGCAGCTGGATTGGAAGGAACTGGATGTGATGACCAACGGCTCTATCCCCCACACAGAGGCCACCACCATCCTGAAAAACCTCGGCCTGCGCAACATAGATGGTCGCGGCACTTGGGACTGCCCGCCCTGGCGCCTGGACCTGAAGCGCAGCTGTGACCTGCTGGAGGAGATAGTACGCGTCTACGGCATAGACAACATCCCCGCCACCAACACGGCAATCTATGTGGAGGAAAGCGCCCACGACCGCGCCAGCGACTACCGCATGGCCCTGAGCCGCAAGCTCGCCGGTGCCGGCTTCTGGGAGGCTCAGACCTTCAAGCTCATCGCGGCTGAAAGCATCGACCCCACCATCGCCAGCGTAGAAAACGCCCTGCCCATCAAACCGCTCATGGACGGCGACATCATCCGCGTGTCCCTTCCCATATCGGAAGACCACTCCACCCTGCGTCCCTCGCTGGCTCCCGGGCTCATCTCCGTGGCAGCTCGCAATATCAACCAAGGGCTGGAGGTGCTGCGCTTCTTCGAGTGCGGCCGTGTGTTCCGCAACACAGGCGGCGGCAAGGGCAAGGACATCGAGACCGAGGTGCTGGGCATCTTTATGGCGGGCAAGGTAGGTCCCGCCTCCTGGGCGGAGACTAAGCCCGCCGCTACAGGGTTCGAGCACATCCGTGCCGTGCTGGATATCTTGGTACCCAAGGCCACCATCTCCCTCGTGCCGGCCAAGCAGGCACGCGAGAACGCCGCCGTGGGAGCAGATATCCAGATAAACAATCAAGCATGCGGCTACTTTGCCCGCATCTCTCTGGCGAAGTGCCGCGCTCTCGGTCTGCCCATGGAGAGCTACTACGCAGAGCTTGACCTGCGCAAGCTTCAGCAGGTAGCCACCGCCCCCTACAAGGCCGCAGACCTGCCCCAGTTCCCCGGCTCCTCCCGCGATGCCTCGCTGGATGTTCCCGCAGCCACACGCCACGCAGATATCGTGAAAGCCGTGGAAGCTGCCAAGCAAAAACTGCTGGTGAGCACCGGGCTCAAGGATGTCTTCTGCGACCCCACCGGCGAGAAACTCGCCGCGGACCGCAAAGCCATGACCTACACTTTCCTCTATCGCGACGCGAAAAAGACCCTCACCGCTGCCGAGGTCGACGCCGCCCACAAGAGCGTGCTCGATTCCCTCGCGGCCAAGGTGAAAGGCCTCTGCTTCCGCTGATAGAAGCCCGGCATACACCTCACCACACAGCCATGTCCCCGCCGGGGCCATGGCTGTTGTTTTCTCCCCCCCTCCACTCATCCCGCCGCAGGCGGGATGTCTTCTCTCTGCGCGCAGTGCAGTCTTCACTCCGGCTCAGCCGGTCTTCACGGCGGGCGCGCGCCCGCTCTTCACTATATACCAACCGCCCGACAGGGCGATATAACCTGCCGCCAGGCAGATATCACCCGAGCAACGCGAGGATATAACCCGCCGCAGGCGGATATCACCGCCCGCCTAAGCGGGCGATTCCCCCTACACTATCGGCTGCTTCCGCAGCTGGTGATATCCGCTCCCTTGCAGGAGCGGGTGATATTGCGCCTCCGGCGCAGTGATATCCGTGCGGCGCACGGGTTATATCGACCGCATACCGCGGTCGGTGGAATATCAGCCCCCTGCACAGGGGGCGACGGAAGGCAGCAGCCCAAATACAACGCCCCCCCAAAACAAGCGCTAAAAAGAAGCCGTTGCCCCATGATAAGAGCAACGGCTTCTTTTTTTGTGCGGCGGCAGGGGAGAAGGAGAGGGGGAGATATCGCCCGCTTGGGCGGGCGGTGATATCCGCCTGTCGGCGGGTTATATCCTCGCTTCGCTCGGGTTATATCTGCCATGCGGCAGGTTATATCGCCCTGAAGGGCGGTTGGCATGTGGAGAGGAGGTGATTGTTATTCAACAACGGGAGGAGCGGAGGCGTCCCACCCGGCGACCATGAAAAACATCATCCCTGCTACCCTGCTGGCAGCTGCCGCGCTGACAGCTACCGCACAAGAGTCCCCGAGCGGCTATGTGGATACCGCATTCGGCCGCGCCCCCTACCACATGGAAGCCCGGCACACAGGCAGCCTACAGCCCGCCATGCACGCAGCGGAGCAGCAGCCCTCCCGCCAGCGTGGACTCTACACCATAGGCGAAATTCTGCTGCACGACCTCGCGCAAGATGCAAAAGAAGAAGCCTCCGGCTGGGAGTGGTTTCCCGCCACCCCTCAACATTTCGCCCCCTATCTGGATTCCGTCTTTGTACCGGGCAACACATGCGTGCAGCCGGCCGATTTGGTACCGCAGGATGGGCTCTCCACCGCCGCCCAGATGCTCAAAACCCGCCTGAGCCGCATCGGCCTGCAGTACAACATGGTGCTCAGCGCGAACTACACGGGTATTGCCCCGAACTCCCGCGGCGGCAAGAACAACTTTGCAGCCACCAATAACTCCGTAACCGGCATCTGGTACCTGCTCAAAAAGAAGGACAACAGCCAGGGGCTCTTCCTGAGCTTCGAGGCAGATTGGGGGCTCGGCTTCAACTTCAACGAAAACCGACGCAGCGCGCAAAACACCATCGGCAGCCTGAGCAACCCGCAGGGAAGCCTGCGCGGCGGAAACGGCGTGTATGTGCCGAACCTCGCTCTGGGTTACAGCGCTTTCGATGGCAAGTGGCTGGGCATGGTCGGCACACTGGATACCTCCAACTTTCTGGACCAAAACACCTACTCGGCAGACTGGAACGGAAACCTCATGAACGAAGCTTTCAACCTGAACCCCTGCCTGCCCTTGGAAGAGGCAAACTGGGGCTACCTGACCGCCTGGCAACCCTGCAAACACTTCTACGCCATGTATGCCACCACCGGCTGCAATGCCAAGGTGAACCACAACCCCTTCCCCTACATCTCCCGCAATGCCTGGGTACACCTGGCAGAGCTGGGATTTATTGCGGATGACTTTCTGGGGCTGGGCGAAGGCACCTACCGCCTGCAACACACCATCACCCGCTTTCGGGGAGAAACAGGATTCGGCGTAGGTCTCAACATCCAGCAGCAGCTCGGACACGGCTCCCCGCTCGGCTTCTTCTCCCGCTGCGGGTGGATGGATGCGGACGCAGCCACGGTGAGCAACGTCCGTGCCGCCGCCACCGCCGGGCTCGTGCTCCAAGCCCCCTTCCGCAGCACAGGTTGGGGTAGCAAAGCAAACAACGACCAGCTCGCCATCGGCTTCCTCTGGGAGCGCGCTGCCTCCTCCGCCAACAAGCACAAGGACGAGTTCGGCCTAGAGCTCAGCGCCGTAGTGCAGGTCACGCCCACCTTCTTCATCCAGCCGGATGTTCAGTGGATTTTCAACCCCGTCAATCAAACAGACCGCAGCAGCGAATTCGTTTTCCAAGTGCAAGGCGTGTTCCGCTTCTGAAGCCTCCTACAAAAAAACACGCTGCCAATTCGCAAACCATAGCACTCCTGACTATAACCCCGCACAAGTGCGGGTTATAGTCAGGCGAGTCCGCTACTTACAACTGTTTCTTTTTTACTATAAATCGTTTAGATTGGCTTAATTCCCTCACACAACAGCTCCTTCTTTACGAGTTATGATTGTTCCGACGCTGCGTTTTTGTCATTTCCGATAGAAATATGCTTGCAAATTCTCAAAAGAGCTGATAATCTGTTGGAAAGCCAGACTCATAGCTATGCCGGTAGACCAGAATACCCGAGCTGCGGCTTTGCTTTTCCACCCGAAACCGGACAAATTTAGCCCCGGCTTCTATGTCAAAATAGGGCGTTTTAGCAATGGCTCTAATCTTCTCTATCACGATGAGATGCAAGGCTCTCTCATCCGCCTTGCGGACGATGTCATTCATACCCTTTATCTCAAGTATTTCAAAGCGAGCATTAGCTACAAAAATGAGGTGCGCGTGGAGCGCTATCCGTACCCTCGCACTGCTGTACGCGAGATATTCTTTAACGCATTGGTACATAATAACTGGAGTGACAACATTCCTATCCAGATTCGGGTGGACGATGACCGTCTCATCATCAGCAACAGCTGCGTGCTTCCCTGGGGATGGACAGTGACCGATTTAACAGGGTTTCACACTTCGCGACCTTTTAACCCGCTCATAGCTGCAACCTTTTTTCGTACCGGTTATATAGAATCATGGGGGCGTGGTATCTCTACCGTTCAAGACATTTGCCATGAGAATGGTTACCCCACGCCGCAATTTGTGATACAAGGCGAAGCTATGAGCGTTATCTTCCCCATCGATCCGAATTATATTCCCCCCGGTTCAACAGGCGACCAACAACATGATAGCAAAAACACTTCCGCTATTCACCAAAAACAGGAAAATCTCCGTATGAAGGTGTTGGAAGAAATACGTGATAACCCAAAGATTACACAAGATAGCATTGCAAAGCGCCTGAAAGTGGGGAGAAGTACCGTCCAACGTGTAGTAAAGTCTTTGATCGAAGAGGGTATTATAGGAAGGAGCGGTGGAAAACGTGGCGGCTCCTGGATTACTATAAAATGAAGCTAAATTGAAGCCAAATTGAAGCCAAATTGAAGCTAAATTGAAGCTAAAATGAAGCTAAAATGAAGCTAAAATGAAGCTAAAATGAAGCTAAAATGAAGCTAAAATGAAGCTAAAATGAAGCTAAATGAAGCTAAATGAAGCTAAATGAAGCTAAATTGAAGCTAAAAATGAAGCTAAAATACGCTTCGAAACCATTGTCATCCAATAGAGCGATGTTGCGCAGAGGCTAAATTTGGAGTGCGAGCCTACGGCTCGCGATTTTTGAACAAGTGCTCCTTGTTCCGGATTGGTGCTTACTTCCTGCGGCGGCGTGCGGCCAGCCCGGCCAGCGCCAGCAGGCTCAGCGTAGCTGTGGTGGGCTCGGGAACGTTGACGGAAGCAATCGCCTCGGTCAGAGCTTTAGCCTCCGCAACGCTCAGGCTGGTGTTGAAAACCCAGGCCTCATCCACAAAATTACCGTCAAAAAGAGCCTTATCGGCCGTCAGGCCTGACCCTTTCAAACTGGTGTTAGCAGAACCACCCAGAGTCACGGTGTTACCATTGGCGTAGCAGATGGTGAATACAGCATTGGTGCCGGCACTATAGCTATAGGTCAACATGGCAGAAGCACCTACTGCATTTGTCCAGAAAGAGGCAGCTTCCATACCGGAACCATCAGCGGCTGCACTCATGCCAACATTGTACGCCCCCGACTGATTCCATATGCCATAAAGACCGGAATATTTAATGAGATTATTCTCGCTGCTATAGTTTGTCTGCAGACCAATGTCGCTACCATCAGTGTCCTGCATGTCAATCAGCGTGTATTTGGCGAGTGAAGAACCGACAATCATTGCACCTTTCAAAGCGTCAACATCCAAAGATACCAACGCCGAGAAACTGCTCAGGCCGGGATCCAGCGTGAGCGATGTCTCCTTAGTGTTATAGATAGCATCTTCGAGAGTGGTGGCGCCCATTGAGCAACTTGCCATGGCAAGTGTGACAAAGAGAGTCTTTTTCATAATTTTGTGTATGATATTGATTGTTGATGTTTTATGCAGCCTAAACGGGAGTACTCGTTCCCTCGCGCGTCGGGATGACGATGCACCCTTGCCCGGCTGACTAAGGTCATCATACAGCATTACCTATGCTGGAGGTTCGCTATAAGATTGTTAAATCAATGTTTTTGCTTCTGCATTGGGCTTGTTAGGCATGCGGCATTTTGCCTCACCTCTTGAGAAAAATGCAGATTTTTCAAGTTTTTCCAACTTTTTGCTTGCATCAGCATAGGTAATGCTGATGCAATGCAGACTCCTCCAGCATAGGTAATGCTGTAGGATAGTGCCAGTTAGTTCGGAGCCGGAAATCTCAGCATCCCGACGCGCGAAGGAATGGGGAACACGGTGCGAGCTATTCTAAACACTTAACAAACAAAACCTAAAACAATGAAAAAGACTATCATAGCTCTTTTAGCACTTAGTAGCTCAGCTTTGGCCGACACGTCGCTGATGGAGCAGGCTTATATTGGCTTTTCTGATTTCTCATCCGGTAAAGCCGATTATGGCACAATGATTGATGATATAACAGTCAGCACTTTGGAAGGGGTAACAACACTTTCCGGAGTTACATTTGACACACCTGTCAGCGATACGAATACTCGCGATTGCTTCTCTATCACGCTTGTGCTGGATGCGGCAAAAATAGGCAGCGTAACATCGTTCACTTCCTTGGCAGCAGGTTATTATTCAGCAACCGGAGCTATGGGAGTCGGCGTGAATGCTGACGGAAAATTCCAGGGCCAATGGGGAACCGGGGGATTCACTTCTGGCACCCCAGCTACTCCGTGGACAGCCGGAAATGTTCCGGCAACGGGTTCGATAACGCTTACTTTTGTCACTGGTGTATATACTGGCACTACAGATGGTTCCCGCATATATGTAAACGACTCAACTATTTTTTACTCTAACCAAAGCCTAAAGACAGGAGGCCAGACATATAGAGACATCAAAATCAACAATTTAAGTGGCGCTATTCAGCAGGTATATGTGCATAACACCTGCCTCACGCAAGCTCAGGTAGGAACTCTGATGTCCGAAATCGCCTCCATTCCCGAGCCGACCACGGCAACACTGAGCCTGCTGGCGCTGGCCGGGCTGGCAGCCCGCCGTAGGAGGAAGTAATCTGCGAAGCAAAAAATCATGCGAGCTGAGAGGCTCGTAAAAGGGAGGCTAACATCCGGCCGGATGGTAGCCTTCCTTCGTTGAGAGTGAGTGGGGGGGGCGCCTTATTTGCGGGAGCCGGAGAGCTTCAGCTCTGCCACGCTGCTGCCGGAGGCATCCAAAGCGGCGGTGGAGAAGAAGCGTACGTAGCGTGCTTGCTGCGGAGGGAAGGATATATGCTGCTCGACCGGGTTGGCGCGCAGGTTGCCAAATTCGCCCTCGGCTACGTTTTTCCAGTTTTTGCCATCTGTGCTAAGCTCCAACCTGTAGCGGGAGGTCATGCCCCGTGTTTTGCCGTCCTGGCGGGGAAGGTAAGCAAAGCCGCTGATGGTGTGGGGCTTTTTCATATCCACCACAAAGTGAGAGGGGGTGCGCTCCACCAGCCACATCGTCTCCGGTTTACCATCGAAAGCCAGGTGCGCTTTCTCTGCCCCAAAGCCGCTATAGCTCCAGCCGGCGGGGTTCAGGGCGGCATCTGCCTCTTCTGCCCCGGACACGGCCGCCATGGCCTCCGCACCGGGCATAAGCAGCAGGGAAAACTCTGAAATGCAGGGGCAGGCCAAAGCGCGTGTAATGGTGAGGCGCAGGCGATCCGTGGTAACCGGCTCGCGCAAGCGGCGCATCACCTGATTGCCGATGGTGTGCCCCTTGCCGCCGCGCAGGTTGAACTGTGTCTCGCTCTCGCCGGGGCGCCCCGGCTCCACGATGGTCTGCCATTTGCCGTCCACCATGGCTTCCACCATAAAGGCCTCTACGCGTTGCCCCAGGCGAATCTGCTCGCGCAAGCGCACCACGTCAAACGTGGCGGGTTTGGGCAGCAGGATTTCTGCGGAGGGTGTGGTGTTGCCGTCCTCCGGGCACCAATAGCTCTCTATGTCGCCATCCGTCATCTGCGAGCCAGCGAAACGCTTATCGCCGCCTCGCACCTCGCTGGCTTTCACCTTGGCCCCCAGGGCGTAGTCCTTCGCCAGCAACTTACGGCGCATCTTGCCGAACGCCTCCAGAGAGGCCACATCTGCGGCATCCAGTCGGCCGGCGCGGTTCGGCGCGAGGTTCAGGATAAGGTTTGCGCCGCGCCCCACGCTGGCCAAGTATACATCCATGAGGTGCTCAGGCGTCTTCACATGGCTCCCCTGCCCTGGGTGCCAGAACCAGCCACGGTGATTGATGGGCGTATCCCCCTCCAGCGAGAGCCACTTGCCGCCCTGCGCGTTGCGGAGCGGGTACTTCACAAAGCCTTTCTCGGAGCCGCCCCAGGTTACATCTCCCCGCCCGGCAGCCCCCCAGATGATGCAGTCCGGCTGCAGCTTGCGAATGTTTTTCACCACCTGCTCGTAGTTGTAGTAGGTGTCCGCCTTGCCGATATTGCGGTTCTGGCGGGCACCGCCGTAGTAACCATCGCCGCCCATGGCGCCATCGAACCAAATTTCGAAAATGGGGCCGTATTTTGTAAGCAATTCCTCTATCTGCTTGTAATACACCGCGAGATAGCCGGGGCGCCCATATTCTGCGCAGTTGCGATCCCAAGGGGAAAGGTAGGTACCAAAAGCAAAATCGTGCTTCTTGCAGGCCTTGGCAAACTCCTGCACCACATCGCCCCGGCCATTCTTCCATGGGGAGAGCGTAATATTGTGCTCTGTGGATTTTGTGGGCCAGGTACAAAAGCCGTCGTGGTGCTTGGCCGTATAAATCATGCCGCTCATGCCGGCACCCTTAAACGTGCGGACGATTTCCTCCGCATCGAAGCTCCCGGGGTTAAACAGCGTGGGGGATTCATCTCCGTAGCCCCACTCGCGGTTGGTATAGGTATTGAGCCCGAAGTGTACGAAAGCATACCACTCCATACGCAACCAGTTGACTTGCTGTTCTGTGGGCAGAGGCCCGAACGGCTCCGGCGCCGGCGCTGCCGAGAGCATGCCGCACAGACCTCCCAACATGAAAAGACATTTCCTGAACATGTTTTCCTATATACATGATAGGAGCACAGAATGCAAGTTAAAAAATCGTAAAACAAGCATTTAACTTGACAGGCAGGCGCACGGCGGGCAAAATGGGGGCATGACACACACACAGGCAGTCGGAAGCTGCACAACCACCGCCAAGCGCTCTGTATCATGAAACGGCTCTCGGAAAGCAAGCTTGGCCTTATCATGGGCATTGTACTGGCAATGGTCTGGATTGTCTCCATGTCCGTGGCGGACGCCAACGTGTGCACCACGGCTCCGCTGCTCTGGGCACTGGCGGGCGTAGTAGCCACTGCCGCAGTCTGCATAGCATGTGGGTACAAGGTGGTGCGCCTACCGCTCACAGCCCGGCTGAGTCTGGGTATAGGGTGTTATTTTCTGTGGAGAGCCTTCTGCGGGTGCAGCTACATAGACAATCTGGAGAATATTGTGCTCATATTGGGAGCTTTCGTTTTTTACCTGTCCGGGGTGTATAGCGGGCAGACCGAAAGCAGCAAAGGTTGCACCTTGGTGCTGTGTCTGGCATTGCTGCTCAATATCCTGTATTTCTATCTGCTGAAGGATGAAAGCCTGAGCCTGAACTGGGCAGGCCGTGCGGATACGAGTCTGGCCGGACCCAATACCCGCAACACCTCCCTGTTTGTGTACAAAAACTTTGCAGGGTTGTTTTTGTCTGCCGGGGGCGTCCTGCTGCTCTGGCGCTACCTGTGGCGCGGCAACTCCGGGCTGCGCGGGGTTCCGGCCGTACTCATCGGCCTGGCGGGCATAGCCGTTTCGCTGCACTGCAACACGCGTGCGCCCATACTGGTGCTGCCCCTTATGTTTATTGTGGGGTGGGTGCTCTGGCTTATTGTGCGCCTCTACGAGCAGCGCCCAGTCGGCTGGGGTATCATCTGCGGAGGTGGGTTGCTCTTTGTGCTACTGGGCATAGCCGTGTATGATTTCCTGTTTGCCTCCACCATAAAAGATTTCATAGCCAACGCAGACTCCCACCAAAGATACGAAGTGTGGGATTATGTGAGCTACAGTGCCAACAAAGCTCCGCTGTGGGGGTTTGGGCCGGGCGGAGCCACCTGGCACCACCTGGCGGATTTCAAAGTCGGCTACCTGCCAAACTATGCTCACAACGAGTACCTGCAATGCTGGGCGGATTACGGTCCCATAGGCATCATGGGGATGGTGCTTATTCTGCTGCTTCACACCATACAGGGATTTCTGACCCTCGCCTGCGAAAAGAGCAGCCACGAGCGGCGCGTGCGCACAGCCATGGCGCTGGCTATGCTCTGCCTACTGAGCGCTGCATGTGCCACAGATTACGGCTGGCACAGCTTCGCCTTGGTGGCGCTCACCGCTTTCTCCTGCGGCACTCTGGCTTCCCCGCACCCCACACCGGCCGGTGGCTTTTTCCGCAGGCGCTACGTGGCGCACGAGAGCAGTACCGAATACCACCCCGTAAAAGCCGAAACCCGCTTCGGACGCGTGTTGATTTCTGCCATAGGGCTGGCACTTGCCGCAGCTCTGTGCCGGAACGCCCTACTGCTCACCCCCGTTTGGCAGAAGCAGCTCGAGTACGACTCTCTGGTGGCTCAGGGCGCTAGCGTGGAAACACGGCGCGAGTTCCTGTCGAGCTGCATCCGGATGTATCCATACTACAGAGTTGCGGAGCACTACCTTACCATGGCGCCCACCCAAACACCGGATTGGCAGTCCTGCGAACAGGCCTTGCGCGCTGTTCTGGAGGCCAACCCTCGCCAGCTTTACATAGCGGCAGCTCTGGCTCAGGTGCTTAGCAAACAAGCCAAATACGAAGAAGCAGAAGATATTTACCGCAGCTACTATCCGGAGGACGGTATTGAGAATAACGGCGCAAACTGCTGGGCGACCCACTACATAGCCAATCTTCAAAAATGGGGGCATAGCCTTCTCTCCACACCGGGCGGCATCAGCAAGGCGTATTCTATACTAACACACGCAGAAAATATCGCAAAAAAACAAAAATACCTCCCCGGACTTCGCTGGCGAGGCGGCATCCACACCTGGACTCCCGGCGGAACAAAAGCCCAGAGAGAGGCTCAAAAATACTACTACCAAGATTTTAGACTCCTGCGCCTCATCGATCCGCCCCGGGATGATTCGTGGAAATCTCCCCTCCGCCCGGGGGGGCAGCCCGCACTCTACCAACGCTTCCAAAAAAACGAAAAAGAGCACTCATAAAGCCGTTTTGGGCACACAACCGGCACGAAATAGAAAAAAAATGCTGCATAAGTGCTTTTTCAGCTTGCATTGTAGAAAAAAAAGTGCAATATAAGAGAAGTCCGCTATGCGACCATAGACTTTACTGACTGATATGAGCACACCTCCTCCGCCACCTTCGCCTGTTCGTCCGGTGCCACCCGCAGCCCCGGTGCCGCCTTCCGTACCCCGCCCGGCTGCTCCCGTGCCTCCCGGTGCCGCGCCCACGCGTCCTATGCCGCCCAAGCCGGCCAGTGCCCCTGTAGCTCCCGTGCCGCCTTCCCGCCCCATGGCCAACACCGTGCCGCTGAGCGCCCCCACTCCGCCCGCACGCCCCGGAGCACCCAAGCCGCCTATTCCCATGTCTAAGCCGAGCGCTCCGGCTGCTCCCGGTGCACCTGTTCCCCCTTCCCGCCCTGCAGCCACAGTGCCGCTGAGCGTCCCGGCACGTCCTGCTGCGCCCGGGGCTCCCAACCCGTCCATTCCCATGTCTAAGCCTGCCGCCCCGGCAGCACCTGCTGCTCCGGCTGCACCCGCTGCTCCGGCTGCACCCGCAGCACCCGCAGCTCCGGCCTCCCCCGCTGCGCCGGCACCTGCCGGCAAGCCTGCTTCTCCCACCGCACCCATGCCCGCGGCTACGGTGCCCATGAGCAAGCCCGCCGGATTCACCAAGCCTGCAGGATTTACCAAGCCCGCCGGATTCAACAAAAAGCCGGTTGAGGACGTGGAAGATGACGAACCCAAGAAGGACAGCCCTGTTCTCATTGTTCTGGCCGTGTTGGCTCTCATCATCGTAGGTCTTATGTGCTGGGTACAGTACCAGACCGACCAGCTTCCCGGGCGAGTAACGGATGCCGACCGCGTGTTTGGCACACCGGCTGCTCCCACCGAAGATGCCGGTTACTCCGAGGACGCCTCTTCCGAGGACTCCGGGGACTCCGAGGACTCCGGTAGCGAGGAGGAAAGCTACGACGACGAGGAATAATTTTTTGAACAAAATACCGCAATCCTGTATCCAAACAACACTATGGCATTACAGATTACAGAAAGCAACTTCGAGGCAGAGGTTCTCAACTCCGCTGTGCCGGTTCTTGTGGACTTCTGGGCAACATGGTGCGGCCCCTGCCGCATGATTTCCCCCATCATAGACCAAGTGGCCACAGAGATGGCCGGCGTGGCTAAAGTGGGCAAAGTGAACGTGGACGAAGCCGCCGCGCTCGCTACCCGCTACGGGGTGAAAAACATCCCCACCCTCATCTTCCTGAAGAATGGGCAGGAGGTAGACCGCATCACCGGTGCCACCTCCAAGGACAATATCGTAGCCAAGCTTAAAGCCTGCCTCTGATACTGCACACACGACAATTTACCCCCGCGGCAGATCGTTTCCCGATTTGCCGCGGTTTGTGTTTAGTGAAACGCACACAATTTCGTATTGACTCCGGAGCTGTTAGGTACTACAATGCCTGCAGCCGCACAATCATGAACAGGCAGCCGGCTTTTATAACACACAAAAAAAGTCGCTCTGTTGCCCTTGCTGCGGAAAATCAACATAACACACATCTATACATCCATGCAGTTCCCCCCCACACCGCAAGCAGATAATACGCCGGATACCCACACCATTTGCCTTTTTGATATCGTATACGTCGATGCCAGCACTTGGATGACGCCGGAAATGGAAAGCTTCCTGAAACAAGTTGAGCACCACCTGCTGAGCTGCGGAAAGCATCTCACCATGACAGGCAGTGTCTACCGCGAGCTCCGAAGCTGCGCACCCTACAAATATGCGGCTCAGACAGCTCTGGATGCCTGCAACAAGTACAGCTGCTGCATCCACATTGAGTCGGCGCACCGCAATGACAACGGCACAGCAGACAGCGAATTTGTGCGGCATTTCTTCTTCAACCACCGCAAGCGCCGCCAGCTGCTCATCACCCACGACCACCAGCTCGCCGCCGATATTCAGAATTGCTGCCGCCATGAGCCCGGGGATGAGATGAGCACCGTGGTCATGACCCTCTGGCAGGACGGTAGCCTCATCACCTTCGCAGAAAAGAACCGCCGCAAAGACCATCAGGCACGCGTCCGCTTGGAAGAGATGCTCAGCAATGCGCCCTTGTATATAGATGCCTCTGCCCTGCAACACGAAAAACTGGGAACTTTCCTGCACAATATCTCTGCCCCCATGCGAGCCCTCGAGAAAAAGCTCCGCATCCTCTGCCGGGAGCTACCACAGGCCGCGGAAGAAACCCTGCAACCCTTTGCGGATATTCTGCAGACGGAGCAGCTGGATGCGTCACGCAGCGAGACAGAGGCTATCATGGGTGAGCTCTACCTCTCGCCGGCCAACATGGGAATCTCCCGCTTAATTCTGATAACCAATGATATAGCACAAGCCAACGAGTTACGCTCCCTGCGTCCCAAGTGCGACCAGTTCCCGTACGTGGATTTCATGTGTATCAACAAGTACGGCTACCTGAGCTTCCTGAAACTCTCCGACCCGCCTGTGCGCGAAAAGAAGCCCCGCTTCGTCCCTTCGGCGCGACCGCTCGTACGCAGCAGCGCTACCGGCGCGCGCAAGCCGGCCGCCTTTGTGCCGCAGCTTATCGGCACCATCAAGAACGAGGATATAGAGGGCATGCTTCACTACATCGACAAGGGAGCCAACCTGCGGCACGGAATCATAACCGCCCTTTGCCAGAGCAAGGACAACTGCCTGCGCGCCCTGCTGGAGAACTCCGAAGGTAACATAGAGCAAGGGGCCTTCGAATGGTGGGTTACCCTGTTCAACGGCTTCGACGACCCGCAGTATCTTGCCAATAACCCCGAGCACTACGAGCTGCTCTGCACGCTTACCGCCAAAAGCGAGCCGCTTACTCACCAACAAAAAGCCATGCTCATGCTGGCAGACCGCGTAAGCGCCCCGGACACCGCCCACGAGCAGCTTTGGCAGATTATACGGCTGGCTATTGCAAACGGTGCTCCCGAGGCCGTCTATGCCCGCACCACAGGTGAAACACTCCCCGAAATCGCCACCAGACAAGGCAACGAGGAAATGCTCCGCTTCCTCAACTCGCGGTAAACACATTCATTCCCACGCAAAAGAACCGGCGGCCATGGTATCTCTTCCATGACCGCCGATTCTTTTATCTGGCTATTCTGCGTGGAGCTTAAGCCTCTTTCTTGCGGGGAAGGAAGAAGAACATGAGACCGCAGACAACCATGAGGGCGCCGGCCACGCTCAGCGGGATACCAAGCGGAATGTTGGCATCCTTCAGGTAACCGCCCAGCCAGCTGATAAGAGCTCCGGCACCCACGGAAGTGAGGTTCAGCAAGCCGTAACCTGTGGCAGAGAATCGCTCATCTATCTGCGAGCGCAGCACGGGCATGAGCGTAGCATCCAGAGAGCCCTGCGCTACACCCTGCATAGCTACCAAGCCCAGAGTTAAAGCCAAGCTGAATTCGATGGGAAGCCCCAGAGCGGGAAGCATAGCCACCACCACACAGGGGCCGGCCAAGCAGAAACCGATACCCGGCACATAGGCGCGAGCGTTCGGATTGTTGGTGCGAGCATACCACATATCCGCAATCACAGCAGCGATGAGCACGGCACCATACTTGGCAAAGTTAATCCAGCTCGTGGCTTGAGGACCGGCCTCGGCTTCCGGTATATGGAACATGTCAATGAGAAGCCGGGGGTACCAGCCCATCAGGAACCAGTTGGCAAAGCCTGCAATAGCGTATGCCACCAGCAGCATGGGGAATGCACGCCCGCTGAACAGGTTACGCAGCACGTCCATGATGGTGAAGTCGGTGCCGGCAGCCGCAGCAACTTTCTCCTGCCCCTCAGCCGCTGCAGCTTCGGCAGCAAGCTCCTCGGGGGTAGCCCCTTCGGGGTCACGCAGGAAGAAGATAACGATGAGAGCGTATGCCACACCGATGAAACCAAAGGTCTCGAAGGTAAGGCGCCAGCCCAGCCGGCAGGGGTCGCCGGCCATCATGGCACCGCAACCGGCCAGCACCTGGCCGGCATAAATACCGCTCATGTGAATACCGGTAGCCATGGAGCGGGTCTTGCCGCGGTGGTAGTCCGAGATAAGGGCCAGAGCAGCGGGAATATAGAAAGCCTCGCTCACACCCATGAGGGCACGCCAGAAGATAAGCTCCTCGTACGAGCCTGCTTTACCGGTCATGTAGGTCACGGCGGACCACACCACCAACGAGCAAAGGATGATGAACTTGCGGCTGAAGCGGTCCGCCAGGAAACCACCTACCGGGCTCAGAGCCGCGTATACGATGAGGAAGGCGGAGGTTACCATGCCGAAGTCGGCCTGCGTCATCTTAATGCCGTCTGCCCCTTCGGTGATGGACTGATTGAGCACGGCAAGCAACTGGCGGTCGAAGTAGTTGAGCATCACCACCACCCACAGCACGGCCACACAGGCCCAAGCCCACTTGCCGGGGCCTCCGGCAGGAGCCGCTTTTGCTACGGGTTTGTTCTTGAAGCCGTTTTTCAGGCCAAGGATTATAGCAGCAACGGCGATAGCCAGAGCACCCCACAGGGTTACGCCCACAGCCTCGGAACAAGCGCGCAGGGCATCGATGAGCCAATCTGCGCAGGCTTGCCAAGCCGTTACATACCACGGTTCTATTGTTTCGTTCATAATGATGTTATTATTTAGTTATATGTATGTTGGAGATTTTGGGAGTGCGGATGCCGGGGTGTGTCTCGCCGGAGATGATGTAGATATCACCTACGACCTTCACAGCCGGGGCAGTGGCAATACCGATGCCATTCTGTCCGGCGATGGCCCATGTTCCGCTGTCGATATTGTATGCGTAGATGGTCGTATTCTGCCCGGGGTGCTCAGCCGGAGCTTTACCCACCAGACTAGCGCGGTAATAATTACCGGGGTCACCGCAAATCAGTAACAGATTGTCACGAATGGCGGGCATGGGGCCGGCAGGAGCCACAATCGTCTCGGGCATGTCTGCAACCTGTGTCCACGTATCGGTGGCGGGGTCATAGCAAAGAGTGCTCTTCAGGTATGTGCGCTCGGCGGCTCCCTTGGCATCCGGGTGCAGGGAACACCCCCCGGCTACGTAAATCTTACCATCATCCCAGGTGCCCACTGCCGTACCGGCAACAGCCAACATACGACCTTCGCCGGGCATGGGTGCCAGCTCCTGCCAACCGGCAGCCGGATTCTGCAAATCCAGCACAAAACTCCGGCTCAGACAAGTTACAGACTCCGCTTTCTCCTGGCCGCCAAACACATAGAGCTTGCCGTAACGCTGCACAAAGGCAGGATAAGCCGTGGTAACAGGTAGTGCCGGCAGAGCCTCGGTGCTGCCATCGGCAAGAATGCGGGTCACTGTTGCCACGTGCCCCTCCATATTGCAGCCGCCGGCGATTACCATACTGTCCCCCGCGGAGGTATGTGCCGCGTAGCCAATGGGGTAAGGCAACTTAGCCAGAACGGCACAGCTACCATCCGCAGGGTTGAAGCTCAGGATTTCATCGTAGAACACCTTGGCACCGCGCTCCGCCGGAGTTTTTGCACCCGGCTTGGCATTCGGGAAGTTAGCACCACCAATCGCCAGAATACGCCCGCCTTCAGCGGTGTGAACCAAGGCCGCCACCATACCGGCACGCCCCACTTTATCGGTAATAACGGGGCTATCGGCCGGAGCTTTTGCGACCACCTGCACAGGACCGAAAGCAGCACATTCGGGCCAGTACTGAGCCGATGCCGGCAGAGCTGCAGCAGCCGCCAAAATAAAGAGGTTCTTCAACATAACGCGTTACAGAAATCACATCTTGGCACCCCACACCTGATTGGAGCGCTTACCGGGGCGCTGCTCGCCGTTCACGATAACAGCCAGCCCGTTCCACTCTGCACAGGGCAGCACGGCACGAGCCACGGCCATCTCTCCGGCATCTGCCCAAGTATCTGTGCCCGGAGTGTAACAGAGGGTGAAATTGTGGAAGCCCGGGTGATTCTGCGGCGTAAAGCCCTTCACCGTGGCATCATCCCCGCCCAGCAGGTAAATACGGCCATTGATAACCGGAGCCGGGGTCGGCCCTGCTGCACAGAAATGCGGCAGGTAGCTCAGGCGGCGCCAGCCGGTGGCCTCGTTGTAGCTCCACGCCTCGGTGAGCATGTCGCGTACCTTGCGACCATCCTCGCCATCTTTCAGGCCGATACCGCCCAGCACATAGATAGTGCTGCCGATGGTTGCCATCTGCTGCAGGAAACGCCCGCGGGCAGGCATGGGCTCGCCCTCTGTCCAAGTATCGGCGGCGGGGTCGTAAATCCACATGCGGCTCTCAGCATCCTGCTCGCCCACGGCGAGGCTGCCACCCTGCACATACACCTTGCCACCCATTACGACGGCGGCGTGGCCGGTCAGTGTTACCGGCAGGGGAGCCAGCGGCTTGCAGCTCAGCGCGGCGCCGTCCCAGCTCAGCAGGTAGCAGTCCGCCACAGCACCGCCGGCATTGCTACCGCCTATCAGCATAACACCCTGCGGCAACGTAGCCGTGGCACCATAGCCCAGTGGCTTAGGCAGCGGGGCGGCATCCACCCAGCCGGCGCTCTCCGGCTGCATCACAAATACGCGGTCTGTCCAGCGCTTGGGACCGCCCTCCCACAGGGGTTTTTCCGGGAAGTTTGCCCCACCGCAGACGATAAGGGCACCATGGCTCACGCCGGCGTACATACCGGCCCAGCCCTCGGCATCCGGCAGGTCGGCCAGCTGCTTCCAGTCGAGAGAAAGTTGTGTCGTATCCATCACACTCTATTTTTACAACAAAACGCAGCGTCTCGCAAGCAAAAAGTCCCGAAAAAGTTTTTTATGTCGGGACTCGACTCACATAACGCTTGCAAAGAGATGCTGTATCTGCTACACTCTGCGCGCATAGGCTGCAAAATATATGGCAGAGGCGTCACCATATCTGAATCCCGGCCGACCGAATGCCGCGTGGGACGTATCGGGCAAGCCCAAATACGAGCTGTCCGGAGTCCTGCGCAACTTCAGTTTTACAAATTACGAATAACCCCGATTTTATGAACAGACTCCACATATTCAGCTCCGAATCCGTAGGCGAAGGCCACCCCGACAAAGTGGCAGACCTTATCTCCGACACCGTGGTGGACGCCTGCCTGGCACAGGATCCCGCCAGCCGCGTGGCTTGCGAAACTTTGGTGAAAGATGGCCATGTCATCCTCGCCGGCGAAATCACTACCAAAGCCGTGTTGGACTACGACAAGCTCGTGCGCGACACCGTGCGCAGCATCGGCTACGCCACTCCGGCAGATGACCCCGTGTTCAACGCCGAGACGCTGAGCCTCACCAACCTGCTCTCTACCCAGAGCCCGGATATTGCGCAGGGAGTGGACGCCCGCGAGGCAGAGGGCAAGGAGGGCGCGGAGCAAGGCGCCGGAGACCAGGGTATCATGTTCGGCTACGCAGCAAATGAGACCCCCGAGCTCATGCCAGCCCCCATCATGTTTGCCCACCGCATCATGATAGAGCTTGCCCGCGTACGCCACAGCGGCGAGATAGCTTGGCTGCGCCCGGACAGCAAGAGCCAGGTCGCCGTGGAATACGGCGAAAACGGCAAACCCGCCCGCATCCTCAACGTGGTGCTCAGCACCCAGCATACGGAGGATGTGAGCATCGACACTATCCGCAGCTTCTGTACAGACCTCATCCGCCGCGTATTGCCGGCAGAACTCATCACCCCCGAGACGGAGTTCTTCATCAACCCCACAGGGCGTTTTGTTATAGGCGGCCCCCACGGCGACTCCGGACTCACGGGGCGCAAGATTATCGTAGATACATACGGCGGCATGGGACGCCACGGCGGCGGCGCCTTCTCCGGCAAGGATTGCAGCAAGGTGGACCGCTCCGGCGCCTATATGTGCCGCTGGGTGGCCAAGCACATCGTAGCCGCAGGGCTGGCCGAGCGTTGCGAACTGCAGGTTGCCTACGCCATCGGCAAGGCCAGCCCCGTCTCCATCATGGTGGATGTGGACAGCTTCGGCACCGCAGCCGTGAGCGAGGAGACCATCATTCAGCGCGTCCTCAAAGCCTTCTCCTTCAAGCCGGCGGATATGGAAAGCGCCCTCGGCCTGCGCCGCCCCATCTTTGCACGCTCCACAAACTACGGGCACTTCAGCCGCGCAGACCTCCCCTGGGAACAGCTCGACCCCGCCCGCCTCGCCATCCTCAAAGGTGAATAAACAGCGTCAATTCTAACCCCCCATGCTCGATATCTGTCTACTCGGCACCGGCGGCACCCAGCCGCTCATCAACCGCTGGCTCACCTCGCTGATGGTGCGTTACCGGGGGCATGCCGTGCTGGTAGACTGCGGGGAGGGCACACAGATAGCCGCGCAGAAAGCCGGGCTAAGCCTCAAGCCGGTGGATAAAATCCTCATCACCCACCTGCATGCGGACCACATCAGCGGGCTGCCCGGCCTGCTGCTTACTATGGGCAACATGGGGCGCACCGAGCCGCTCTCCATCATAGGCCCCACCGGCACAGAGCGCACCGTGTACAGCCTGTTGTGCATCGCACGCTCCCTCCCCTTTGAGGTGCAGGTCAGCGAGCTGGAGGGCGAGGACGAGCTGATGTATTTTCTGGATTGCGATATACGCGCCTTTGCCGTACAGCACGGTATGCCCTGCTACGGCTACAGTTTCTCCCTGCCGCGCGCCGGCAAGTTCGATGCAGAGCGAGCCCGCGCACAGGGTATCCCCCTGAAGTGCTGGAAACGCCTCCAGAAAGGCGAGAGCGTGGAGCACGAGGGGCAAACATTCACCCCGGACATGGTGCTGGGACCCGCACGCCGCGGGCTCAAGCTTACCTACTGCACGGATACGCGCCCCACCCCCGCCATCTCGGCCGCTGCGGCGGACTCCGACCTCTTCATCTGCGAGGGCATGTACGGCGAGGACGACAGCCTACCCAAAGCACGAGAAAACAAGCACATGCTCTTCTCAGAGGCAGCCCGCCTCGCAGCAGAAGCCGGCGGGGTCAAGGAGCTATGGCTCACCCACTACAGCCCCTCCCTGCCAAACCCCAAAGCCTACCGCGACACCGCCCGCGCCATCTTCCCCAACACCCACACCCCGCGCGATGGCTGGTTCAAATCTCTCGCCTTCCGCGAGGATTAGCTCATACCCCCTTCCTCGCCCGGCGAAGCTTATGATGTGGCGGGGCGCATCGCGTCCGCGAACGACAAAAAAATAGCCGGGGGCAATCATCAATATCCATTTTTCTGTGCATTCGTAAGGCTCACACAGAAATTTGGCTTGCGTGTCGGGGCAAAATAGGGTATGCTATGCCCAAGCAGGGCAGTACACATTCCCCTGCGGTGTACGTTATGGCAAGTGACAATCTTCAGGAACTCGAGCAGAATTACATGTGCGACCCGGATGCCGATGGCGGCTTCCTTTACACCACAGCGGAGGCAGCTATCAACTGGGTGCAGCAGCACTCCCTGTGGCCCATGCCCATGGGCACATCGTGCTGCGCTATCGAGTACATGGCCAGCTCCTGCTCCCGCTATGATATTTCCCGCTTTGGCTCCGAGGTGAACCGCTACACACCGCACCAAGCGGATTTCATGTTCATCTGCGGCACTATCACCTACAAGATGGCCATGCTCGTGCGCCGCATTTGGGACCAGATGCCCGAGCCGAAGTGGTGCATCGCCTGCGGTGCCTGCGCATGCTCCGGCGGTATGTTCCGCTCCTACTCCGTGCTGCAGGGTGTGGATAAGATTGTGCCTGTGGACGTGTACATCTCCGGTTGTCCTCCCCGCCCGGAGGCTCTGCTGCAGGGGCTTATGACCCTGAAGGAGAAGATAAAGGACACGGAGCACCCGCTCAAGGGCTTCTTCAAAACACACGAGCCGCGCGTGGCGCAGAATGCAGCCAGCATCACCGCCAAGATGCCCATCACCGACTGATTTTTACCCCCCCCACAAGCCAAGAAAGGACGATACTAGCACCATGGCAGATATCACCACACTTCAAAATGCAGCGGCAGATAAACTTTGTGCACGCTATCCCCGTGTAAGCCGCAAAGAGTTCCGCGGCGACATCACCCTGACCGTCGCGGCGGAAGATCTCGTGGAGGTCATGACCTATGCAAAGGAGGGCTGCGGATTCGACATGCTGACCTGCGTCTCCTCTGTCGACAACTTGGGCGAGGAGCCCCGCTACGAGGTGAACTACACTATAACCCAGGCAGAAACAGGTGCCAACCTGCTGGTGCGCTGTCCTGTGAGCGAGACGAATTGCGCCGTACCGAGTCTGGTGCCGCTGTGGCGCGCCGCCAACTGGCTGGAGCGCGAGCAGTATGACCTGATGGGTATCGAGTTTGTGGGGCACCCGGATTTGCGCCGTATCATGATGTGGGATGGTTACCCCTACCACCCGCTTCGCAAGGATTTCCCCGTGGCCGGCAAGCCCACAGAGCTGCCCGGCGTAGCCTTTACCGAGAAAGCGCCCACAGCCGGTGGCCCATTCACGACCCGCCCGGGTGTAATGACTGCCGGGGAGCGCGAGCCTCGCTCACGCGGCTAAGGATTCACCCTACCGTGAAAACCGGAGCTACCAGTTACCTGCGCAAGGCGGCAGCCGTCCTGACGGCCGCCGCCGCTCTGGCTTCCTGCCGGCAACTGGGGCCGCACGTGCTGAACGATGTAGACTTGGCGCGCGCGCAAATAGCCCCGAATCTGCTGCAGCTGGGTGCCCGCAACTGGGTCGTGGTGGCAGACCCTGCCTGCCCGCTGCCCGCGGGCACAGGCATTGTAAGCATCAATGTACCGGCCAGCACCATAGATGCCTTCCGCGAAGTGCTGGATTTGCTGGAAATAGAGGGAGCCGTAGTACCGCGTATCTGGGTAAGCCACGAGCTCTCTGCGGTGCCGGAAAACCGCGCACCGGGCATCACAGAGCATCGCGAAGCGCTGGAGAAGCTCCTGCTCGGCCGCTTCCACTACGAGGTAAACAGCCGTGTCATCGATATGCAGATAGCACAGGCAGCCAAGGATTTCCGCATCCTCTACATTCGCACCAACACGCGCCTGCCCTACAGCAGCATCGCCATCGAGCTGGATTCCGGCTACTGGAGCTCAGACGCCGAAACCGAGGTGCAGAAACGCCTGCAGCAGCTCATGCCCCAACCGCTCCTACCCACTGCTCCTACCGGCGCAACAACCGACCTTGCGCCCGGCTACTCAGCCTAACCCCTTACCAAGAAACCGTTATATGTCCACCCTCCCCCCCGACCTCGACCCGAAAATCCGCGCGCAAGCCTGGGTGGGGGATGCTATTCTGGCACTTTATGTGCGCGAGTGGATTCTCTCTTTCCGTGGACAAATTGACGGCAAATTGTTTATCGAGTTCACCAGCAACGACTTCCTACGCCTCACCGGAAACGCCACCGGCGTAGAGGCTCAAATAGGCCGCATCTTCAAATCCGATGGTCTGGAAGCAGCCTACGCTTGGATTGAGCACCACCTGCGCCCCAAGATGGAGCAACGCCTCCACACGTTGCGCCGCAAGCACAACGCATGACGCTCCGCGCCATACTAAAATAAGTATTGAATAGACCGCGCGCTCAGCATCCGGCGGACATCAACTTCTCGATATCTGCCACATCCAACGGCGCATTGGGGATGAGATCCTCGGTATAATCCTCGTGTATAAGAACATCCGTCTCGATACGAATGCCAATGTTCTCCGCCGGAATATAGATGCCGGGCTCAATAGTCCAAACCTGCCCGGGAGCAAAAACGGGATCTGCCGGGCCTACATCGTGCACATCTATGCCCAGGGAATGGGAAGTACCGTGCATATAGTACTTGCGCACGCAAAGGGGATTCTCCGGTGCGGCATCCACCTCGGCCTGAGTGAGTAGCCCCAGCTTCACCAGCTCTGCCGCCATACGTACACGCACCAGACGCTCATACTCGCTCTTTTTGAGCCCCGGGCGCATAATATCGCACGCGTAGCGGTGCACGGCCAAGCAGGCCTCATACACGGCTTTCTGGCGGGGGGAGAACTTACCATTGGCGGGGACGGTGCGGGTCATATCCCCTGCGTAGCCGCCGTACTCTGCGCCGATATCGAAAAGGATAAGGTCTCCGTCCTCACAGCGCTTGTGGTTGGAGATGTAGTGCAAGACGCAAGTGTCCGCCCCGGAAGCAATGATGGGAAGGAATGAGAACTTGCGGGCACGGCGGCGAATATAGGCAGAGCTGAGCAGCCCCTCCAGCTCCCACTCGCCCATGCCGGGCTTAATGCTGCGCAACACTTCTACAAAGCCCTCGCCGGTAATACGGCATGCCTCGCGCAGCTGAACGAGCTCGGCCTCACTTTTCACCAGTCGCATAGCCGCCAGCAGCTCGTAGAGGCTTTTTACCACGGCATCCGGGTATGCGGCCTGCAGGGCGGCCTGCATACGGGCATTGCGAGTCTGCACGTAGGTGTTGCGGCGGGGGTGATTATCCTGCTCCAGCCACACTTCCTTTGCGGCGGGCACCCACTGAGCCAGCAAGGCGTTGTACTCCGAGGTCCAGCGCACGTCTGAAATGCCGCTCAGCTGAGTAGCGGTATCTTTTGTAAGCCGAGCCCCCTCCCAGATGACGATATGCTCGTTCGTCTCGCGCAGCAGCAGCGTATCCTCATGCCGCCCCTCCTCCTGCACGCGCATGAGCAGCACGGTTTCCTCCTGGTCTATGCCGGTCAGGTAAAAAAGATTTGCATTCTGGTGGTGCGCTAATGTGCCGTCCGCATTCGTGGGGTACACGTCGTTCGCATGGACAACAACCAGACTGCCGGCGGGCAGCTGAGCAGCCAGCTTATCCCGACGGTCTGCATAGAACTCTGCGGCTATGGGCGTATAACGGAGTGTGTGCATGCAGGTATTATACGCCGCAGGAAGCGGATTTCAAGTACAAATTACGCCGTACAATAGTAAGGGCATGCATTGTAAATACGGATTTTCAAAATCAGCTCTTACCTTGCAGGAGAACCATCCTCCCGGCGGTAGTTGATGCCTTGCGACTCGAACCATGGGTACTGGGCATAGATGCGGGGCAAAAACTCCTCCGCGGAGCGTTGCTCTGCCGGGAGCCAAGCCACCTCCGCCAAGGCACAAATACGAGGCACTGTTTGGTACTCCAGCTTGTGACCATCCGCAATACTCTCGCTCCAACAGTTGGCCTGCAGGCCGATAAGAAGCCGCCGCTGCTCGGCAGAAATACCCTCCGGTATAGGATTGTAGGAGTAAACGTGTCGCCAATCCAGCGCAGCCTCTAGTGAGCCGTGGGGCTTATAGCGAGGGTCGGCCGGAAGCTTCCCTTGTGAGAAATTGAAATAGAAGTGCGAATCGGGGCTTTGAATAACCTGATGTCCGGCCTGCAAAGCGCGGCGCAGGGCACAAGGACGAACCCAAGAGCGCCAGAACATAACCACAGCATCTGCCGGAGCCACCCCATCGTCCAGAATCTCGTCCCACCCCACAATGCGGCGCCCCTGCTTTGCAAGCATCTCTGCCATGCTGTGCGTGAACCAGTGCTGTACCTGCGCGGCATGCTCCATACCATGCCGCTGCATGAACGCCCGCGCATAGGGGCTGCTCTGCCACTGCTCGCGTGGTGCTTCATCCCCGCCTATGTGCACAAACTCCGCACGGGGAAACAAGGTACAAACCTCCTCAAACACCGCTTCCAGAAAGCGCAGTGTCTCCGGCTTGGGAGCATATGTATAGGGCAACACCCCCCAAGTAGTGGCCACGCGCGGGGCGTAGCCGGGCACATCGCTATTGCCCAGCTCCGGGTATGCAGCTATGGCGGCGGAGGAATGCCCGGGCACCTCGATTTCCGGTATCACGGTAATGCCGAGGCTGTTCGCATAGGCCACAACGGCGCGAATCTCGTCCTGCGTGTAGAAAAAAGGCTGCGTGGGAGTGCCGTCGCCCACCTCGTGATTGGCCAAGGTGGGAGTCTCCGTGCGGTGCGAGCCTACCTCGGTGAGGAGTGGGTATTTCTTTATCCGGATGCGCCAGCCTTGGTCATCCGCCAGATGCCAATGCAAGCGGTTGAGTTTGTAGCGAGCCATGATACGCAGCATCCGGCACGTTTCCTCCACCGTGAGCGGGTGGCGGCAAGGATCCAGCATCAGCCCTCGGTAGGGCAGCAGTGGCGCATCTTCCACCTGCATAGCCGGCAGCGCCGGCTGCCCGGCCGCATCTGCCACCACGCTTTGCGCCAAAGTTTGCGCGGCGTAAAACAGAGCTTGGGGACTCGCCACACGCAGGGAAATACCCTGCGGGGTCACCGCGAGAGCGTACCACTCTTTGTTGTCATGTTGTACCTGCTGCACGGTAAGCTCGCCCACGTTCTCCTCCGGCAGCACTTCCAGCCCGGCGGCCATAAGAGCGCGTATTGCGGCGCGCCCCAACTCGCTACGGCTCACACTGTAGTGCACGCGGATTCCCTGCTGCATGGAGAATCCGACCTCCCCGGACTTCACCTGCATGCTCAGGGGACGAGGTATCACCCCCGGCATGGTCTGCACGGGAGCAGAGGGCGCAGCTGTAAGCCCCGGAAGCAGAGCGGCTACTGTTACAACAGACAAAAATAACAACTTCATTGCCGCATACCCTACCCGAAAGCTGAACATAAGTCAAACTTAGAATTGACGAATGACGCGCAAAAGAGTACAATCTCCCCCGACATGAACGCAACAGCAGACTACAAAGTGGCAGACATCTCCCTGCAAGACTGGGGACGCAAGGAAATACAGGTGTCCGAGTACGAAATGCCCGGCCTCATGGCCTGCCGAGAGAAATACGGCCCGCAGCAACCCCTGGCCGGAGTGCGTATCACCGGCTCACTGCACATGACTATCCAGACGGCCATCCTCATCGAGACTCTCGTTGCCCTGGGTGCAGAGGTGCGCTGGGCATCCTGCAACATATTCTCCACACAAGACCACGCCGCCGCCGCTATAGCTGCTGCCGGTATACCCGTGTTCGCATGGAAGGGAGAGACGCTCACCGAGTACTGGGACTGCACCTGGCAGGCGCTTTGCCACCGGGGGGGCTGCGGCCCCCAGCTTATCGTAGACGACGGCGGGGATGCCACCCTGCTGCTGCACAAGGGCTATGAGATGGAAAACGGGGATGACTGGGTGAACACCCCCTCCGAAAGCGAGGAGGAGAGCGTCATCAAAGCCCTGCTGCGCCGCATCTCTGCAGAGCACCCCGGTATCTTCCACCGCTGGATGCCCGAGATTATGGGCGTGTCCGAAGAGACCACCACCGGCGTGCACCGCCTCTACCAGATGGAGCGAGACGGCCGACTGCTCTTCCCCGCCATCAATGTGAACGATTCCGTAACTAAGAGCAAGTTCGACAACCTCTACGGCTGTCGCGAAAGCCTTACGGATGGCATCAAACGCGCCACAGATGTCATGATAGCCGGCAAGGTAGCCGTCATCTGCGGCTATGGCGATGTAGGTAAGGGCTGCGCCCAGGCTCTGCGCGGACTGGGAGCACAGGTTATCGTGACAGAGATAGACCCCATCTGTGCCCTGCAAGCCGCCATGGAGGGCTACCGCGTGCTCACCGTGGAGGACACACTCGGCACGGCAGACATCTATGTGACCACCACCGGCAACTGCGACATCATCACTCTGGAACACATGGAGCACATGAAAGACCAGGCCATCGTCTGCAACATCGGCCACTTTGACAACGAGATTCAGGTGGCTCGTCTCCAGGCTCGCGAAGGTATCGTACGCACCAACATAAAGCCGCAGGTGGACAAATACACTTTCCCGGACGGCCACAGTCTCTACCTGCTGGCAGAGGGACGCCTTGTAAACCTGGGTTGTGCCACCGGTCACGCCTCTTTTGTGATGAGCAACAGCTTCACCAACCAAGTGCTCGCTCAGATTGCCCTGTGGCAGGAACGCGGCACCCGTGCCAACACAGTACAGGTGCTCCCCA
The DNA here is from genome assembly GCA_045591805.1 of Akkermansia sp. GTDB lineage: Bacteria > Verrucomicrobiota > Verrucomicrobiia > Verrucomicrobiales > Akkermansiaceae > Akkermansia. The sequence goes on along the minus strand of JAZNTO010000074.1, from coordinate 23,893 downwards.
AAGTGCTGGACGAAGAAGTGGCTCGCCTCCACCTCGCCAAGCTCGGGGTGCGCCTCACCACGCTCTCCCAAAAGCAGGCAGACTACATCGGCGTAAAGGTAGAAGGCCCCTACAAGGCTGATACCTACAGGTATTAAAGAAGCGCAAAACACGTGGGGGTGCCGTACTAAACCACCGCACCCTTGCTTATCCTTCGCCGCCCTCATGATAGTTATATCCATACACGAGCAGAAGCTCCGCTTTGCAGAGCTCTGCTTCCCCTGCTCCACCGGCAAAGCCGGTGTGGGCAGCGAGGAGGGCAGTGGACGCACGCCGCTCGGTAAGTTCGAGATTTGCAGCATGCACGGCGAAAACGCCCCGCTCATGACAGTATTTCGCGGACGTCTCCCCGTGGGCACCTACCCCGCTGCTGTACAGGGGCAAGATGCCATCCTGACCCGCATCCTGACCCTGCACGGCCTAGAGCCGCAAAACGCCAACACTCGCGCCCGCTACATCTACATACACGGCACAGCCGATACCCACCTGCTCGGAACCCCGGCCTCCCACGGCTGCATACGCCTCGCTCCGCAGGACATGCTCACCCTCTTCGCACGAGTCCGCCTCGGCACCCGGGTGCACATCCTGCTCTGAAAGAGGCCGCCTTTTCAGCAATTTTTGCAGACTTTGTGCAGTTTTTCTTGCATTTCCCTGCAAAATTTGCAAATTGGATACATTATCCGCCTATAAAGCTGACTCATACAAGGAATTTTATACGCCTCGCCGTTAGGCGAGGAGAATTTGCAAGCCCTGTAGGACGAAAGAACTTAGCACGAGAACTAATCATTCAACATCAGTGCGATTATGTTGTAACCTCTGTGTGTCGCACCTTTGACCGTCACTGCTTTATTTCCAAATCAATCAAAATGCAGATCGTTTAGGGCTCATAACTCAACCGGAACTAAGGGAAAAATACTTATTCTCATTCTACGGCGTTAATTACATTGGAGTTAACGTATGGGGTAAATTATATCGTTCGGATCTTATCAAAGCTCACTTTCCATCCCCATGCGGAATAAAACACGGCGAAGATGAGTACGCGAGTCTACACCTACATATTCACCTCAATTCCATTTTTGTCTCGGACTATGTCGGTTACTTTTATCGCTGGGGAGGTATGACGTCGAACTATATACCTTCTTTGCTTGATGACCACAAGATACTCTATTGGAAGAGACGCGAACTATTAGAAAAAATAAACCTCTCGGAAACTATTAAGAAAGAATGCAGATATTACCTCGATGTCGAAGCAAAAAATATACTGAACGGAATTATTGAACAACGCATAAAATATCGCCTGAATAAAAAACAAGAGAGCCGTTCTGAATTACTGATCTGGCTTATGCAGCTATTGGAGGAAGATTTATGGAAAAATGTAAAGGAAAGTCTTAGCACTCGTCCCCAGAAAGATTTTGCAGCTCTGTTGATTGCCGGCGATGCGGAAAGCATTTTGAACACAATAAGCAAGCAATTAAAAAAGAGTCGTTTGAAAAACGTATTGAAAAGACTCGTTGCTTTCCTACTATCAAAAATCTAATTGCAGTTCACAGCAACGTCCGCCAATCTCATGAGCCGGCAAAAGAGGCCGCCTTTGTCATTTTTGTTCAATTTCGCTTGACAAATTTTGCTTAACTTTGCATAATAAAGGCGACTTTATGAGCGACAGAGAAAGTGAGTTTTTTCAGCGTTGGCTGACGCTGTGGAAGAATATAGACAATGCCTTCAATGCAGTGCTTCGGCGCGTGCACCTCTCTTACAATGAATATCTACTGCTGGAAAGCCTGAAGGCGGCGCCGCGAGGCATGGAGCCGTCTGCGCTGGCGGATGCCCGCGAGCTGAGCCGGCAGCACGTGAACCTGCTGCTGCGGCAGCTGGAGGCCGCCGGGCTTATCACGCGAACAGAAGCCACAGTAGACAAACGCCGCCGCATCATTGCAATTTCCCCGGCAGGGGAGGATATGCTGGCAGGTATCAAGACAGCTTGGATGGAGCTGGATGCCGCCGGCTGGGCCTCCTTTGCCCCCTATGAGAGAGGGCGTATCATCTCCTTGCTGGAGCACTACTACGCCACCCTGTCAGAGCATTGAGTTGCGCACAACTTTACCGCGCGAAAGCCGCCGTCTTCCAAATGGAGAACGGCGGCTTTCGTATTCACGAATTGATGATTTGCGATCAGTTCGTAGCGTGGTACTCTTGGAGCGTACGCACACCGGCCACTTTGTTCTTGTTGTGCAGAATAGCTGCGGCACAAGCGCGCGCGGAGGAAAGATCCGTAGCGTAGGACACCTTAGTGTTCACGGTAGCAGCGCGGATGGCGACCTCGTCCTCTCGAGCATCATGCGAACCGGGAGTATTGATAACGAAGGCGATATCGCCATTCTTAATACGGTCCACGATATTGGGGCGGCGACCTTCCAGCACCTTGTAAGCGCGCTCGCACTCAATGCCATGCTGGAGGAGGTGAATCATGGTGCCCTTGGTAGCGCAGATATCGAAGCCGGCATCCGCTATATTGCGGGCGATTTCCACCACGGTATCCTTGTCGCGGTCGTGCACGGAGATGAATACGAGCCCCTTCTCCGGCAGGGGGTTGAAGGCGGAAATCTGGCTCTTCATGTAGGCCAGCTCGGGGTCGGTATCGATACCCATCACCTCGCCGGTGGAGTGCATCTCCGGCCCCAGCACCACGTCAATACCCGGGAAACGGTTCCAGGGGAACACAGCCTCCTTCACGGTGTAGTACGGGGGGATAACCTCCTTCGTAAAGCCGAGCTCGGTGAGTTTCATACCACTCATAACCTTGGCAGCCAGCTTAGCCAGCGGCACGCCTATAGATTTGGAAACAAATGGCACGGTGCGGGAAGCACGGGGATTCACCTCGATAACGTAGAGCTGCTCGTCCTTAATGGCGAACTGGCAGTTCATAAGTCCCTTCACGTTGAGCTTAGCAGCCAGTTCCTTGGCGGCGCGCATCATCTCAGCGTGCATCTTGTCGCTCACTTTGTTGGGGGGAATCATGCAAGCGGAGTCGCCGGAGTGAATGCCGGCGGGCTCCACATGCTGCATGATAGCACCCACCACACTCATCTCGCCATCGGCTATCACGTCCACGTCTATCTCCAAGGCGTTCTGCAGGAAGCGATCCACCAGCACAGGGCGCTCGGGGGATGCATCCACGGCTTCACGCATATAGGTACGCAGCTCCTTCTCATCGTACACAATCATCATGGCACGGCCACCCAGCACGAAAGACGGGCGTACCAACACCGGGAATCCAATGCGCTGTGCCACGGCTACAGCCTCTTCCTCGTTGGTAGCAGTGCCGGCCTCAGCCTGGCGCAAGCCGATTTCATCCAACAGGGCGGAGAAGTACTTGCGATCCTCTGCCAGCTCAATGCTGCGGGGGCTGGTTCCGATAATGGGCACACCACGCTCTGCCAGAGCGGCGGCAAGGTTCAGCGGGGTCTGGCCGCCAAATTGCACGATAACGCCTTCCGGCTGCTCCACATCGCAGATATTGAGCACATCCTCGAGTGTAAGCGGCTCAAAGTAGAGCTTATCGGACGTGTCGTAGTCTGTGGATACAGTCTCCGGGTTGGAGTTCACCATGATAGTCTCGTAGCCAAGTTCCTTCAGGGCAAAAGACGCATGCACACAGCAGTAGTCGAACTCGATACCCTGGCCGATGCGGTTCGGCCCACCGCCAAGAATCATAATCTTCTTGCGGTCAGAGATGCGAGCCTCCTGCTCCTCCCCATAGGTGGAGTAGTAGTAAGGATTGACGGCTTCAAACTCCGAGGCGCAGGTGTCCACCAGCCTGAAAGTGGGGAGAATTCCCTTTGCCTTGCGTTCGGCGCGTACCTCATCCTCGCTACAACCGCGAGCGTAGGCAATCTGCCTGTCGGAGAAGCCGAGTTTCTTGGCCTCACGCAAGTCAAGCGTCTTCAGCTGCATGCCGGCTTCAGCCAGCTGCTGCAGCTGGTCCACAAACCAAGGGTCTATCTGTGTCAGATCCGCCACCTCCTCGGCTGTAAAGCCATTCACAAAGGCAGTCTGAATCCAGAAGATGCGGTCTGCATTCGGCACGCTAAGCTTGGCAGAAATCTCCTGGCGTGTGGGATTCACAGGATCCTTCGCATCGAACCCGAAGCCCCAGCGCCCTGTCTCCAGAGAGCGAAGTGCCTTCTGCAGAGATTCCTTAAAGGTAGCACCAATGCTCATCACCTCGCCCACACTCTTCATGGCCGTGGTAAGGCGTTCGTCTGCCTTCTTGAACTTCTCGAAAGTGAAGCGCGGCACCTTGCACACGACATAGTCAATAGTCGGCTCAAATGAGGCCGGAGATGTCTGGGTGAGGTCATTCTTCAGCTCATCCAGCGTGTAGCCTACCGCAAGTTTGGCAGAAACCTTGGCAATGGGGAAGCCCGTGGCCTTGGAAGCCAATGCGGAAGAGCGGCTCACGCGCGGATTCATCTCGATGACAACTTGGCGGCCGGTGCGAGGGCAGACAGCAAACTGAATGTTACTACCACCGCTCTTCACTCCGATTTCGCGAATGATAGCGAAGGAAGCATCGCGCAGGATGGCGTACTCGCGTGCTGTGAGGGTCATAGCCGGAGCCACGGTAATAGAGTCGCCGGTGTGCACGCCCATGGGATCCAGGTTCTCGATGGAACAAATAGTGATACAGTTGTCTGCGCTGTCACGCATCACCTCCATCTCGATTTCCTTCCATCCCAGCAGGGACTCTTCGATAAGTACCTCGTGCACGGGGGAAAGATCCAGACCACGCTGTACGATTTCCTCGTACTCCGCTTTGTTGTAGGCTATACCGCCACCAGTGCCGCCCAGCGTAAAGGCCGGACGAATAATCATGGGATAGCCACCAATCACATTTTTCGCAATGTCCCATGCCTCGGATATGTTGTGCGCTACACCTGAAGCCGGAACATCCAAGCCGATTTTCAGCATGGCATCCTTAAAGCGCTGGCGATCCTCACCCTTGTCGATGGCATCGGCATCTGCACCGATAACGCGCACGCCGTATTTCTCCAGCACGCCCGTGCGGTGAAGCTCCATGGCCGCGTTCAGTGCGGTCTGGCCACCCAAAGTCGGCAGCAAAGCATCCGGACGCTCGCGAGCGATGATTTTCTCAATGTACTCAGGTGCGAGCGGTTCGATATAAGTGCGGGGTGCTGTCTCCGGATCCGTCATAATGGTGGCGGGGTTGGAATTGACAAGCACTACCTCGTACCCCTCTTCTCTCAATGTCTTGCAGGCTTGGGTACCGGAGTAGTCAAACTCACACCCCTGCCCGATGATGATGGGGCCCGAACCGATGACCAATATCTTTTTGATAGATGTGTCTTTAGGCATGGTACAGTGTAAACTTGCAGATATATGCCACACTTCCCCGCGAATTGCAAGCCTTTTTTTGAATTTTCTTGCACCTTTTTGTCTAATATTACGAAAAGAAAAATCTTATGCATTTAATTTCAATAGAATAAAACATCCACCACGAGTTCCTTTTCTAGCACGTTCCGACACGGTCTCGTGTCCCGGCCGCGGGCCGGCGCATGTAAGTTGAGCCGTCAACGCTCTCCGCACCGCTGTCGACAAATCAGTCAAAATGCGAGGAAACCAACACAGGCATCAAGCCTCGCAAAGATCGTGCTAAAAATAGCCCCAAAACACGCCCCAAGTGCCCAATCCACCCCGCCCGCTGTGAACGCGCACAAACGACTCTATGTTTAGCGCGATTTCACTCGCGCAAATGCTCATTTTTTACATTTGGTAAAGTTCGCTTTATCTATTTTGATGTTTTTCAAGCCTTTTAAGGAGATATTTACGCTTTTTTTCACATTTTTTTCAAGTCCAACAACTACAAATGCTCCCCGCAGCCCGCAAGCTCAATTCGCATTTTTTATCCCATTCCGCACATATAAGCACCACTTTATCATCCATTCGACCTGATTTTTGCCTCTTTCTAGCCATTCTCCCCCTTTTTCTCCTCCATTTTTGCAAAAAAACACCCTCGCGAGAATTGATTAAGCGTGATAAGATATCAAGCTAAGTTAATTTTTTGCCGTAGTATTCCTACTGCGTCCGAGGGATTATTTTCTCTTCCGGGAGTTCTAAAAAACGAATTAACCACGACACACCACGCCGAAAAAGGAGCTTTACTTTTTCAGGCAGTCTCATTCTTTATCCCTATCGCACAGCAAGGATATTCTATCATGTTTCTCTTATTTTTGAAAAATTGGAGCAGGCTCGAAACATCGCGTCCCACTGCCCCTCACCTCCATGCCGGCCCCGAGCCAAAAGAGCACGTGCAAATAATCATATATTTACGCCTTGGATTGCAGCTCGTTTTCCATCTAACATAACATTTTATTTTATATGATATTTCACTGTGAGAACGGGAAAACACCTTCTACATTTATGCAACAAAGAACGCATAAATGCACATAAATCCACCGCCCCTTTACCTCCACGTAGCTCGCGATTTTATACCCATTTATGCGCAACTGCATGCATAAATGCGCATAAATCCACCGCCCCTTTACCTCCACATAGCTCGCGATTTTATACCTATTTATGCGCAACTACATGCATAAATGCGCATAAATCCTCTGCCCCATTACCTCCACGCAACTCGCAATTTTATACCCATTTATGCGCAACCGCACGCATAAATGTGCATAAATCTACCGCCACAATACCTCCACACAGCTCACAATTTTATACCCATTTATGCACAATTCCACGCATAAATGCGCATAAACCCCCTCGCTTTTGACACATCAAGCACGGCCTTTCGCACACCTACCTGATGTCGCTTGTGCGAATCCTGAACAGATATTCTCTAAACAATGGGACACTGTATTGAATAATTCCGTGGCGAGGACTGAACAACATGCCTTTTTTGAGCAAGTTTTCTCGTAATCGAGAAATACCGGGGGACTGAGTATTCATGCACTGGGCGACCTCGGAAAGTGTACATTCGTTGGAATTACAAGTTGCCATAGCGTGCATGAATATCTTTTCGCGAGGTGTCAGCCTATCGTACCGCACACGGAAAAAGCTCGTATCCAGACTATTGAGAATCCTCGGCTTTGCACTTTGAACATCCGCCAGCGTAATCTGCGGAGTGCGAGCGTGATTCCACAAAGCATAAGCCCAAGTCTGCAAGAAGTAGGGATACCCAAGGGTTTCATCATAAATAGCGTCTAGTGCCGCTTGTTCAAAAGTAGCCCCAAACGCTTCTGCCGGAACAGATATAGCAGCTTGTGCCTCTTCCTTACCAAGGCGGTCAATATCCGGGTACAAAAATAAGCGCTCGGCGTAGGATTTAGCTTTTCCGGCCTGCCTGGGAAGTGTCGGCAACCCTGCACCGACCAACGCAATAGCGGCAACATGTTGCTGCGCTCTGTGCATTGCCATAATCAAAGCGCTCAGCTCATCTTTTTCCATGAGCTGCATCTCATCGATGAGCAAAAGTAATATCCGTTTCTGAGCCTTTGCCGCATCAGCCACAGCAAGCAGCAAGTCACAAAGATCCCCGGAAAGCTCGCCGGAATCCGCCACACCCTGCAAAGGCGCCAAATCTATACTGATATTGCCGACACTCACTTTTATATGGCTGATAAAGTTTCTCAGCGCCATGAGCCCACGGCGAACAGCTACGCCGGCCCCCTTGAGCATATTCAGGTCATAGAGCACTTTGAGCAGCTCCGGCACAAGCTGCTCCACAAAGCTCTTTCTTTCCTGTATTTCCAGATGTATAACAGACACATAACGCTTGTCTTGCGCCATGTGTTTGATTCTGTTAAGCAGTACTGTCTTTCCCACTCCTCGCAATCCGGTCATCAGCATGCTCTGAGCGGACTTTCCCGCCAGGGTCCTATCCAGCAATGTATTAGCTGTGCACAGCACCCCATCTCGCCCCACCAACGCTGGCGGCGGGCTTCCGGCTCCGGGAGTGTAAGGATTAGATATCTCGTCCATTTTCTTCCTACAAAATTTAGTTTATGCTCATTTATGCGCGCTGTCATGCATAAATACGCATAAATGAAACAGAGGAAGCGCTTGCCGTCTATTTATACCTATTTATGCAGGCTACAGCGCATAAATAGGTATAAATATTGGGCGTGGAGCATAATCTTTTCTGCTTGACATACAGAGGAGACTTGTGCAGAATAAGAGGGAACGATGGACAAGCCGTATTTTTACTTGGGTGCAGACCGCACCGCGCCGAAGGGGCCACACACGCTGACGGAACTCAGTGGCATGATGTTACGTGGTGAGCTTACGCCGGCTACGGAGATAGCAGCTGAGGGAGATACACGCTGGCAGCCGCTGGGAACGGTGTTGATGACCCACTCGACTGAGAGCCCGAAATTGCCCCCTATACCACAGCCGGCGGATAGTCTGCCACCGGTTCCCGGCTTTGATACCACAGCGCAGGCACCTGTTTTTCTGCCGCCTGCAATACAGCCACCTGCCCCTGTACCCGGCAGCATGTGGGCGGATGTGTGGTATGCATTGCAACACCCCTTTCAATGGAGCGGGCGCGCACTGCGGAGGGAGTTTTGGGGCACTTGGCTAGTGTATTTGCTCCTCATCGTACCGCTTACCCTTGTGGTGCTGGTTACATTCTGCGTAGGAGCCGCTAAGGCACTGGACAGCACCTCTGTACTAAGCACCTGGATAGAGCATCCGGCAATGCAAATACCATGGATAGCGCTTGGACTGCTGGCAGCAGTCATGCTGTATTTCTGGCTGGTGTTGCTGGCGGCCACAGCTCGACGTCTGCACGACATGGGACGCAGCGCGTGGTGGCTAGTAGCCTCTGTGCTGGTAAGTCTGGCGTGGCAGGTGCTATATTTCACGCGCGTCTGGGCGGAAATTGCTGCAGTAAATTGGAGCCTGATACTAAATATAGAAGATGACACCTCCCGTAATGCACGCTTGGAGGAGATCATACAACGCATCGAAACCGTAGGTTACAACGACTGGGGCGCAGCACTCTACCTGCTGAACCTCGTGCTGGGGATTATCATCTTTATATGCACTGTATCGGACAGTCAGCCCGGCACAAACAAGTACGGACCTTCCATCAAATACCCGGAGAAATGACCCCTTATGAACGAATATTTTTATCTGGATACAGAAAAAAAGACGCACGGCCCGCACACTCTCGATGAGCTGCGAGCGCTGCATGCCGTCGGGAAGCTCCCGGAGGATACACTTGCCGCCCCACGCGGCGGCAGTGCTTGGGTGCCGCTTAGCTCGCTGCTGAGCGGTCCGGCCCCCATTCCCCCGGCCATCGCCGTAGTTGCCTGCCCGCGCTGCACCGTAGAGCTCAGCTGCTCAGACAATCAGCTAGCGGAACTCTGCCCGAACTGCAGCTACCGACTGCGGGCAAAAAATCCGCATGACCTCTGGCAGAACTTCATACTTGCCCTGCGCAAGACCTTTGTGCTGAAAGGGCGAGCTACTCGCACCGAGTTCTGGAGCTTCATCCTGTTTTCTGCCATTCTGAGCATGGTTGCGCAGTCTGCCGTACAAGCGTGCAGTTTTGCTTGTGTGTCCGGCATGGATTTGTCGGCACCCACATTTTCTGAATCGCTCAGCACCCCTCTTATCGTCTTCTTGCTTGCACTTGTACTTATATTCTTTATACTCAATATTTTGTTGACGATTACCCAAACAACAGTCACGATACGCCGCCTGCACGATGTAGGACGCAGCGGCAAGTGGCTGCTGGCACACATTCTGTTGCTGCTTGTTGCCTTGGGAGGGCTCATTAGTTTTGCCGTAGTCGGCGATAAAAAAGGAAAAGAAATTTTCGAAGCAGAGTATGTGCTGGTGGAGGGCGAGTGGCAGCACACAAGCGGGGAGTACGAAACCGCCCCTTCTTGGGGAAAACGGGGAATGCGCGAGGCTCTGCCGGTAATGATGTGGGGGAGCCTGCTCCCCTTCTGCCTGAGTAGCGGCATCGCGCTTTACATACTGATACTTTGCTTCAAAGACAGCCAACCGGGCCCTAACCGCTACGGTCCCTCCACCAAATATCCCACTGCATAAACCGCCATGTCTGCCGAACAAGCTCCTACCACCACCGATCTGCTCTGCCCGCGCTGCCACGCTGCGCTGGTGGTCAGAGACAATCGTCTACCGGAATCCTGCCCGGCCTGCAAGCTCCTCCTGCGCGCCAAACGCCAAAAAGCATACAATCACAACTGCGCTCTGGTATGGAAAAAAACGTTCACTTGGTGTGGGCGCGCTCCGCGCCGCGAGTTCTGGGGCTTCGCCATCATCATGGGCGGCATAGGAGTCCTGCTGGCTCTGCTTCTTGATATACTGTGTACCGGACTGCTGAGCAAGCTGTTCAGCACATATGTATACCCCCTTCCATCCTTACCCGGTATGCTACAGGCGGTATTGCTTGGCATGGTAGGCGCGGCCATTTTTCTATGGCTGGTTCTGGTGCCGCTTCCGCTTTTCAGCGTCACGATTCGGAGGCTGCATGATGTAGGGCACAGCCTGCTCCTGCCCTTGCTCACCCTACTGCTGGCAGTACCCGGGGTTATCCTACCCGGGGTTATGGCAGCGTTCATCCGTACAGGCTCGCAGGAGGCGGAGACACTGAGCCCCCTCGCCGCGTTGGCCTACTTCTCACCGCTTATTCTGGCGGGCGTCTTCTCTCTGGCCATCCTCATGCTATGCCTTATGGATAGTGAGCGTGGCACGAACAAATATGGACCCTCGGTCAAATACCCCCTAGAGTAAGAGTACCATGCCACCCTGTTTCCTAACCCTCAACTTCTGCAACGCACTGCCCCATACCCTTTCATGAGACACCGCCGCCCCAACATGTGGCAGCAATGGCTGCAGCCCTTCACCACCCTAAGCCTGCGTGGGCGTGCCACCCGCACGCAGTGGTACCTCTACCAGCTCACCACTCTGCCGCTATTCTGGCTTCCCCTACTGTGGACGGGCATGCCGGCATTGGCGGAAAGTGTGTGGACAGCTCGCTGCGAGCCGAAGGCCGGCGAAGAATGGCTGTGGTATTACCTGGCGGGAGCACTGGTTGTGTTCAGCATGGTAGGGGTACCGCTCACTGTACGACGTCTGCACGATATGGGCTGCAGCGGCTACTGGGTACTGCTACCCCTGCTCTGCTGGCTTGTGCTGCTACCCTTCAACAGCCCCTCTGCATACGCTTTTCTCTTCTTCGTATCCCATGCCGTGGCCATAGGTCTCGGCATGCTTATCCTCGGCCATGCCCGTGGCGACCGCGGGGAAAACGACTACGGGGATGACCCCAGATTTTCAGAAAAACAAATATCATGAGCGACAACACAAACACCACCGGCCCCATCGCGGGCGTTCATTCCTACGCAGGGGATTGCCCTGTGTGCGGCCAGGCTATTCTGGCAGAGCAGCGTAGACTTCCCCACCTCTGCCCCACATGCAACCACCCACTGCGCTCCTCAGATCCGAGCAGCCCCTGGCATAATGTACGGCACAGCCTCAGCCTCTATTTCGACCCGCGGGGACGCGCCACGCGCCGCGAATTCTGGGCATTCACGCTCAGTTCCCTAGTTCTACTGTCCATAGAAGGCGGCGCCTTTCTGCATTGCTACCTACAGGGCACATTGTCTGCGGTGCCCGCCTGGGTATGGTGGGTCGTGCCGGCGCTGCTGGTATGCCCCTTTACGGCGGTAACAATACGCCGCCTGCACGATTTGGACCGCGGCCCCGGCCTGTTAGTCATCTGTCTGGTGCTTGCCCTGCTGGGTAGTGTCGGGGTAGCCTTGCACGGCTTTGGGGTCATGCCGGAAATCTTTACCGATACGCTGGCAGACTGGGCCTGGGCCACACTGCGAGCAGATATCATACTCTTCTGTGTACTGCTCTACACCGCTACACAGCACCGAACATACGGCCCGAATCAGTACGGACCGGCTCCCAAATAAGCTGATACTCCTCAGCTCAGGACAGACAAATCCGTACCATCCGGCAGCTCTGCAAGTTTGATACGTCCGGAAGCTCCGTGTGCAATGCGCACGGAGCTTTTCTGCAGCCCGAGCTTAGCCGCCAGGAAACTCTCTATTTCCTTGTTAGCCTTGCCGTCTATGGGCGGAGCGGCTATTTTGAGCTTCAGCACACGCCCCACTTGGGGGTAGTCTTCCTCCCACCCGAGTATTTCATTTTTGCGGGCACCGGGTGTTACTTTAAGGGCAAGTTTCATGCGTGGTCAGAGTTGAAAGTGAGCAAAGCAGCCGCTACCGGCAGGCGCGTCAGACTCTTGCCGCAAGCAGCGGCATCCGCAGCTGTGGGCAGGTCGCGAGCAGTGTGGAGACCCTCCGTGAGCAAAAAAGGCAGCAGCAGCACATGCCGCGCCGCCATGTTGCACAGCTCCGCCTCTGCCTCCGGTTGCTGCGAGAAATACCCCAGCCGCACCTCCGAGCCGGGCAACAACTCGCGCAGGCGGCGGCAAAAAAGAGCCGGCTCCGGTGGAGTCTCTGCCAGCGTTGAGCCATGCGCCACCACCAGCACTCCGCTATCCGCCGTGAGCAGCGGGCGTATATGAGCTGCCGCTGCCCGCGCCAGCCAAGGGCTGGCTCCCAGCACCGGCTGGTAGTACAGATTCGGCGCGGATATACCCCGCCGGGCATAAGCGGCTGCCAGTGCACCCTCCAACTTAGCTCCGCTGGAATGCCCGCTGAGCATGAACATAGGATATACCAGCACGGGTGCCTTAGCCGGTGGTAACTCGCAATCGGCCAAGTTGCCCAAGTGGCAGCGGTACACACGCGCGGAGGGCATGCGGATGCCGGGAGGATTTAGCGGCAAGCCCTTTTCGTTGTAGCTCACCACCAGGTAGTAGCGTCTCCAGCGGCGGTGCCGCAGGTAGAGAATAACCCCTGTACCGACCACAGACAGCTGAGCCACCGCAAAATGGAAATAAATGAGGCGGCGCAGGTGAGTGGCGGCTTCTGCCGACAGCCCCGGCTCTGCCAATGCTCGGCCGCAATATACGGAGCCGCACAAGGCTGTGCAGAAAAGCACAGCACAGAGCCCCAAAAGTAAGGTGATGAGATGGCGTCGCATGGTGGTGAGATGTGGTGGCACTTATTCCTGTTGAAAATGCGGGCGCGGCTTCATGCCGCGCCCGAGGAGTTTGTAGGGATTTTGGTTCAGCGCGGTATCAGACCGTTGTCTCGTCCGCCTTCTGCAACTCGTCTCGCAGACTATGCTTCTTGTCGAAAGCCAGCACCACAGGAGCTGCGATAAAGATGGAAGAGTATGTACCCACGAAGATACCCAGAAGCATAGCCACGGAGAAATCCTTCATGGCGGGGCCACCCAGCGCGATGAGCGCGATGAGCACCGCAATCGTGGAGCCGGAGGTCAGCAGCGTACGCGATAGCGTGGTGTTGATAGCCTCGTTCATGATATCCACCAGGCTCTCGCTCGGCTCTGCAATGCGTAAGCGCTCGCGGATTCGGTCGAAGATAACGATGGTGTCGTTGATGGAGTAGCCGGCCACTGTGAGGAACGCACCGATATGGATAATGCTCAATTCCGTACCCATGAGCACGACCAGTACAATGATGGCCGCAACGTCGTGGAATGTGGATATCAACGCCCCCATGGCGAAACTCCACTCGAAGCGAATAGCCAGATACAGCGTGATGCCCATCATACCGGCCAGCAGAGCCCAGCATGCCGTACGGAAGAAGGTGCTACCCAGCGACGAGCTCACGTCCTCCACCGAGGCTGCGGGCAGCGAGGCCATGCCGCGTATATTTTTGCGCAGCATGGTATCCACCTGCTGAGCTTCCTCCTTGGTAGCCACGCGAATCTTAATGTTGCGGTCTGTCGCATTGCCGAATTGCTGCACCGTGGGCTGCTTGGAAAGCTTCATCTTGTAGACGGCATTCTCTGCCTGCACATAGTCCACCTCCGAGCCTCCGGGTATCACATAAGTAATCGTAGCACCGCCGGTAAAGTCTATACCCAGAGCCCTGTCGCCACGCACAAAGATACCATACACAGCTGCCGCAAGAATGATGAGCACGGAAGCCCAGCCGCAGGCCTTGCGATGCTTCATGAAATCAAACACCTTGCCCTCCAGCGGAGCCTTGGCAAACTTGCTGTCATCCTTCAGCAGCCCCAAACGCTCCATCCAGAAGTAGAGCACGCGGGTCACCACCACAGCACCGATAAGGGAAGTGATGATACCCACACTCGTCGTCACGGCGAAACCTTTGATAGAACCGCTGGCCAGCCAGAAGAGAATCACAGCCGTGATAAGCGAAGTGATGTTGGAGTCCCAAATGGCAGAGAAAGCCTTTTCGTATGCCGAGCGCAGGCAGACGATGAAAGGCTTACCCAGCGCCTTCTCCTCGCGCATACGCTCGTTGATGAGTACGTTCGCGTCCACTGCCATGCCCATGGTCAGCACGATACCGGCAATACCCGGCAGTGTAAGCACAAAGCCGAAGAGGCTCATGAGGCCGATAAGTGCCAGCGCATTAAAGGTAAGACCCACCATAGCCACAATGCCCGAGGTGCGGTAGTACCAGAAGCAGAAGGCAAAGACACCCACCATACCGATAAGCCCGGAGAAAATACCCTGCTCCAGCGCGCTCTGCCCCAGCTGGGCGGACACATCCTTGCGCCCCTCCACCTTCAAGTCGCTGGAGAGCGGGTTGGCAAGAGCCTTGGAGGTATCCTCCGGCTCACCCTTACCGTTGAGGCCGGAAATCTGGAAATCCTTGCTCAAGACGGACTGCACCACAGGGGCACATTTAATCTGGTTGTTAAGCACCACTGCCAGCAAATCGCGCCCCAGAGTCATGCTCCCGGTGAGCTTGCCCATGCGGCCGGCGCCCTCGCGGTTCAGCGTCACTTGCACATAGCCCTTGTGAGTATAGTCCGGATTGGCGGCGGCCACGTTCTCGCCGGTTATGTAGACACCCTGCTGCATAGCAGCGTAGGGCTTCTGTACGACATAGTAGGAGATAACTTGGTTGCCTTGCTTGTTCAGGATAGGCTCGCCTGTTTTGTCGTCCACACGCGGCTGGGGCAGTATCATGTAATCATTCAACCCCATGCGGGCAGGAATTCGCGGCAGCATCGGCGCGCGCAGTGTAGTATTGCCCGCTGCCAGTTCCTTCTTGTACGAGATAAGCCGCTCCTCATACTTTGCCAGCCCCTCTTGCACCTCCGGATCGGCCAACACGGAGAGGTAGTCCGGGTACACGGCCAACAGCTCCAGCTTCGCCATCTTGGTGAGCATCTTCACCATGGCGTCTATCTTCTCTTTGTTCTTGGCAGGGTCTTTGCTGTCCTGCTGGGGAATCTGGATAAGAATCTTATTGTTGGAGTGCAGAATCTGCACCTCGCTGGTACCGGTGGAGTTGAGACGCTCGCCGAGTATGGCGCAAGCCTGCTCCATATCCTGCTCGGTGGGCGGCACCGTGTTACCATTGTCGTCCATCTTGGGCTGCACTTCCAGCGTAAGCTCCACGCCGCCCTTGATGTCGATGCCATACTGCATCCCATTCACAAACAGGGAGAGCAGTGAAAATCCCGCCAGACCGACGATAAAGAAGGTACCGGCATTGCGCTTCGTCTTGTCATGTTCTGCCGCCAGGTACCAGAAAAAGAGGACCAGCAGCAAAATGCCCGTTGCAAAGTAGAACAACGGCGACCCGGTTATGGATGTAAGAAACTGGGGCATGTCTTTGTGTGCTTAGAGTTTAACCGACATATTCTGCCACGTTATCCCCGTACGTCAAGCCTGCAATGTGGCAGTTTACCCAAAAGTTCGACCATCCGGCATTTTTTTGTTGCTATACCCATGGCTTTGTGCTAAAAGGTATCCCATAGAAGAGATACCCGATTTTATGAATACCATCACCAAATTAACCGCATTGCTGGCTCTGGCAGGTTCCGCTTTAGCCCTGCCGGAGGTCAACACCATGCCGGAGGCCTTGGCCACCGCCAAGGGTAAGAATTGCAACATCTTCGTGGACTTCACCGGCACGGATTGGTGCACAGCCTGCATCCACCTGCGAAATAAAATCGTGAACTCCGCCGAGTTCGAAGCCGCTTTCGGAGATAAGTTCGTGCTCGTGCCGGTGGATTTCCCCCGCACCCCGGCTTTGCTGGCAAAAATCCCGCCGCAAGAGATGAAGGAGCGCGAAGCACTGCTGTACTCGTACAAGATAGAGGGACTTCCCGGCGTAGTGCTCATGGATGCCGAGGGATTGCCGTTCGAAGTGATTCACGGCACACGCCGCACCCCTGCGGACTACATGCCCTTGGTACAAGCCGGGCTGGATAAACTCGCGGCTCGCAATGCCGCCTTGGCAGACGCCGCCGGCAAGAGCGGCCTCGAACGCGCCAAAGCACTGGATACCGCACTGAAATGCCTCCCCGAAGTATGCCGCGACAAGTACAGCGCCATCATCGCGGAAATCAACTCTCTCGACCCGCAAAACACTCTGGGCTACAAAGGGTATGGAGACACCACTCGCCTGCGCATCTCCCAGCAGGAAGCCCTGCGTGAGCTCATAAGCACCTTCCGCGGAAAAACCTCACCGGAAGAGCTGAAAGCCAGTATCGGTGTTCTGGATACCTTCCTGGCTCGGACCGATCTTGTGCCGGAAGTGCGCCAAGACGCCCTGCGTGCCAAAGGAGACACCTACGCCTTCCTGCGCGATGTCCCCGCCATGCTTCAGGCATACAAAGAAGCATACGAAGTAGCTCCCGACAGCCGCTCCGGCCGGACACTGAAGCGCAATCTCGAGTACTACGAGCGCATGATGCAAGAGCAGCAGGCAAAATAATGCGCCTCTCCACCTCTCGCCAAAGCCGGGTTGCCCATCGACAACCCGGCTTTGCTGCGTCCCCCGGTACAAGGCTATTTTTTCAGCATTGACAGAGCCACAAAAATGTGGTATCACACTCCCTGTGAGCCGTAGGGGCAGCGACCGCTTCATACCGACAGAAAGGCTCGGAGGCTCACCCATTTTATAACTACCGCCGTTATCCACGCCCGCCATGTACAACCTCCGCTCTCTTTTCAACATGCGCCGCTTTGTCGGCTGTGAGAACCCACGCCAACAGTTCGGCCCTTTTGCCAAGGATACAGAGCCGCCGCTTTCTCTGCGCTGCGAGGAAACGCCCGCAGGCAGGGTACAGCTGGTGCTGCACGATGGCGATACTCGCCTGCCGGCGCTCGCGTATCCCCTGCCGGAGCATGTGCAAGAGCGCTGCGCTTTCTGGAACCGCTGGGTCAGCCACGCGCTGGAGACAGAGTGGGAACACCCCATCTCCCCCTACGGGCCGGAGGCGTATGCCGCCGCCATCGCCATCAGCATCGCTACTGCCTACCCCAACCGCGCGGTGGATTGGTGCGGCCTGCCCGTACACGATGACTACGCCATATATCAATACGCATGCGAGCACACATCCCCTTCCTTCGGCGAGCCGAAGTGGGACAAACATGCTCCGCGCATACCGCTCTACTGCAAGAAGAACCGCTACCTGCGCGAATTGATGGCGAGCGAAACTCTCGACAAATACCCGGCGGCCGCCTCCATCCGTCAAGAATACTTCATCGATTGGGGACCCAACCACATCTGGTACGAAGGCGATACCCGAAACCGCTACTACATCAGCCAGGATGAAGGCTTTCCCCACTGGCTGGAAACCTTAACCCGCGAGCTGGAAAGCCGCTTGGAGGATTCGCGCTTCTGGTACATACAGGGCAAGGAGCAGCCCATCCTCTGGGAACCCTGTCCGCTCACCACCCCCTTGGCACAAGATTCTCTGAGTATCGACATTCTGCGCCACCTGCCGGAGCGCGTGGCGGTCTCCTCATCCCCCCGCTACCGCGCCCGCCCGGAGGATTTTCCGACCCTTGAGTAGCGGGAATCAAATACCCCGCACCTTGTCGGACGCGGGGTATTTGACTTTGTAGATTGTAGATCTGTAGATTGTAGATTACATATTGACCTGGTAGAGGGTCTTGTTGTTGTTCGCCGGGTCGAGAATGGCGAACGCCTCGCGGTGTATGGAGGGGTCGCTGCGGAAGATGAGGCGACCGGCACACTGGCGCTCCAACTCCATGAGTAGCTTGGAATCCTCGTTTTTGAAGCGGGAGAGCACATCGCTGTTCACCACTACCACCATATCGCCCACCGTTTCGCGGTAGCGCAGTATAGTGGCCTTGAGCTGGCGCTGAATCTCCACGCTCATGGTCATAACACTCTTGATGCGGCCGCGCCCGTGGCAATACGGACAGTGGTCGTTCACATAGTCCAGCAGAGACTCGTTGATACGCTGGCGGGTCATCTCCATGAGGCCGATAGGCGTTATCTGCATCACCTGCGTCTTGGCCTTGTCGCGCTTCAGGGCCTCTTTCATGGCCTTGTAAACGGCGAGCTGGTCCTTGCGATGCCGCATGTCGATGAAATCCACCACCACCAGGCCGCCGATGTTGCGCAGGCGCAGCTGGCGGGCAATTTCGCGAGCAGACTCCAGATTTGTCTCCAGGATTGTTTTGTCCAAGTCCTTGTTGCCTTTGTTGCGACCGGTGTTGATATCGATGGCGATGAGGGCTTCCGTCTCATCGATAACCAAGTAGCCGCCGCAGGGCAGCAACACTTGGCGCTGGAAGGCTTCGTTTATCTGCTTCTCCACGCCAAGCTCCTCGAAGATAGGCTGGCGGGAGGAGTAGTGCTGGATATGCCGCTTGGCGCGGCGGGATATCTTGCCGGCGATTTCCTGCATGCGCTGGGTTGTCTCCAGATTGTCGCAGACGATATTGTCCACATTGTCGGTCAGGAAGTCGCGGGCAGTACGCTCTATGAGATCCGGCTCGCGGTACACACAAAGCGGCCCGTTGCGGGATTCGTATTTCTCCTCCACCTCGCGCCACTGCTGCAGAAGCATGGCGAGGTCGCGCACAAAATGGCGGAAGCGCTGCCCCTGCGCCACCGTACGCATGATGATACCCATACCCTCCGGCACGTTGAGCTTCTGCACAATCTGGCGCAGACGCTGGCGCTCCTTGGGGTCATCTATCTTGCGGGAGATACCGAACTGGTCCGTATAGGGCATCAGCACAATATAACGCCCGGCCAGGGAGATATTGGTGGTAACACGCGGACCCTTGGAGCTGATGGGGCCTTTTGTCACCTGCACCATAATCTCGGAGCCTATGGGGTAGATATCCGGTATATCCTTGCTGGTAATCTTCTTCTGCTGCTTGCGGGGGCGCCCCTCCTTCTGAATCTCCTCCAAGGAGGAGTCCAGGGCAAGCGGCAGCGCATCCCAGAAGTGCAGGAAGGCGTTTTTCTCGTAGCCGATGTCTACGAACATCGCCTTAAGCCCCGGCTCAATGTTCTTGACACGCCCCTTGAAAATGCCGCCCACGATATTATCTTCGCCCTCACGCTCAATGCTGTATTCCTCCAGCACGCCGTCCTCGAGCAAGGCAACACGGCGCTCCAGTTTTTCTGAGTTGATGACGATAGTTGTGCCTTCCTTCGGGTTACACTGGCCAAACCCGAAGAGACGTTTCACATTCTGAATCATTTTAGATATAAAAGACAAAGTTTCTGGTTAGTTTGGGGTTGTACACATGGAATTCATGATGTCTTAGCCCGCACACCCATCTGCCTGTACCGAAAGCGCTCCGTTGTAAAGCGCGCAGCCCCGACAGCCCTCCCTGTTTGCACAGCAGGAAAGCCGACCGGAGCTCGCGTTTTCGGAGTGCTCTCAGGGGCAAATGAGCATGCCCCTATCACTCTTCATCGAAGACAAAGTCGTTTTCCTGCAGGTATCGGCCGGTTCCCTCGGCTACTGCACTCAAAGGATCATCTGCTATGGTGATAGGCAGGCTGGTCTGCTCATGCAGCAGGTCAGCCAGGCCGCGCAAAAGGGCACCGCCGCCTGCCACCACAATGCCGCGGTCGTACAGGTCGCTTGCCAGCTCGGGCGGGCAGTGATCCAGCGTCTGACGCACAGCACTCACGATGACATCCAGCTTGTCCTTCAGGGCCTCACGGATTTCTTCAGACCTTACGATCACCGTCTTGGGCAAGCCCGTGCCACGGTCTCGCCCTTTCACCTCCATTTGCAGCTCTTGCTGCAGAGGGTGGGCAGAGCCGACACGAATCTTGATATTCTCCGCCGTCCGGGGGCCGACCATCAGATTGTGGGCAGCGAGCATGTGGCGGGTGATGGTGTCGTCCAACGCATCGCCGCCGCACTTCTCAGATTGGCTGTAGACGATGCCGGAAAGGGATATAATGGCCACCTCTGTGGTACCACCGCCTATATCGACAATCATGCTGCCGATAGGCTCGGTATAGGGAAGCCCTACGCCGATGGCAGCCGCCATCGGCTCCTCAATAAGCTGCACAGCAATAGCTCCGGCGGCCCCCGCGCTGTCTTCTATGGCGCGGCGTTCCACCTCGGTTATGCCGGAGGGATGGGCTATGAGAATGCGCGGCCCGCGCAGGCTCCTGCGCGATGTCGCTCTACGGATGAAATACTTGAGCATTTCTTCCGCCACGTTCAAGTCGGCTATCACACCGTCTTTAAGCGGGCGAATGGCCACCACGCTTCCGGGTGTGCGGCCAACCATTCGTTTTGCATCCTCACCCACGGCCCTCACGCGGTCGCCACTCATGGCAACAACGCTGGGCTCACGCAGCACAATACCCTGGTCTTTTATGTAGACCAGCGTGTTGGCTGTGCCAAGGTCAATCCCGATGTCGTACGAGAACCACCTGGCGATTTTCTTGAAAAAACGTGACATTTGTAAAATTCTGATGATGTGGGGATTTGCCATGGACACCATGCTGAGCCACTGCCGGCGAGTCCTCCTTTTCAGGGGATGAACCCATGCTGCCGGCTCCGACACAGCCCGTCAAAATGCGTGCACACGACGGCGCGCCCATACGCGCGTAGTATAGAGAACGCAAGATACCATGTCAAGCGAAAAGCTGCATGCAGACGGGAATTTGAACAGTTGGCGGTTGAATTTTGAGCGGCCGAAAATGCAGGCGGCCGCCCCCATCTATGCGCGTGGTACAAAAAAGGGTGTATTGGTGCAACTTCTAGCTTGCTTCAAGTAGAACGCGGGGGTATAATACATGCGTGAACGGAAACGAGTTGAAGGAGACTGCGCTGCGAGCCTACCGCGCCATGGAACTGGCGCGGGCGTTCGATACGAAACTTTCCGCGCTGTACAAAGCCGGCAAGATATACGGAGGCGTGTTTCTGGGGCGGGGTCACGAGGCGATATCCGCATGCGAGGGTGTGTATCTGGAAAAAGGGCGGGATGTGTACACGCCCTTCATCCGCGAGCAGGCCGGGCGCTGTGCCTGGGGGGACAGCGTGCTGCATAGTGCCCGATGCTACTTTGGCAGTGTGCAAGGCATTATGCGCGGGCGCGAGGGCAATGTGCACTGGGGCAACCCCAAGGAGGGCACAGTGGCCACCATTTCCCACTTGGGAGCGGCTGTTTCCGTCGCAGCCGGCATGCTGCTAGCCAAGCGCATGCAGGGGGAGAGCGGCTTTGCGGGCGTCATCTGCATAGGGGATGGCACCACCTCCGTAGGTGCCACACACGAGGCATGCAACCTCATCGCCGTAGAAAAGCTGCCGGCCGTCATCGTCGTGACCAACAATCAATTCGCTTACTCCACACCCAATAAACAGGAGTTCGCCTGCAAAAGCCTCTGCGACCGCGGTATAGGCTATGGCATGGCAACCCACGAGTGCGATGGCACGGATTTTCTGGCAACGCTGGAGGTCATGGGGCGCGCCATTGCCGCAGCCCGTGCCGGGGAAGGCCCCCAGTGGGTCGTGGCCAACACACTGCGCATGTGCGGCCACGGCGAGCACGACGATGCCGCCTATATACCCGCCGAGCTTAAAGCGCAGTACGCCGACCGAGACCCGCTGGCCGTAGCCCGCCGGCAAGTGCAGGAGCAAGGTTGGCTGACAGAAGAAGAAGTGGCCTCCACTCAGGCAGAAGCCGCAAACGAAGTGCAACGCGCCATGGCGCAGGTGCAAAAAGAAGCGCCCCCGAATCCTGCCGTAGAGGACTGGAGCGCCACCTCCTGGAAACCCACCCGCCATTAACCCGCATTTTTTTCACAAAAGCATGAGTGTTACCTACATAGATGCCATTCATCAGGCCATAACCGAGCTGCTGGAGGAGGACGAGAAAGTCTTTCTGTACGGGGAGGATATAGCGGGGAGTTTCGGAGGCGCCTTCAAAGCCACCAAGGGGCTGGCAGAGAAATTTCCCGGGCGCGTCAGGAACGCGCCCATAGCGGAGGACGCCATCATGGGCGTAGCCATAGGAGCCGCGCTCGGAGGCATGAAACCCATCGTGGAAATGCAGTTTGCGGACTTCGGCACCCTGGCACAAAACCAGCTGGGCAACAACGCCGCTGCACACTACTACCGCACCGGCATCCCCGTGAATGTGACACTGCGCATGCCCTGCGGCGGCACCCCCGGCGGCGGACCCTACCACAGCCAGAGCGTGGAAGCACTCTTTGCGCACTACCCGGGCGTGCATGTATTCTGCCCTGCCACAGTGGCAGATGCCTACTACATGCTCAAGCAGGCCGTGCAGATACCCGACCCGGTGGTATTCATGGAGCACAAGTTCCTGTACCGCTGGCTCAAGGCCGATACCTGGGTGGAAAAAGACCCGCTCCCCATAGGTCGCGCGCGCATTGCCCGCCCCGGGCGGCATGCCACGGTAGTGGCTTTCTCCGCCATGGTACCCGAGGCACTCAAAGCGGCAGATGAGCTGGCTGCCACCTCCGGCTACAGCCTGGAGGTAGTGGATTTGCGCACGGTAAAACCGCTGGATACCGACACCATATTGGCCTCCGTGGCTCGCACAGGGCGCCTGCTGGTGGTGAGCGAAGATTTCCCCTGGGGAGGCGTAGCCGCAGAAGTGATAGCCCGCGTGAGCAGCGAGGGCTTCCACCTGCTGGATGCCCCGCCCCTGCGTGTCACCTCGCGCGACACCCCCATCCCCTACCACCCGGAGCTGTGGAAGGAGCACCGCCCACACAGCCCGCACATCATCGAAGCCGCGCGTTACCTCATATCCCTCTGATTTTCTTCCACCTCCAACCTATTTTCGGAAACACATGCCGCAAGTTCCCATACTCATGCCCCAGTTGGGCGAATCCATAGCCGAGGCCACCATCATGCGCCTGCTCGTGAAACCGGGCGATGCCGTGCAGGCGGACCAAGAGGTCATTGAGGTAGAAACCAACAAAGCCGTGATGGGTGTTACTGTCTCCTGCGCCGGCACCATCTGCAGCATCTCCGTGGCCGAGGGAGAAACCGTGGCCGTAGGCGCCGTGATGGGGCTCATCGATGCCACGGCAGAGGAGGTGGAACGCTCCGGTGCCACCCCGCTGGGCGAAGGAGAAGTTCCGCCAACACCCGCTCCCGTTGCATCCTCCATCGGCAGCGATGGCGCCCACTTCCGCACCGAGGGAGAATACCGCGAGAGCAACTCCCCCCGCACACCGGACACAGGCGGCCGCGGGCTGCCTGTACCCATGGGAATGCGCGGTGCACACTACCTCTCCCCCCGCATTCGCTCCCGCATGGACGAGCTCAACATCACCGAGGCGGATCTCGCCTATGTCATCGGTACCGGTGCAGGCGGCCGCATCACCATAGACGACTTCGAGAACTTCCTGAACTATGTGGACGGCTGGCCCTCCCGCCCGGTCTCCCCCATGCGCCGCAGTGTGGCCGGCAGCATGCAGCGCAC
>JAZNTO010000073.1:0-9962 GCA_045591805.1 Akkermansia sp. | reverse complement strand
GGCAAATTAGGGCAAATTAGGGCAAATTAGGGCAAATTAGGGCAAATTTTGCTTTACAAATGCCCTAAATAAGTGTAGATTGCCCTAAAGAAAGGCGAATCATGGAGTTGATACAGACCACAGAGAGTAATGTGTTGGAGTATAAACGTGAGCTTCCAGCCAAAGATAGAAAATGGCTCAAAACCGTGGTGGCCTTTGCAAATGGCAAAGGCGGACAGATAGTTTTTGGTATAGACGATGCTACCCACAGCATTGTAGGGGTGCCGGAGGGAGATATGTCTCGTACGATAGACCGCTTGACGGATAGTGTGCTACAAAACTGTACGCCGCAAATAGTGCCGGATGTGCGGGTGGAGGCCATAGGGGGCAAATATGTGGTGGTAGTGGAGATAGAGGCCGGTCAGAATACGCCTTATTACCTGAGCAGAGAAGGCATAGAGGCCGGCACATATGTGCGGGCGGCTGCTACAACCCGCCGGGCAGAGCCTCACATGCGTTTGGAGTTGATACTGCGCAGCAAAGGAGTGTCGTACGATCAATACGTCAACTCCCACGAACCACCGGCCACGGAGCAGGAGGTGGCGCAGCTTTGCCACGTTATCGGTAGTTTTAACCCACAGCATGCGCCCGTCTCGGCGGAGCAGTTGGTAGGCTGGGGGGTGTTGCAGGAACATGAAGGAAAGTTGCTGCCGAGTGTGGCTTTTTGCCTGTTGGCACGCCCGCTCAGCATACATTTTGCCCGCATTCAATGCGGCGTTTTCCTAGGGAGCGACCGAGTTAAGTTTTTGGACAACAAGGAATTTGCCGGTCCATTGTACGAAGTGGTAAGGCAGGCGGAGGAGTATGTACTGCGCAATACGCACACGGAGTATATCATACACGACATTGTGCGCGAAGAGGTGCACGAGATACCGCTGCCGGCCCTGCGAGAGATTATCGTGAATGCCGTTTTGCACCGGAACTACTTGACGCCGGCGTTTATACAGATAGCGATTCATCCGGAGCGGGTCGAGTTTTTCTCGCCCGGCGGATTGTACGGCTCGATGACTCGCGAGCGCATGCTGCGGGGAAATTGCTCCTCCCTACGCAACCCGCTGCTGGCGGATATGTTTCACAAAATGCATTTGGTGGAGCGATGGGGCTCCGGCATAGGGCGCATATTCGAGGCATTTCGCTCTCGCGGCTTGCCGGCACCGGAATACAGCATAGATGAGCTGGGGGTCACCGTGACTGTGCATCGCCTGCGTCCCGAGCTTGCGGCGTCGGTTCCCGATACCCCGCAGCCGACTACTGTATCTCGTGGTGCAGAGCTTGTCCCGGTGCCGCAAGCCCCCAAGCCCGCACAGGCAAACAGTGCTGAGCCGTTGTTGGCATACATCCGTTCCAATCCCGGCTGTAGCTATGCACAAATGCAGGAAGCTCTTGCCCTGCCGCGCAGAACATTAAGCTACAGGCTTGACAAACTGCGGCAAAAAGGGCTGATTGTTCGCAATGGTGCTACTCGCAGCGCTGTTTGGTATGCCGCCGGAGCCGGGGATTGATATTTCAGGCGTTCTCCGCAACCGGGCGGGGAGCAGGTTCCGGCGTGGCGGGAGTCTCCTCGTTGGTGCTCGCGCCGGGAGTCTCCGTAGTGCCTGCATTGCCCACAAAGGTAGGGTAGCAGTCTTCCACAGCGTTGAGCACGTAGACGCGCGTGCGACGTGTGGCTGTTATTTTGAATAGCTCGCGTGCTATGTGGGAAGGGGTGCGGATACAGCCGTGGGAGAGTCTGCGGCCGGCGCGCACCTTGCCGATGTGCATGCCGATGCCGCTGTGGGTGAGTCTCTGCCAGAAAGGCATGGGTGAGCCTACGAACTTGCCGCCTTCGGGTATGGTGTCCGTGCGGGAATCTGCGTTGCTGTTCACACATTTCCCCTCTGCATCCAGTATTTTACCCCAAGTGCGGGAGTTGTAGGAGCGCTTTTTCTCCAGCACGCGGAAAGAGCCGGTAGGTGTGGGGTGTTTAGAGGTGCCGGTGGAAACGGGCCAGTCTGCTGCGACCTTGTCACCTACATACAAGCGCCCGCGCTGCTGGGAGAGGCATATGTAGATGGGGCAGGAGGAATCTGCCTGTTTCATCAATTCGTAGTTGCGGTATGTTGCCATGGTGCGCGGATAGGAGGTGCGGGCTTTTACCCACAGCTCATAGGCATCCGGTACGGGAATTTCTACCACGGGAGCTACCACCGGTGGAACTTGTTGCTGCTGCTGTTGGCAGGAAATGCTCACAAACGGCAGCAGGAGGGTGCTCAGTGTCAGGATAAGAGATGGTGCACTACGCTTCATGGCTTGTGTGGGAGGGGCGATGGATTATTTGATGACAACGCGAGTGC
This sequence comes from Akkermansia sp., assembly GCA_045591805.1. GTDB lineage: Bacteria > Verrucomicrobiota > Verrucomicrobiia > Verrucomicrobiales > Akkermansiaceae > Akkermansia. The sequence continues at coordinate 7,590 of JAZNTO010000073.1, read as the reverse complement.
CCACCGGCGTGTTGTCGAAGAAAATCTTGGCCATGTCGCCGGGCAGGCGAATGCAGCCGTGACTTTCCGGGGCAGAGGTTACATAGCCTTCGTGCATCCAGATGCCGGTGTTGGTGATTTGCATACCGAAGTTCATGGGGGCGCCCTTGTAGATACCACCAGCGGGCATGGGCTGGCCTTTGGTGTAGTCTGCTATGAGCGTGTTGCCGGCGGAATCCACTACGCTGCCGTATGTGGAGGAGGTGTGGTCTTCGTCCTTGCTCAGAATCTTGAACTCGCCGGCCGGTGTGCCATGCCCGGCTTTGCCGGAGGAGATGGTGCTGCTGCCCACCTGTTGGTTGGCTATGTAGTACTTGGCCTGTTGCAGCTGGGTATCGATGACGATGAGGTGCTCGCCCTCCAGACCGACGGGGCGATCCCAGTAGCCGTGTGCTACTGCTTTATGCGGGTCTATTTTGATGCGCGCCGGGCGGAAAGCATAGCCTTTTGCCATGGCAGCCAAGTCATTCTGTGTAGAGCAGGCTGTCAGTAGGGTTGCCGTGGCTGTGAGTATGAGACATGTTCTCTTCATTCAGTCTGTGAGGTTGTTTTTTTGTACAACGCTCTCGCGTGTTCGGCTTCTTTATGCACGCAATAGCTATATTTGTCAAGTTTTTTTAACTTTATTTGAGTCAGCGCAGCAGAATGCGACGCATGGCTTCCGTATCTGTGCAGCGGCGGAGGGCGTATTCTTCTTCCGGTGTAAAATCTGCATAACAAAACGCCAAATATTTTTTCATACGGTTGCAGTGTCCTGCCGGGGTGCGTTTGGTGTGCAGTATGCGCTCCGTTTCTTCCAGCAACACGGCAAAGTAGTGCCGCATTTCGTCCTTTGTGGGGGCAGTGCCGCCGCGGAGGCAGCGGAAGATGTAGGGATTGCGCACGGCACCCCTACCTATCATAAGCCCTGCGGGGCAGAGCTCCTGCAGAAAGTGGTGTGCCTGCTCTGCAGAGCAGATATCTCCGTTGCCCAGTACGGGGCAGGGTAGGGTGCGCACTGCTTGCTGTATGGTTTCGGGGCGTACGGTGCCGGGGGCGTACAAATCTTTGCGGGTACGGCCATGCACCATGGCCAAATCCGGCGCTGCGGCGGCTATGGTATCGAGTATGTCCGGCAGCTCATCCGGGCTTTCCCAACCGGTGCGGAACTTTACGCTGAACTTCCCCGGTGGTACAATTTCGCGTAGCGTTTGCATGACGCAGGCTAGGCGTGGTATATCCCTGAGCAGGCCGGCACCCGCCCCGTGGCGATTCACTAGCGGGGCGGGGCAGCCGGCATTCAGGTTGATGCCTGCCACCGGCAGCCGCAGTAGCCACTCCGCATCTCGTGCCAAAGCCGCGGGGTCGCTGCCTGCCAGCTGTGCCAATATGGGTACCCCTGTTTCATTTTCCTCGATACAGCGGAGGTTGTGCTCTGCTATGGCACAGGTGGTCGGCGTGCTCCGGAAATAGGGCGTTACAAACAAATCCGGCAGTGAGCCTATGCGCGATAGTGTGCGCATAAAGGCTAGGTCGGTTACATCCTGCATCGGGGCGAGGGCGGACAGCATGGAAATGACGATGGATGAGGGGACTTTTAATATCTAAAGGTTTAACCTTCAACTTTCACACTCCTGCAGCCGTCTGCGAGTTGCAGCTTGGCGGTTGAGCCGAGGGGGAGGTCTGCGATGCTGCGCGCCAGTTTGCCGTCCGGAGTTTGCACTAGGGCGAATCCGCGTTCTAATGCTCGCTGCGGGCTGGCTGCTTCCAAGCGGGCTGCAACAACTTGCAGCGCGGCGCGGCGAGTGCCCAGCTGTGTGGCCGTGGCGGAGCGCAGGCGTTGTTCTGTTGCAGCCAGAGTGTTGCGAGCGGCTGCCAGACGTGGTTGCAGGGTTTGGGGCACAATCCGAGCCTCCATCACCGCCAGTCGTCCGGCTGCTGTTGTTATTTTTGAGTTCGCCGCCGTGTGCAGAGCCGCTTCTCGTTCATCCAGCAGCTGGGCAAAGGGGGCAAGCACTTGTAGCGGGCGTCCCAGAGCGCCATGCTCGATGACTCGTAAGCGCAGCTTAGCGGTCTGTATGGCACGTTCCAAGCTGCGGCAGAGTAAGGTATCCAGTTGTTCCAGGCGCGTGCGTAGAGCCGAGGCATCCGGCGTGGTAAGTTCTATGGCGGCTGTAGGAGTGGGGGCTCGCAAATCCGCCACGAAATCTGCTATGGTAAAGTCTGTTTCGTGTCCCACCGCGCTCACTACCGGAAGGTGGCTTGCAGCTATGGCTCGTGCCAGCACCTCCTCATTGAAACACCACAGGTCTTCCAATGAGCCACCGCCGCGTGCCAGTATCAGGTAGTCGACCTTGGGTAATCCGTGGCGTTCCGGCTCGTTCCAACGGCGTATCGCCTCTGCCAGCCCTAGCTCGGCTCCTTTGCCCTGCACCTGTACAGGTAGCAAGTAGGCGTGCATCCACGGCGCGCGGCTCTCCAGCCGGTGCCGCATATCCTGAATTACCGCACCGGTGGCGGAGGTGATGAGCCCCACACTCTGGGGGAATTTCGGCAGCGGTTTTCGGCGTTCGGGGGAGAAGAGCCCCTCTGCCTCCAAGCGGCGTTTCAGTGCCTCAAACTGCTGCTGCAGATTTCCTTGTCCGGCTTCCTTTACGCTGCTTACGACAAATTGCAGCGAGCCTCGCCCCTCCCACACTGTAGCTCTACCGGCCAGCTCCACCTGTAAGCCTTCTTTCAGTCGCACCCGACACATTGCTGCCTGGTAGCGGTAGAGCACGCATTGCAACTGCGCGTTGGCATCTTTCAGGGTGAAATACACATGCCCGCTGCCTGCCGGTTTGCAGGAGCCTATCTCGCCCAGCACGCGCTGCTCTCCCACTTGCCCTTCCACGGCATATTTCAGCCGTGTCACCAGTTCTGTGACACTCAGAGCCATGGTCCTGTAGTGTTGGGTGCTCAGGCTTTTCCGGCCTGTGGTACCAAGGGCGCGTTCGGATCCTGCCAGTCCGCCGTATATCCTTTGGCATACGAGAACAGGTCGCGGTGTATGTACTCGTAGTACAGCTCCCTTTGCTCTTCCGTCAAACGTTCCCAGATAGCTACATTCAGAGCTCGTGCCACTTTCTGCATCATCTTCAGCGTCAGTTGGCGCCCTTGCCGAGCCTTCATTACCTGCTTGTGGGTGAGCTGCTCCAAGCTCACATCCACCAAATCATGATTCTCCAGCCCCCAGGCACGCATGATGGCATCTATGCGCTGGGTGCCGTGATTTCGTTCGTTTTCTTCGTTCATCTTTAAGGAATTGTGGTTTGTTGTGAAAATCAGTATTTCGGAATATGGCGCACATAGAAGCCGCCACACCGGCGCGGCGTGGTGTACCAGCGCGGCCCTACTCCACGCCCGCTGCCGGACGTGTCGAAGCGGATTCCCGCCACCATCACGAACACATGCCCGCGTTTTGCGTATACTGTAAGCCATTTTCCGAATCCGGGGCGACCCCAGTGCAGGTATGTGTGGCTGGTGGGGTGCGAATCTTTGTGCAGAAGACCCGCTTCGCGGAGTATAAAAGAGGTGGCACCCGAGCAATCGTACGCGGAGTCATGGTGGCGTCCGTGACCGCCTCCCCGGCGGTACGGCTTGTTGATAATCTTATTACCTGCGGCAATGACGCGCTTTATGCGCGCCGGGGCATTTTGTGGTGCTACGGCCCTACCGTTACGCAGAACATACGCAGTATAACCCTTGCGGTACACGTACTTCGGCGTATATGCATTCTGTTGCATTTGCTGCTGTTGCGAACACCCGAACAGCACAAGCAGCATTACAGAAAGCAGTAGCGCTGATATGTATCTCATACAGTGATGTCGAAACGGTACGCCCGTATGTTATCATATTTCCAACTTTTAGGCAAGCTTTATCTGAACTATTTTCGATATTTAACTTTTCTTAATCTCCGGACCCTGCATACGGAGAATGAATTATCGATTTTTTTTACTTGCCGTGTAGAAAAAACTTGCCAAGCAGGAAAGGAATATGGTAGAGTATCAGAAGATACAATTCTGTATAGATATGCGCAAAAGTTTGTATATGATTTCTATGTTGGCTGCTGTTGCGGGGTGTTCTGCTGCGGCGGTGGAGTATCCGGGAGTCGCCCCGGGCAAGGCTGAAGCGGCCGTGAGTGGCAGTACATACACCGTGAGAAACGATTTGCTGAGTGCGAAATTTGTGTATCAGGACGGAGGCGTAACCTTCGGCGGCTTGCAGGCTGCGGATGGTACGCAGCTGGTGGAGGCCGGCGGCCCGGTGTTTACCATAACACTGGCAGATAAGAGCAAATTGAGCTCGGAGGACATGATGGCGGCCGCTCCGCAGGTGGTGGAACTGACAGCGGATGCAGCATCTCATACGGTGTCTGAGCAGCTGCCGGGTAAGGCGATAACAGCTACTTTCACCGCGCCGGATGGGCGTTTCAGTGTAGAGTGGCGCGCCGTGTTGCGGGACGGCTCGCACTATCTGCGGCAGGAGTATGTGCTGCGAGCGGCTGATAAGCAGGTGTTTTTTGACACGATTGTGCCGCTGCAGGTGATTCCGGCGGCAGCCGCCGGTGTGCCGAGTATTTCCGGCAATACAACGCACGGCACTGTGGTGGTGTCGGACAAGCTTTTCATGGGGCTGGAGACGCCCATGTCAGTGATGAGTGTCGGACAGCACGGTGGCGGGCAGCAGGAGGTATGGAGCCCGGAGAGCTGGACTCCGCAGATGTTCGGCAATGCTTTTGCCGTGCCGGAGAGTTTCCACCCGGTATATGGCAACAAGTTCGATGCCATGGTGGGGCCTACTGTGCGCGACCTGCTGGTGGCGGAGGGTCCGGTGAACTTCCGGGAACCCGGGGAACTGAAGGTGGATTTTGAGTACGAAAGCGGCAACAATAGACTCAATATTCTGGGCGTACAGCTGGTGACGACAGCCGGACAGGTGATAGCCGAGGATATACACCCCGGCTACACGGGGCATAAGTCCGAGGGGGCGGAGTACCACATGGTGGTGCCGGTGGCGGGTACTTACCACCTGCGCTACTGGGTGGACAAAAAGACTGAGCCGGTAACCAGCAGCGGGCGAATCTCGCTCTCTCTGGCCATGGGTACCCCGGAGGAGACTATCGAAAGTGTGCCGGAGGACATGGTGCGTGGCAGCTGGGTACGCAAGGCTAAGCTTCTGCCCGGCGACCCGTGGAAAGTGGGGGCGGTGATGGGGCTTTTTGCTCCCGAGCAGCAGCGCCGCTCGCTTCTGTGCTACTTAGAGCGCGAGAAGCCGGTACCCTACCGCACGATGGTGCATTACAACGACTGGTACGAGGTGGGTATTGTGGTGCACGATTTTGCGGATCCGCGCAAGCGTACGAGCGAGAAGATATCACTGAGTATTCTGGAGACGTGGAAGAAAGAACTCTACGAGAAGAGAGGAGTGAAGATAGATGCCTATGTGATGGACGATGGCTGGGATGACTTCAACAGTCTGTGGGACTTCCATGTGGGCTTCCCGAATGGTTTTGCAAAGGTGAATGAGCTGGCGCAGACCATGGATTGCGGCTTGGGTACTTGGTTGGGTCCCGTGGGGGGATATGGTAAGAGTAAGCGCATGCGTATAGCATACTGGAATAAGACACACCCGAACAACCGTATCGCGAACTTCGAGCTGTCTAATCCGGTGTATTTCAATGCCTTTGTGGATCGTTGCAAATACATGGTGCAGAACTACGATATGCGCTACTTCAAGTTCGATGGCATTTCTACTAAGTTCCATGCCAAAGGCCCGGGTGCACTGGAGGATGCAGAGGGGATTCTGCGTGTGTTGGCTGCACTGCGTGAGGCGCGGCCGGACATCTACATCAACACTTCGGTGGGTACATGGGCCAGCCCGTTCTGGTACATGCATGCGGACTCCATTTGGCGCCAGGAAAATGACTTCGACCAAATAGGCAATATGGGCGATGCCCGTGACCGTTGGATTACCTATCGCGACCGTTTGGTGCACGAGGTGTTTGTGGAGGGCGCTCCGCTCTTCCCTATCAATGCGCTGATGACGCACGGTACCATCATAACAAAGAACGGTCCGCCCCGCGTCATGAGCAGGGAGCCCGCTAACTGTGTGAAGGAGATGCGTACGGCCTTTACCTGCGGCTCCGGCTTGCAAGAGGTGTATGTGGACTCCGACCTGATGAATCAAGAGAATGGCAAGCTTTGGGATGAGCTGGCCTCCTGCATAGCTTGGGTGCGTCGCAATGCTGATGTGCTGGCAGATACTCACTGGGTAGGTGGTTCCCCTTGGGATAAAAAGAAGAAGGATGGCGATATCTACGGCTGGGCTTCTTGGAACAAGAGCAAGTGCACCCTCTCTCTGCGCAACTCTTCCAAGCACGAAAAAGTGCTCAAGAGCACTCTGCGGCAGATTTTGGATGTGCCTCCCACTCTGAAAGGTACAGTGGTGCTGCGCAGCTCGTTTGCGGACCAGACCCGGCTGCCCATCATGGACAAAGCCATAGATGTGGATGCCCCCATCGAAATTCGTCTGGCACCCTTCGACATTGTGGCCATGGAAGGCGTGTGCAACATGCGCTGATTATAAATGCAAGCATATACGTCGGCTCGCTGTCGTTCTGCATAAGGAGCGCAGCGAGCCGAACTTTAAGACGTTAAGAGGCCGTGAACCGAGTTGTGAGTATAGATGCGTTGCGGGGCTTTGATATGCTTCTGCTGTGTGGAGGCGCTGCGGTGCTGAACCTGTGGCTGCAGTGGCAGTGGGGCGCTGCGGTGCCGGTGTGGCTGTCGGAGCAGTTTCGGCATGCAGAGTGGGGCGGGGCATTCACCTGCTGGGATTTGGTGATGCCGCTCTTCATTTTTATAACCGGAGCGAGCATGTCCTTTGCCTTTGCCAAGTATAGGCAGAAAGGTGGGGAGCATTGGCGGTGGGGGACGGTGTGGCGGGTGTTGCGGCGCGTGGTGTTGCTTTTTTTGCTGGGTATGCTGGTGCAGGGAAATCTGGCAAGCGCTCGGCCGGAGCAGATGAGCCTTTTTTGCAATACCTTGCAGGCCATAGCAGAGGGGTATCTTATAGCAGCTGTTGTGCTGATGTGTAGCCCTCGCATGCAGGTGTGGCTGGGCGTGTGCGCTTTTTGTCTGGTGAGCTACTGGGCTCTTTTGCGCTTTGTTCCCTATGCCGGACAGCCGGGTGGGCTTTTTGCACCGCACAACAATCTGGCCATATATATAGACCACCGCTTGCAAGGGCAGTGGCAGGATGGTACGCCCTACAGCTGGATTCTTACCTCGCTATCCTTCGCCGCGCTCACGCTGATGGGGTGTCTGAGTGGGGGAGTGCTGGCCGCTCGGAGAGGGTGGCGTGCCGTAGGCATATTGGGAGTTTCCGGCGTGTTATGTTTGGCGGCTGCATTGATGCTGGAGTACGATACACCACTTATCAAGCACATATACACCACTACATGTGTGCTGTGGGCCGGGGGCTGGTGTGTACTGCTGTTGGCGCTTTTTCACTTGGTGTTCGACTGTTGTG
>JAZNTO010000072.1:0-5822 GCA_045591805.1 Akkermansia sp. | reverse complement strand
CAGCTCACCTGCGCCGTGGTGCGCAACATCAACGCGCACAGCCACACGCTCTACCTGCCCTGATGGGGAGGGGAAAGTACAATCTACTATCTACAATCATTGTCATCCAATAGAGCGGCCGCCAACATGGAATCTTTCTTCGCAAAATATTGGAAAAGCAGACCTTGCATTTAGCTGCACCAAAAATAATGTTTAGGATTTTTTGCCCATGTATTGCGAGCCTACGGCTCGCACTCACAATTTAGCCTTTATGCAACATCTCTCTATTGGATGACAATGACCTACAATCTACAAAGAGCCCCCCGCGGGAGCGGTTCTGCCGGAGTTTTAGCGGAATCGGGCGTGACAAGCAGCCGGCAGAGCACCATGCCGTAAACAGAAAGTGTACTATTTCACGCCTCCGGGTTATAGAGCCCCTCGGCAGGGCGAAAGTAGCCCACAATGCTCTGCTCCGGGTTTATAACCGCCCATTGGATATGCTGGCGGCGGGTAAAGGTGCATTTACCGCCAGCGATACGCTCCCCCTCAGAAAATGCAGCACGTATGGTGTCCAACGTTTTTTCACCTGCTGCGCTACGGTATGAATGGAAATAATTAAAAAGAGCACAATCGTAGTCATGCCTCAACCCTTTATTGACAGGGGGTGATTTTCCTGTGGCAAGATGCTTAGAATCTGTTAAATCCAGACATTCTCCCGGCGAGATGAGTATCCCTAGCACAGCCGGCTCTTCCTCTGCATCAATATGTTGCCGAGCCCATTCCAGTGCACGGCGATAGCTGTTTTCCCAACAATAGATTCCCCGTCCAAGCCATTCGTGAGCGCTATTACTAAGATGCAAATGGCGTTCTACCCCCACTAGGATGCGCTCCGCAGTACTACGTGAGCATCCGTGGTATCCAATGATAAGACCGGGATTCATGATTTCGCGGAAAGCCAAGATTTCTTCTCCCTAGCTTCGCGAGCCAGCCGGAACACCCGCAACCTCCCAGCCTCCGGATTCTTGCGGTATTCTTTTTTCTCGGCTTCGCTCATGTTTCGGTAATAATTGGAAATAAACTCCATATCCTCGCGAGTTTGCCGAAGCTCCTCGCGAGATAGTGTGCCGTATGAACTGGAAAGAACTACTGCAATGAGCGCATTATAGGCCTTGCGCAGCAAAATGGCAATCGCAATTTTTTGTCAATCGCGCGTCTCGCCAAAGCTCTGCAGCCGGTGCGGCGGCAGAGCCATTCGCCGGTCGCACCTCACAGGGTTCTCAGCTCCAGAGAGCGTCCGTGAGCATCCAGCCCCTCCACGCGAGCAAATACCTGCACATGCGGCAGGGAACGCACGGCGGCCTCGCGGCTCATGCGTACAATACTCGTGCGGCGCTGGAACTGGTCTGCCCGTATGCCGGAGAAAGATTTGCCGGAACCGCCTGTAGGTAGAGTGTGGCTGGGGCCGGCCAGGAAATCCCCGCAAGCCACGGTGGCATATGTCCCGGCGTAGATAGCCCCGGCCGTGCGAATGCGGGAGAGCATCTCCTCCTCGCGAGCAGAGTCCACCACCAGCACCAAATGCTCCGGGGCATAGGCATTCACGATATCAGCCCCGGTGGCAAGCTCGCTCACCAGCAGGCACACGGTATTCTCCTGCAACACCTGCTGCAGATACGCCGAGCGGGAAAGCTGCGCCGCCTGGCTCTCTATCTCGCGCTCCACCGCTGCAAGCAACTCCTCATCCGTGGTAACGAAGGCTATGGCACTATCCCCGCCATGCTCTGCCTGAGCCAACAAATCTGCCGCTACAAACACGGGGTTGGCGGTGGAATCCGCCAGCACCATCACCTCGCTGGGGCCGGGCAACAAATCTATAGCCACTGCGCCCACCAGCTGTCGCTTGGCCTCCACCACAAAGCGGTTCCCCGGCCCGAAAATCTTTTGCACCGGCGCAATACTCTGCGTACCAAGAGCCAAAGCTGCCACGCCCTGAGCACCGCCCACGCGGTATATCTCCGTGGCGCCGGCGGCCTGCAGCGCCACCAGTACAGCAGGGTTCACTCGTCCATCCGGGCCGCAGGGAGTCACCGCCACAATCTCCGGCACCCCTACAGCTTTGGCAAATCCGCCTGTCATCAACGCGGTGGATACCAGCGGAGCCTTGCCGCCCGGCACATAAATTCCCACGCGCTCGTACGGCACAAAACGCTCTCCCACCTCGCAGCCCTGCGCGTTCGTGCCGCTCCAGTCGCGGCGCATACTCTGCCGGGAGAAGTACTCTATATTGGCCAGGCTGGCAGCTATGGCCTCTTTCACATCCTGCGGCACAAGAGCCTGCGCCTCTGCCAGCTCCGCTGCGGATACACGCAGCCCGGCCGGCTCCAAATGCACCTTGTCAAACTTTGCGGCATAGTCGCACAGCGCCTCATCTCCCCGCGTCTGCACCTCGCGGATGATTCCTGCCACAAGCTCCCGCACTTCATCGCCCGGTATAGCGCGGCGGTTCATGGCTGCAACGGCTCCGGCATAGCCGGCATCTGATTCTCGGTACACTTTCATCGCGCCGCATTATAGCAACACTCGGCCACTGTGTCAACTGCTCAAACAGCCAGCTAACGCTGTCCCTAACAATGCCTCCATCATTTTTTTGGGATTTTTTTTGTTTTTTCATGCAATAAGTCTTGCAAGACACATACTTTTTGTTTAGAATACTCCTGTTTTCAAATACAAGGCATCCAACAGATTAGCAGCCATGAATGCGAATATGAAGAATCTCACAAGATACACGCTCGAAAAGACCTCTTTTCTGGGGTGGCGTGTGTGCATCAGCCGCAAGGGAGTCATGTTCACCAAATACTTCCCGGACAAGCTCTACAACGGCGAACAAGGCGCCCTCGAAGCCGCAACGGCTGTGCGGGACGAAATCCTCTCCCGAGTTGCGGCCGATCCCGCCAACGCCAAAAAGACCATGCAGGAGATGAAAAACCGCCTCTGTGGCCGCAAAAAGAGGAAGCGCAAGTAAACGAGTGCCCCCAAACCTCGGCTTCATACCACACGGCTCCGCTATACTGCGGTGCCGTTTTTTAACAATCTCCGGCCAGAGTGCCGCTCAAACTTCCGAAAAATCAAACTCTTTGAGCTTGCGGGTAGCCAGAGTATCGCGGCGGCGGGAATCCCACACCAGCAGCAGCATGGCCCCAAGCAGCAGCAGGCGCACCCCGGTATCCTGCGGGTAGTCCACAATCTCGTGCGCTGCCCCCATACAGTTGCAGCTCAGCGTGAGGCCTCGCGCCCAAGCTTGGATATAGAGCAGCAGAAACACCGTGGTCATGATACTGCCCCATATAGCCGCACCGCGGTACGAAAGGCGGAACACCAGACACACCGCCACCACCAGCTCCATGGCAATCCCCGTGCAGGCCAGCGGCATGGAGCAGAACTCGGGCAGCAAGTCACTGCGTGTCAGGAAATCCGCGGTCTGCCCCAAATCCCCAATCTTGAGCACACCCGTTACCAGAAAAAACACACCTATCCCCACGCGGAGAAGGTTGAGCAGAATATCTGTAGCGCGGCTGTTTCGCATAGCTGAGCATAGGATACACAGCCACACCCGGCGTAGCAAGCATTTTGATTGTCTGCATACCGCGGGTTAGCATGCCGCCTTTTCATTATCAGCGGATAAAAAGCCCCATATTTTTCCACTCACCAAACCTGCATTTGTTTATTTTTCCTGAATAATGGTAGGCGAAGCCCTCTACCCCCCCCAAAGAACCATACGGCTGACAAGCACGAGGGCAAGAGCCCCCCCTATGCAACGAGCTCACAAATTGCCCCGGTAATTTTTCACCTTGTCCGCCTCCGGCGCTCATTCTTCTCGCCATTTTGAGCCGGACATTAGTGCACCGGTTTAAGTTTTGGCTTGACTTGGCACGGTATATACCCCACAATGGGGACATGACGATAAGAACAGCCACCGCTACACTGCTGGCCACCCTTCCGGTACTGGCGCAAGAGCCGATCCCCGCACCTGCTGCACCCGCTCCGCCCCAAGCCGAAGCTCCCGCAGAAGCACCCGCACCCGAGTCCGCACCCGCTGACCCCGCTCCGACTCAGGCCGAGGCTCCCGCAGAAGCACCCGCACCCGAGTCCGCACCTGCAGCTCCCGCTCCGCCCCAAGCCGAAACTCCCGCAGAAGCACCCGCACCCGAGTCCGCACCCGCTGTACCCGCTCCGACTCAGGCCGAGGCTCCTGCAGAAGCACCCGCACCCGAGCAACCGGCAAAAGCAGATTTGAGCTCTGCATACCGCGGCATCGTGAAGATAGAGGTCGCCACGCGCAAGCCGGACTACGCCACTCCGTGGCAAACAGGGCGTTTCGGCCGAGGCAACGGCACGGGATTCATGGTGCAACCCGGGCTGTTCATGACCAATGCCCACGTGGTGGCAGATGCGGAGCGCATCTATGTTTCACCGTATGCGGATGCCCGCAAGCTTCGCGCGCGCGTTAAGTATGTAGCACACGATGCGGATCTCGCCCTCATCGAGGTAGAGGATACGGAGGCCTTTGCAGATGTACCCTGCCTGGAGTTCAGCGACACCCTGCCCCGCCTGGAGGAGGAAGTGCGCGCCATAGGCTACCCCATAGGCGGCAACCGCCTGTCCGTGACACGTGGCATCGTATCACGTATCGACACCACCACCTACGCCCACCCACGCAACGAAGACCACCTCACCGTGCAGGTGGATGCCGCCATCAACCCCGGCAACAGCGGCGGCCCCGTGCTCATGGGAGACAAAGTGGTGGGCGTAGCCTTCCAAGGGTTGCTGGAGGCAAACTCCACCGGCTACATGATTCCCATGCCAGTCATCAAACGTTTCCTCAAAGATGTGCAGGATGGCCGCTACGACCGCTATGTGGATTTGGGCACCGCCTTCATGCCGCTCATCAATCCGGCCATGCGTCGGCACTACAACCTACCGGACAACGCCATGGGAGCCCTCGTGGCCGATGTGGTGAAAGGTAGCTGCTGCGACGGCAAGCTCCAACCCGGCGATGTGGTGCTGGCCGTAAATGGCCGCCCGGTAGATAGCTCGGCCATGATAGAGCTGGACGGCGAGCGCCTGCAGCTCGAGGAGCTGGCAGAGCGAGCATTCAAGGGAGATACGCTGCGCTTCACTCTACTGCGCGACAACGCAGAACTGCAGGCCGACGTACAGCTCACCCCCCTTAGCTCGCACGCCATCATGGGGCAAGAGTACGATGCCCTGCCCCGCTATGTGCACTTCGGAGGCCTCGTGTTCCAACCGCTGCACCGCAACGTCATCGCCGCCCACTCCCTCAACCCGGTGGATTTCACAGTGGAGCTGGACCACTACCTGCGCCGCGGAGGCTCCATGGAAAAGGAAGACCTGGTCGTGCTCACTAAAGTGCTGCGAGACGAGGTGAACGCCCGATTCAACGACTACGGCCGCCGCATCGTGACCCGCGTGAACGGAGAACCGGTAAAAGGCCTTAGCCACCTGCACGCCCTGCTCTACCCCCAAGAGGCGCCGCGCCCGGCCTACACCGTCATCGAGTTCGCCGGCGCAAGCCGCCCCCTCGTCATCGACAACGCCGTCATCGACTCCGCAAACGAGCGCATCAGCGCCGGCTATAGCGTACCGGCACCCGCTCAACTCCGGTAAGCAACCCACCACCACCATTTTTCACTGTATGCACAAAACCCTCCTTGCACTTTTCCTGGCAGGCGCTCTGCTGTGTGCCTGCAAGCCCACGCAGCGCACCGCCTCCACCCACACACAACAGCAAGACTCCAAGCAGCCCGCCCCAGCCCCCCCCCCCC
>JAZNTO010000071.1:0-16110 GCA_045591805.1 Akkermansia sp. | reverse complement strand
GCTCCGGTACACAAAGACCACCCCGCCCCCGGAAACCCACCATCATATGCGACACACAGAGCAAACAGCAAGACGGCAGTATCGGCGCCGCTACTGTGGGCACCATCATCTTTGTCATTGTCATGCTCATGCTATATAGTTGCTAAACCTCCTTTCAGAATCCCCCCCTCCACCTCACGGCCATGACCCGTCACATCCTCATAGCACTGGCACTCGGAAGTTGTCTGCCGATCTTTCTTCCCTCCTGCGAAGAGCAGCAGAGCACCACGCCAAGAGCAGAAGCTGTTTCCGTCAAAACTTTCAACATCAAAAAACAACAGGTTACGGACTACGGAGAGTGGTTCGGCTACCTGCGCGGCAAGAATGACACGGACATCCACCCGCGAGTGACCGGATTCCTCGTCTCGCAGGAGTACAAGGACGGCCAGAAGGTGAAGAAAGGCGACATCCTCTTCCGCATAGACCCGGATCTGGCAGAAGCGGAGCTGGCGCAAGCCAAGGCGAATCTCAAAGCCTCCGAGGCCACACTGGCTGCCGCCATCGCCACGCGCGACCAATTCAAGCTGGATGTCGCACGCTTCGAGCAGCTTATCAAAACCGGAGCCGCCACAGAAAAACAGCTCAGCGATGCCCGCCACGGACTCCGCGCCGCAGAAGCTACGGTACAAGCCGCGCAAGCCGGTATTGAGCAAAACAAAGCCGCCGTGAGCCGCGCTCTCATCAACTTGGACTACACAGTGGTACGCGCCCCCTACGATGGTATTGTGGGCACCGCCACAGCCTCTCGCGGCGACTTGGTGAGCCCCGCAACCAAGTTGGCCAACATCACCGCCATAGACCCCATCCGCGTGGATTTCTCCATCAACAGCGATGGGCTCGTCAACTCCTTCCGCCGTTTCGGTAACGTGCAGTCCGACAAAAAGAACCCGAATCTGAGCTCCCCGAACTTTGACCTTCTGCTAGAGGACGGCAGCGTGTACCCCTACAAGGGGACCCTTCTTTCCATGGAAAGCAAGATAGCCGCCACCGGGCTTATAGATGTGGAAGGCGAAGTGGAAAACCCGGAAAGCCTGCTGCGCGGCGGTATGCCGGTACGAGTCAAGATACCGCTGGGTACCAAGGACGCTCTACTGGTACCGGAGGCCGCCATCCGCTCCGTGTTGCGCAACAATTTCATCATCGTTGTGGATAAAAACAACATACCACACACCGTGCCTGTGGTATTAGATGGTAAATACGACATCACCATAACCGAGGCGGACGGCTACACAACCACACAAAAACTCGTGGCGGTGAAAGACTACAACCGCCCGCTGGCAGACTACTTCCGCGAATATGGCTACGAGTCTCCCGAGCAAGTACCTGTTGTAGCAGACCCGGACAACGGCGTGCGCGCCATGAACATATCCTCTGCCAACAGCCGACTGGCAAAAGATGACCCCACACCTCGCGGCACCATACAGACAAGCCCCTTCAGCTTCCGCCCCACCCTGAGCGAAGCAGAGAAAAAGGCCATGGCGCAAGCCGCCGGTGACCGGGAGCAAGCCAAACCGAAAAAAGAGGTAAAACCGACACTTCCCCCATTCCCGGTGCAAGTACTACCACTGGTGCAGCAGGATGTAGCCGTGCAGGACGAGTGGTTCGGCACCCTGCGTGGCGAGGAAGAAACAGACATCCGCCCCAAGGTAAGCGGGTTCCTGCTCACGCAGAACTTCCGCAACGGCACACTGGTGAAGAAAGGAGATGTGCTCTACACCATAGACCCGGCTCCCTACCAAGCGGCTCTTGCGGAAGCTCAGGCCAACCTTCTCTCTGCAAAAGCGGCTCTGGAGCAAGCTAAAGCTAAGCTGGATATGAGCCAAGCCGACCTGGAACGCAACACGCGCCTTGTACAGGAGAACCCCAATATCGTGCCCGAAAAAGTCGTAACGGATGCCCGCACCGCTGTGCAGACAAACGAGGCCGGGGTACAAAAGGCACAGGCAACCGTAGCTCAGCTGGAAGCCGCCGTGCGTCTCGCAGAAATCAACCTGAACTACACCACCATCACCGCTCCGTTCGATGGCAGAGCCGGCATCAGCAAACCTTCCATCGGTGCTCTCGTAAGCCCCACGGATACCCAGCCACTCGTCACGCTTTCCTCCGTTGACCCCATACGGGTGGATTTCAGCGTAAGCGGCAAGGGCGCACTGGCCAGCTTGGAAGCCCTGCAGAAAAACAAGAGCACCGATGCGGAGCGCCCCAAGTTTGACTTGGTGCTCAAGGATGGCTCAATCTACCCCGAACAAGGCGAAATCATCTCCATGGACAACGCATTGAGTACCACCACGGGTACGTTCGGGCTTGTGGGAAGAGTACGGAACGTGGACAAGGGGCTGCGCAGCGGCATGCCGGTGCGAGTACGAGCCTCCATGAGCCCGATAAAAGGCGCTTTCCTGGTGCCGGCGCGTGCACCCATGAGTGGAGATGGGAGAACCATCTTACTGCTGCTTGGCCCCGACAATGCCCCCACACCGCTTCCCGTTACCAAGGGGAGTATGGTAGTCGTGCCCGTGAAGGAGGAGGGCGGCAAAGTCGTGACCCAGCCCATGTATGTGGTAGATGTTGATAGAGACTCCGTGGTACCGCCCATGCTGGCCAAGACCGGAGCCACAAGCCTGGATGCCATGGTGCTGGGCAAGGCCGGCGTCAAAAGCTGGGAGGAGCTGGTGCTGCAAAAGGCGCAAGCAGCAGATTTCCGTGCATTGCTGGAAAAAGAACTCGGCTCCCCCCTGCCCGATGACCGGCTACAGCAGGAAGCAGCGCCGGATTGGAAGACGCTCGCCCTGCGACACTTTGGCGTGAAAAACGCCAAGGAGCTCCACCTGCGCCTCTGCGGCGCCAAAGACGAGCTGGAACTCGTGGCGCGGGATGCAGGATTCGCTTCTGCCATGGAAATGGTGCTCAGCAGCATGGGATTTGCGAACATGAAAAACGTACCCGTCATCGTGGAAGGTGGCATCATGGCCGCCCAAATGACCCTGACGGCCAATATGAAGAGCGGCGCACGAGCCAACAAGCTCACACCGTCTCACTTCCACTATGTTGCTCCGCGCACTGTGGTGGATTCCATCACAGCCGATGCCGATACCGCCATCGCCCCACAGTTCAAATAAAATCTTTCACAGCTAGCACATTATGTCTCCGTTTTTCATCAAACACCCCATCATAGCCGGCGTTATCTCCATCGTTACCACGATGTTGGGCGTCATCAGCATGCTGGCTCTGCCCATCTCCCAGTATCCGGACATCACGCCTGTCACCATCATGCTCAGCGCGAGCTACCCCGGCGCCAACGCGCAAGAGGTGGCGGACGCCGTAGCTACCCCCATCGAGCTGCAGCTTTCCGGCATCCAGAAGATGGACTACATGAGCTCCACCTCCTCCAACAACGGCTCCTGCTCGCTGAGCGTCATCTTCGAGCCGGGGACGGATGCCAACACAAACCAACAGCTCACCTACATGCGCTACAGCCAGGCCACCTCCCAGCTGCCGAACTCCGTGGCGCAGATGGGTGTCACTATTAAGCAGTCCGCCGGCCTACCGCTCATGATATACGCCATCGACTCGCCGGAGGGCTTCTTCAACCCCATCGACCTGACGGGCTACGCATACATCAACTTGGTGGACCCGGTCAAGCGAGTCAAAGGCGTGGGCGATGTGATGGTGTTCGGTGGGCGCTATGCTGTGCGCATCTGGCTGGACAGCGAGCGCATGGCGCAAAAAGGACTCACCGTGGATCAGGTATACAACGCGGTCTACCAGCAAAACAACATCAACCCCGGCGGCTCCGTAGGTGCAGAACCCATGCCGGATGGTCAGGAATTCACCTTCACCATCCGCAACAAAGGGCGTGTGGAGAGTATCGAGGAGTTCGGCGATATCATCATCCTGCAAGACCGCACACAAGCCGTGCGACTTAAGGACATAGCCAAAATTGAGCTGGGCTCGCAGATGTACTCCCTAGCCGGCCGCGTAAACGGCCGCCCTGCCACCTGTCTTGCCGTCTACCAAGCAGCAGAGGCCAACGCGCTGGAGACAGTAGCAGCTCTGCGAGAACTCTTTGCAGAAAAGGAAAAAGTGATGCCGGAAGGCATGCGCGGTTTCGTGGCCCTGGACACCACTACCACTGTGAGCGACTCCATCAACGAGATTATCCACACGCTCTTCGAGGCTCTTGTGCTGGTGGCTCTGGTGGTATTCCTCTTCCTGCAAGGGTGGCGCGCCACCCTCATCCCCCTCATTGCAGTGCCGGTGTCGCTGGTCACCACCTTCTGTTTCTTCCCCATACTGGGCTTCTCGCTCAACACCATCTGCCTGCTGGGTATGGTGCTGGCTATCGGTCTGGTGGTGGATGATGCCATCGTGGTAGTGGAAGCAGTGGAATCCCACATGGAGAACGGCATGACACCGCGCCAAGCCACATTTGCCGCCATGAAAGAGGTGAGCGGTCCGGTCATCGCCATTGCACTGGTACTGGCAGCCGTGTTCCTGCCCTCAGTGTTGCTGCCGGGTATCACGGGCACGCTCTTCCAGCAGTTCGCCGTTACCATCGCGGTGTCCATGCTTATCTCTGCCTTCAACGCCCTGACACTCTCCCCGGCTCTTTCTGCCCTCATGCTCAAGAACAAGAAAGAGCATAAATCCCTGCTCACACCTTTCTACAACGCCTTTAACAAGGGCTACGATTGGGTTGCAGACAAGTTCGCCGCCATCTGCGGGTTCCTCTGCCGCAAGCTCTGGATTTCCATGCCCCTGCTGGCCGGGCTTACTGTGCTCATCATCCCCACGGCTTCCCGTGTGCCCGGCGGCTTCCTGCCCTCGGAGGACCAGGGCTTCCTCATTGCCGGTGTTATCATGGCGCCCGGCACCTCGCTGCAACGCCTTACAGAGGAAACCGTGCCGGTGGAGCAAACTCTGTTGAGCGACAGCTCGGTGGATCAGGTTGTATCCATCATCGGCATGAACCTCATGATAAACGTGCAAACAACCAACGCCATGACCTACTTCGTGAAGCTCAAAGACTTTGCAGAGCGCCCCGTCATGGAGAACGGTAAGCACCCCACTGCCAAGGATATCTACGAACGGCTCAACGGCAGACTCGCCATGTGCGGTGCGGATGGCATGGTATTCACAGCCATGCCCCCGGCTATCCCGGGTGTAGGCACGGGCAACGACATCGCCATGGTGCTGGAGGACCGCGAGGGTCAGGGTGTGGCAGAGCTATACCGCCAGATAAAGCGTCTGGAACCCGCTCTGGAGGAGCACCCTGCCATAGCCAAAGCCACGGATATGATGCTCCCGGCCGTGCCCCAGAAGAGCATCGCCATAGACAAGGACAAGTGTCTGGCTCAGGGGGTGGACTACGCCGGAGCCAACGCTCTGCTGCAATGCTTCAACGGCTCCCGATTCGTGAACTACTACACCCAGTTCGGCCAGCAGTGGCAAGTCTACATGCAGGCAGCCGGTGTGAACCGCACCAATACGGACCAGATTGCCAACTTCTACGTGGCCAACAACCGCGGAGAATCCGTGCCCCTCAGCACTCTCGTCACCATTGCAGACATCGCGGATACGGAGTTCGTGCAGCACAACAACAACTATAACTCAGGCAAAATCACCGTTGTACCCGAGGCCGGGTACTCCTCCGCCCAGGCTATGGCCGCCATCGAGGAAGTGTTCAACAATGTCATGGACAAGACCAAGTTCGGCTACTCCTATGTGGACATGAGTTTCCAAGAGAAAAAAGTGCAGGACGGTCTCGGTCTGGGGGCCATCTTTACCCTCTCCGGCGTGTTCGCCTTCCTCATCATGGCTGCTCTCTATGAGAAATGGACACTCCCGCTCTCCATCTTCCTTTCCGTGCCCATCGCCGTGCTCGGGGCTTTCTTCGGTCTCTGGATTTACGGGCTCACGCTCGACCTCTACGCCCAAATCGGCCTTGTCATGCTCGTGGGTCTCGCCGCCAAGAACGCCATCCTCATCGTAGAGTTTGCCGTGCTGCAAATGGAGCGCGGGCAAAGCCTGCTGGATGCCGCGGTCACCGCAGCCCGCATGCGTCTGCGCCCCATTCTTATGACGTCCTTTGCCTTCATCTTGGGCTGCGTCCCGCTCCTCATGGCAGAAGGCTCCGGAGCCCTCGCGCGCAATGCCATCGGCGTGGTAGTGGTCATCGGCATGAGCATTGCCACCCTCCTCGGTGTCTTCTTCATTCCCTGCTCCTTCGTCTTCATCATGCGCCTCTTCCGCTCCAAGGTACAAAAAGCCAACCACGGTCCCGACCCGGACGAGCAATTCGCCTACGCAAAACTCGCAGAATCAGAAGAGTAAGTAGCGCAAAGCACAGGGGCTTTTCAAGCAACAACCCGAGGGGTACCCCTCGGGTTGTTCGTCTATTTGTGTGGAAAAGAAAATCCCGGCCATCAGAAGCAGAGACCTACCTGAATACCGGCGGCAGAGGCGAAATCCTTGTCGCGGTAGGCAGGATCCATAATCATGTGGTAATACACGGAGGTGTAGAGATAGCTATTTATCTCGAAGCGGTACATAACTTCCACAATCTTCTCGAACTCATTGACAAGCTCGCTAGTAGGAGATTCACCACCTTTGAAGAAGCCTACCCCCACGCCCAGATAATCCCCGGGACGGGAGGAAAAAAGCTTGGCAGTGGCTCCCACAGAGGCCTCGGCCGTGCAGCGCAGATAGTCACCGGAAGCCCAGCCGGCGCGGGCATACAGCTTGAGCGGGTCGCACACCTGATACTCCACGCTGCCGAAAATACCCACAGCGTTGTGGTGGTTCATGCGGCCGGCGCGGTTCTGGGCATCTTGGCTGCAGAAGAAGGGGCTCACACGTGTGCGGGCGCGACCATCTGCAAAGATGTGCCCCCACTCACCCACCACGGCGTAGCCGTTCGCCTGGCCGCCATCGAAAGGGTTATGCCCCCAGCGGGTTCCCATGCGGGTAACAGCGGCGGAGAGCCAGTTGCGGCTGTCCAACTCGTACTGCCCCACCACGGCGAGGTTGTTGTACGGCAGGGGGAGCACGCCGGAGCTCTCGAAGTTGTCGTTCGTGAAGCGGGCATGCCCTACGCGGTCAAAATAGTTGTTGAGCTTAATCATACCCGCCGTGATACAAGCACGCTTACGGGCAAAGAAATGCTTTACAGAAACTTCCAGCAGGGCGGCATCGTGCCCCTCGAACACGTCCGTGTGCAGACCGGAGCACATACCTACGCCGTTGGCATAGAACGTGGCCGCGCGCGCGGTATCGTTGTCCAGCCCCCAAGAGCCGGCGAAGTCCACACGCAGCCAGGTGCCGCCGTTTGTCTCGTCCTGCACCAGACGCTGGTTCAGAATAGTGTAGAGAATGGCCATATGGGCGGAGCTGTTGTACTCCGGCATGGAGTTATCCACCGACCAATAGCCATACACCAAATCGAAGATAAACTGGGTGCCGTACTTGTCGTTGAGCGTTTTCTTAAACTCGGGCTCAGTCTCGCCGGGGGCAAACATGTTTCCATCGTACACAACGTGCCCGGGCGTGGGTTCATAGGCCTCAGATACTCCGGGGGCAGCCAGCAGCCCCGCCATGACTAGGAGAGAATACAGTGCGTTTTTCATACCTGCACTGCATTCTAGCATAACACTATCCTCTGTACAAGCCCAAATATACGAAAGTAGACTTCCGGAGGATTAGCCACCAAAATACGGGGGCAGCGCACAACTCATCAATCGCCGGTTTTCAGCACATTGATGAAAGCCTCCTGCGGAATGTTCACACGCCCGATGGACTTCATGCGCTTCTTACCCTCTTTCTGCTTTTCGAGGAGTTTGCGCTTTCGCGTCACGTCGCCGCCGTAGCACTTGGCCGTCACATTCTTACGCATGGCAGAGATACTCTCGCGGGCGATAATTTTGCCGCCGATACAGGCCTGAATCGCCACAGTGAAGAGCTGTCTGGGTATCACATCCTTGAGCTTCAGCGCTATCTCGCGCCCCTGAGCCTCTGCGCGCTCGCGGTGCACAATCATCGAGAAGGCATCCACGGGCTCACCGGCTATCATCATGTCCATCTTCACAAGCTTGGCAGCTTGGTAGCCATCGTACTCGTAATCCATGGAGCCATAGCCGCGCGTGGTGGATTTGAGCTTATCGTTGAAATCTACCAGAATTTCCGCCATGGGAATACGGCAAGTGAGCATCACACGCGTGTCGTCTATCGTTTCGGTATGCACCACCTCGCCGCGTTTCTCCATCACGATACGCATGATATCGCCGATGTAGTCCGCCGGTATCATGACAAACACCTTGACGATGGGTTCGCGAATCTCCTGAATCTCCTGCGGGTCGGGCAGAATACTGGGGTTGTCCACCTGTATTTCCGAGCCATCCGTCTTTGTTACCTCGTAAATAACGGAGGGATAAGTGGAGATGACATCCATGTTGAACTCGCGGCGCAGACGCTCCTGGATAATCTCCATGTGCAGCAGCCCCAGGAAACCACAGCGGAAGCCGAAGCCCAGCGCCACGGAGCTCTCTCCCATGTAGGTGAAAGCGGCATCGTTAATTTGCAGCTTGGCCATGGCGGCTTTCAAGGCCTCGTAGTCCGAGGAATCCACCGGGTAAATGCCCGAGAACACCATGGGGCGAATCTCCTTAAAGCCCGGCAGAGGCTCCTCGCAGGGGTTAGCAAGGTTCGTGTAGGTATCGCCTATCTTCACATCCGCTGCGGACTTCATATTGGCGATAATGTAGCCCACATCGCCCGTCTCCAGCTGCTCAGTAGCCTGCATCTTGGGGGTGAAAATGCCGACCTCCTTCACCTCGTAGGTCTCATCCGTCGCAAAAAGTTTTACCTTCATGCCGCGGGATACAGTACCGCTCACCATGCGCACATAGGACACCACGCCGCGGTAAGAATCGTACACGGAGTCAAACACCAGGGCGCGCAACTTGTCATCCTCCGCAGGCTGCGGGTGCGGCACGCGGGTCACGATAGCCTCCAACACATCCTCGATGCCTATTCCCGCCTTGGCCGAGCAGAGTATGGCCTCCTCGCGCGGGATGCACACCACATCCTCCAGCTGCTTGTAAACCTTGGGCAGGTTGGCGCTGGGAAGGTCGATTTTGTTGACAACGGGCACGATTTCAAGCTGCTGGTCGAGCGCTAAGTGCATGTTGGCCAGAGTCTGAGCCTCCACACCCTGCGCAGCATCCACGATAAGCACAGCGCCATCGCAGGCAGCCAGAGAGCGGCTCACCTCGTAGGAAAAGTCCACATGGCCGGGTGTATCCAGCAGATTCAGCTCGTATGTATTGCCATCCTTAGCCTTGTAGCGCATGGTCACGGGATGGGATTTGATGGTGATGCCCTTCTCGCGCTCCAAATCCATGGCATCCAGCAGCTGGTCCTGCTTGTCGCGCTCGCCTATGGTATTGGTAAACTCCAGCAGACGGTCTGAGAGCGTTGTCTTGCCGTGGTCGATGTGTGCGATAATCGAAAAATTGCGTTTGTAGCGGATATCCGTAGCCATGCGCGCGGGAATATACACGCTCGATTTTCTTTTGTCAAGTCAAAAGAAACTAGTACCCGGCAAAAGATGAAACTTCCGGGCTATCGAGGCGGAACATCGAGATAAATCCCCCCTCTCCCCAAAAAAAGTCCCGATTCAAATACAGCGAGCCAATGGCTCGCTGTATTTCGTGCCACAAGCCGTTGCGCGCGCTTGCGCGCCAAACTCGACACTTCCTACCTTCAAAATTCAACCTCTAACTTCCTTACCGTCCTCCCGCTGCGCGGATTAAGCGCTCACATTCGGTGTGCCCCATTCTTTCAGCCACCCGAAGCGGTGTGTTACCTTGGTAATTCGCCTTGTTAACATTGATACCGGGAGTGGCCAGCAAGAGTTTCACGCACTCCTCGTGGCCGTTCAGTGCAGCCCAATAGAGCGCAGTCTGGCCATTCTTTTTAGCATTGTTGACATCGACACGGGGTATGCGCAGCATGCGTTCTACGCACTTTGTTTGTCCGCCCTCCGAGGCAGCCTGCAGTCCAATATTCGGGTCGGCTCCTTTCTCAAGCAGCAGCTCAACAATATGCAAGTGACCACTGGAGGCAGCAACTCCCATTCCAAAATCCAAATCTTTAGCTCCTTTCTCGAGCATTAGTTTTACAATGTCCGCATGTCCTCCGGCTGCTGCAGCCTGCAACCCTTTATCCATGTTTTTCGCGCCATTCCTAATCGCCAGTTTCACAATGTCGATGCGGCCACCCTCTGCTGATGCCTGCAGCCCGATATTCGGGTCGGCTCCTTTCTCAAGCAGCAGCTCAACAATATCCATGTACCCGTGATAAGCGGCATATCCCACACAAGGAGTCAAGTCTTTTGCACCTCTCTCGAGCAGAAGCTTCACAATGCCTACGTGACCGCTCGATGTCGCGGCCCGCAATCCCTTATCTAAATCTTTAGCACCTTTCTCGAGCATCAGTTTCACAATGTCCATGTGACCACCCTCTGCTGCTGCCCGCAATCCCTTATCTAAATCTTTAGCACCTTTCTCGAGCATCAGTTCCACAATGTCCATGTGCCCCCCCTCTGCTGCTCTCCGCAATCCCTTGTCCATGTCTTTAGCACCTTTCTCGAGCATCAGTTCCACAATGTCCATGTGACCACCTCCTGCTGCCCCTGCCAACCCGGAATTGGGGTCAGCCTCTTTTTCAAGCAGTAATGTCACAATGTCCATGTGTCCCCCCGCGGCCGAACTAGTCAAAGCTTTATCCTTATCGCATCCATTCTCAATGCATCGCTTCACCAGCTCAATATGTCCGGCCAATGCCGCACCACTACAATATGTATCAGCAAGCTTTACGACTACCCCCCAATTTCCTACAGCCGTAACGAAAACAGAGGATTGTTCCTTTAACAATCTATCAAGTTCTGCAGAGTTGCCCTCATATCCGGCACGAAAAGCGGCTTTCCGTTCCGGCTCTTTCATGGCACCTTCAAGTTCTTCAAACAAAACTAAATTATCTCTACCCGAATCAGTGCAGGCAACAAAAGAACAAGGCATAGCCAATAAAGCTGCAAGAAGTATAATGCGTTTCATGTGTGTAAATGGTGTAAACTTTCTATGTTCAATTTTTATATTGGGGGCATTTCAGGCTGGCTATCTACTCATCATGTCATCCAACGCAGCGGTATTGAGCGTACCGGCGCCGGCTCTTTGCTGCGGCTGTAGCAAAAACGACGGCATAGAGCTGGGCGGGTTATAATAGAAGACTTGTTGATTTCCTCTGAGATACGGGGCAAGAGCAGCCCTCGCGGCGGAGCAATCGGCCTCGGTCTTGCCGGGTAGCACCACCACGCGCACAGCGCGCCACATGTGCACAGGCACCTCCGAGGGAGAGCGATAATACTTGGCACCGAGGCTACAGCGATACGGAGCCTCCCGGTGGATTGTCAGCACCATGTTCGCCCATTCGGCTGACACATCCTCCTGCCGGGGGAACCACGAGCGGTAAGCAAAAGTCTGAGCCGGCGCGTACTGAGACTCCGGCACACGGAAGCGAACATCTGCCGCCATCTCCCGCTTTTTCTCGAAATAGTGGTAGCCGTCCGCCGTACCGAGGTAATCCAACCCTCGGTACATGGTATCCGGGCTCCGCATATAATCCGCTGCCGCGGGCAGAGTGAGTGTGCCCACATGATTTTCACAGCCCGCCAACACGAGCCAGAGGAGACAGCACCACCACTTCTTCATATAATCAATCCCACTGATTGTTAAGAGACTTCGTCTGCTTTTTCACCTCCATGTTGCGCTGAGTTTTGCCG
Organism: Akkermansia sp.; assembly: GCA_045591805.1. Classification (GTDB taxonomy): domain Bacteria; phylum Verrucomicrobiota; class Verrucomicrobiia; order Verrucomicrobiales; family Akkermansiaceae; genus Akkermansia. Next base: position 4,238 of record JAZNTO010000071.1, on the reverse strand, counting down.
GAGATAGCCGGAGGAGTATCCGTGACCATGTGCATATCGAGCACCTCGATGGTGTTGCTACCCTGCCGCAGGAACTCACCGGGGCAGTAGAGGCGCTCTTGGGGGCCTATGTGCCAGTAGCGCCCCAGCAGGTGACCATTCACCCACACATAGCCTTTGTTCCACCCTGCCATATCCAGGAAGGTATCGAGCGGCTCGCGGTCAATCTGCACCTCCGCACGGTAGAGAGCCCCGCGCTCGCGGTAGCGCGCATGCCCGGTTTTGCGCACCGGCGTGGGCACAGCCGTGAGCGGCATACGCGCCACACGCCAGCCCTGCACCTCGGTATCGCCCAGCAGCACTTTGCCGATGAGTCCTTTGCGGTCTTTCTCCAGATAGGAGCCGAAGTTCACATGGCCAAAAGTATCCACCACAATTTTGAGGATTTCCGGTTTCTCGCGGGCGGGCAGTTCTATAGACGTCTGCTCCAAGCGGCGATCCAGCGTACCTATAAACTGATCCCCCACATAGACCAACGCGTAGTCATGCGCCTTGCAGGTAAGGGACTGAGCAGGCCCTGCAGGAATGCCGGCGGAGTAGATAGCGATGCCCTGATTCTGCCCCAGACTCTCCAGTGTAGGCGGTGTGGCATAGGTCTGCCCCTCGCGCTGAGTAGCCAAGGCATGGAAATCTGCCACGCGGGTGGGACGAAAAGCGGGCAGCTCCATAGCGACGGGCTGCACCGGCTCGGGTAGCTGCACTGTTTCCGGAAGCGCGGCGCGAATGATATCCCGATACTCAAAATACTCGCGGGTAAGATTGCCGTTCTCGCCCACGGGGGAGCCGTAGTCGTAGCTGGTGAGATCCGGCTGGAAATTGGTGCCCTGCTCGTTGCTGTTGGCGCCGGCTGTGAGCCCGAAACTCGTCCCGCCGTGGTATACAAACAGGTTGAACGATACACCGTCTTTCATATACCAGCGCACGGAATTGAGCGTACTGCGCGAGGGGGTCCAATTCCCCTCCCCCCAGTGGCGCAGCCAGCCGGGGTACGTCTCGGACGAGAACACCGGCACCCCCTTGGCTATGCGCAGCGCATTGCGCATTTGCCCGGCATTGTCGGCCGGATCCAGCCCCACGGCCACCCCCTCCGGCACAAAGCGCAGGTGGTGGTTCTGCGAGCCCTCTGACAGATAGAACGGGCCGGCGCCCTTGCGGGTCCAGAAGTCTTTGAGCCACTCTATGTAGGCCATCTCATCGTGCGGGGTCTTGTAGCTGCCGTATTCATTCTCCAGCTGCACCATGAGGATGGGACCACCATTCTTGCAAAGGCGCGGTATGGCCACCTCTGCCATCTTCTCCAGATAGCGGGTCTGTGCCTCCATGAACTGCGCATTGCCCGTGTAGCGCAACGGAGTTACCTCGTCTTTGATGAGGTAGGTAGGCAAGCCCCCCAAATCCCACTCGCCGCACACAAAGGGACCGGGGCGGAAAAGCACCCACATGCCCTCCTCCGCGCACATGTCTATGAAAGCGCCGATGTCGTTGCGCCCGGAAAAGTCCCAGCTACCATCCTCTTTTTCCAGTGCATTCCAAAACACATAGAAAGCTATCGTATTGAGCCCCATAGCTTTTGCTGAGCGGATACGATGCCTCCAGTGCGTGCGCGGCACACGCTGCGGATGAATCTCGCCGGAGCGAATCTGGAAAGGCACGCCATCCAGCAGGAACTCGCGCCCCCCTTCCCCACCAAAGGAAAAAGCAGCGGCCTTGCCCGCCTGCGGCGCCTGCGTGTTTTTCATGGCCTCCGGCCCGGCCCACAACGGTGCAGTCGCTATGGCGACCAATGCTATAACAGATGTCAGCAGCTTCATAGCATACCATATAGCAGATTCCGCCCCGCTTGTCGAGCAGAAAAGCCTATTGATTAGATATTATTTTCGGTTATTCATCGTCTGCGGGCGCCTCCGTGGGAGAGGAGATGAACTCCTTTTCTTTGAGGAATCTCAGAGTAGCGGTTTTATCGTTGTCGGAGGCGCATTCGATGGCAAGCTCAAGGTCTGAGGTATCGCGCACGATGATGTTGAGCATCTTACGGAAGTCGTTGCGAACGGCATGCTCTATAGCGGCCTCGCGGTCCAGCATGGGATTCTCCGCGATGATACGGCGCACCTGCTCAGACTTCTGAGCCGCAACCGCCTCCACCAAATCCGTAGAACGCAGCTGCGGGGTGCGATGCGTGTAGAGATAGCCGCCGTATACGGCACCGGCAACGCAGAGGACATTCAGAATACCAAGCAGATAACCATTTGTGGCAGAAATCGGCTCCTTGGTCGTAGAACGTATGGAGCCCCAAACTAGGTTGAACAATCCGACAAAGGCAAAGGCACAACCCAGACGCCCCAGAAAAGACACCTTTTCCCCATCTTGCTTGCGCCCGCCGAAAATAACCCACACGCCACTCAGCACCACCAACAGGGAAAACAGCTGGCTGAGCGTATCCACAAACAAACGCCCGAATGCAGCAATTACCAAACGCAGTACGCCTGCCTCCGGATTACAACGCCGCACCAATACAAAGGAAAGAAACAGTGCCAGCATCAACGAGCCGCCGGAAAGCCACAGCTTTTCCTGCATGTAGGGCAACAAGTCATCCCCGCGATACCCCATGATTGCCAGAGAACCAAGCCCCAACCAAGCCGCGAGGGCTATGGGTACGGAGAGATACACATCCCCCATGCCATAGTGCAAATCTACCTTCTGAGCGCTGGCTGCAAGCAGACCGGTGAAACCCAGTATCCCCAAAATGGCGGCGAACACGCCCACAGTACCCATGAACTCCTGCGTGGGCAAAGGCTCGGCAGAGGTCGCGGCGAAGGCCGGGCTCCCAAGAGCCAACAAAACAACAAGCCATTTCATATTCATTTCTCGGAATCTGAATCTTTTTTACCGCCACCGAACAGCTTGCCAAGCTTAGAAAAGCTAAAGGTCTTACCTATCTGAAAGCCGCCGATACTCTTGCTAAGGCGCACTCCGTTCTTGCTCACCGAGGCGCGCCCCACCGAGGATTTACCGAAACTCAGGGAAATTCCTGAGCGACTGAGGTTTATGTAAAGAATGCCCGGGATAATCGGTATTCTGCAATACGCTGGGGCGGTGCGGTTGTATGAACGTCTTCTGAAGGCCATAGTAAGGTAATAAGTATACGTATTTAGTGGATATTCGGGGAAGAATCGCCCTGTGCCGGAATTGCCGGGTCGGGCACGATGTGAGGCGTAGCAGGCTTAGCGGGTCTTTTCCGCGCCGGACGTTTGGCCGGCTTCTTTTTGGCAACAGAAGCCGGCTTGCGGTTGGTGCATCCCTCAAAAGCCTGCGGGAAAAACTCACGAGCCGGAGCTTCCGCTGCTTGGATGGCCGCACGCGTAGCAGCAACAGCTTCTACCCCGCCAAAGGTGACAGCTCGGCGGAAAATCTCGTGCAAGGTACCGAACACCATGTAGCGGTGCACTGTAAGGGCGCTTTCCTCGCACCCCACCTTGGATTCCAGCACAGTGAAGGCTGCTTGGTATCCGGCATTCTCCAGCGCCGTGTGCATAGCCGGGGTATTGTAGCCGCCGGGGTAGCAATAGGTGGAGCAGTTGCCGAACATGGAAATAAGCTTCTCGCGCGAATCCGCCAACTCTTTTTTGAGCTGAGCCACGTACTCCGGCGAGTCCTGCTTGTAGCGCTTCCACTTGCTTGGGTAGAGATGATTCGAGGAATGGCTGCCGATAGTGGCACCATTCGCCAGCATCTCCTGAATCTGCGCCGTGGTCATGGAATCCCCCTGCACGTTGATGTAACGCGTATAGAGGTAGAGCGTAAAGGGGTAGCCGTAGGCCTTCAGCACCGGATAGGCATCTGTGTAGACGCTCTTCCAGCCGTCATCTATGGTGATAAGAACGCAACGCTCAGGCAAACACCGCGTGCCAAAACGCCACTCCAAAAAGTCCTGCATGGAAATAACGCAAATATCCGAATCCTTGAGGAATTGCATCTGGCGGCAAAAATCCGCCGTGCTCATGCGCATCTCGGTACAGGGCTTCGTTTTGCTGAAATTGTGATACCCCAGCACAGAAACACGTGTCTGCTCTCGCGGAACAAGCGGCTGCTTAAACTGAGTGGTCACCCAATCTGCCTCCGGCGTGCGTTTGCCAAGCACTCCACAGCTAGCCACCACGGGAGCCGGCTCCTCGGCAGCGGGTGCGGGTTCCGCGGGCGCA
>JAZNTO010000070.1:0-5160 GCA_045591805.1 Akkermansia sp. | reverse complement strand
CACCAGGCGCACGCCTATCTCGTGCAGGGCATCGATATCCAGCAGCGTATCCACCAGCGCATCCGCCGCGGCCGAGGCCTCGCAGATGTGCACCACGAAGAGTCGGCCACTGAAGCAGGGCACGTATTCCAGTACAGAACGTACGTTCATACAGCGCGCGCAGGGGGAGAGTATGTGTGCAGGAGGGGGCGGGGGTTACCTAGCCTCCTCCTCCGCAGCGGGCTCTTCCAGAAGCACGGCCGGGTTGGACTCGCGCTTCACCTTGCCCATGACCTTCTTGCGGGGCATGGTAAGCTTTTTCTCGGCTTTCATGCGCACACCGGGCATAGCCACACCGCTCACGCTCTCGCCCTCCGGCAGCTCCATGGTGGGTGCAAAGGCGTCCGCGCTGTCGGTCATAGCGGCTGCCTCCGGCATGCCCTCCGGCTGCGGGGGAAGCGCCTCCGAGGCGGCTTTGGCACGAGCAGCAATCTGGCTCATCTGCTCGCGAAGCAGGGAGAGCAGGTCGCCGTTGCCCAGGATATCCGTCACATCCGAAGCCTCCTCCTCTGCATTGCTGGAGGGCAGAGAGGCCAGGAAATCCTCGAAAGCGTTGAGGCTTGTGGTGCTGCGGAACAGGTTGTTGAGTATCTCGAACTGGATATTGTTCATGAGCGCCTCGAACAGCTCGTATGCCTCGCGCTTGTACTCGACAAGCGGGTCGCGCTGCCCCTGAGCACGCAAGCGCACGCCCTCGCGCAGAGCATCCATATCCGTGATGTGCTGCTGCCAGAGTTTGTCGATGGCCTGCAGCATGATGGAGCGCTCCATCTGGTCCACACGGTCAGGACGCTCGCCGGCCACCTTCTTCTCGTACATCTCGCGTACCTTCTCGATGATGACCTGCGCAGCCTCCGCCGGCGGCATCTTCAGGAAGCCAGCGTCGCTCTCTCCCCAGCCCAGCGGGAAGGTGGAGTTCACCCACTGCAGCAAGTCTGCGCGGCGCACGGTACCGGTGTTGTCCTCGTTGAGGTAGAGCTCGCACTTGTTGTTGACACCCTCCACAAGCTGCTCGTAGAGCATCTCGCGGGGCTCCTCGCAGAGCAGAGCCGCGTTGCGCATGCCGTACACAATAGTGCGCTGCTGGTTCATGACATCATCGTAGTCCAGCACATGCTTACGCCACATGTAGTTGCGCTGCTCCACGCGCTTCTGCGCCCCCTCGATTATCCTGTTCATGAGGCCGCTCTCCACAGCCTCGCCCTCCTCCATGCCAAAGCGATCCATCACACGAGTCATGCGCTCGCTGCCACCGAAGTTGCGCATGAGGTCATCCTCGAAAGAGAGGAAGAACTGCGAAGCACCGGGGTCTCCCTGGCGGGAGCAGCGGCCGCGCAGCTGGCGATCGATACGGCGGGACTCGTAACGCTCTGTACCCAGCACAAAGAGGCCGCCCAGCTCCGCCACTCCTTCACCCAGCTTAATATCCGTACCACGACCGGCCATGTTGGTGGACACCGTCACAGCACCACGCTGCCCGGCGCGAGCCACAATCTCGGCCTCGCGCTGGTGGTTCTTGGCATTGAGCACCTCGTGCGGTATGCGCGCGCCGGAAAGCATGCGCGAAAGTGTCTCGGAGGCCACCACACTGGCCGTGCCCACCAGCACAGGTTGACCCTTGGTATGCAGCTCCTTTATCTTGGACACCACGGCGTTGAACTTCTCGCGACGGGTCTTGAAGATAAGGTCGTTCATATCCAAGCGTATGCACGGACGATTTGTCGGGATAGGCAGTACATCCAACTTGTAAATATCGTGGAACTCGGCCGCCTCGGTCTCTGCTGTACCGGTCATACCCGCCAAGCGGGTGTAGAGGCGGAAGTAGTTCTGGATGGTGATGGTGGCGTAGGTCATATTCTCCGCCTCTACCTCCACGCCCTCCTTGGCCTCCACGGCCTGGTGCAGCCCCTCACTCCAGCGGCGCCCGGGCATCTCGCGCCCGGTGTTCTGGTCGATGATGATTACCTTGCTGTCCTTCACCACATACTCCTTGTCGCGCTCGTAGATGGTGTATGCCTTAAGCAACTGGCTGATGGTGTGCAGGCGGGCTGCATTCTCGTCCAGCTTCTTTATGAGGGCGGTCTTGCGTGCTTCGCGCTCGCGCTCGGAGAGCGTCTCGTCCTCATCTATATTCACAAACTCGGTACCCAGATCGGGCAGCACAAAATCCTCCGGCTTGCCGGGGCTTATCAGCTCGCGCCCCATCTCCATGAGATCCGCATCATGCAGCTTCTCATCCAAGCAGAAATAGAGCTCCTCCTTCAGCTTAAAGAGCTCCAGCTTGCGCGGATCCTGCAGCAGGAAAAGCTCGTACTTCTCCACCATGCGGCGCATCTCCACATCCTCCTGCGAACGCATGTATGCACGGTTGCGCGGCATGCCGAGTTTCACCTTGTACAGGCAGCGGCCGGCTGCGGCAGTATCGCCATCCTTGGCATACTGCTTCGCCTTGGACATGAGACCATTGCAAAGCTCTATCTGAGCCTTCACCACCTTCTCGATAAGCGGCTTAAGGGTATCGTACTGCTGCTCGCGCTCTATAACAGCCGGGCCGGAGATGATGAGCGGCGTACGAGCCTCGTCGATAAGGATGGAGTCCACCTCGTCGATGATGGCGAAATAGTGCCCGCGCTGCACCTGGGCACTGCGGGTGGTAGCCATACCGTTGTCGCGCAGGTAGTCGAAGCCGAATTCGGCATTCGTGCCGTAGGTAATGTCGCAGGCGTACATCTGGCGGCGCAAGTCGTTGGGCATCATGCTCTGTATACAGCCCACTGTGAGCCCCAGATACTTGAAGAGAGCACCCATCCACATGGAGTCGCGGCGTGCCAGGTAGTCGTTCACCGTCACCACATGCACACCCAGCCCGGTGAGCGCGTTCAGATACACCGGAAGGGTTGCCACCAGGGTCTTACCCTCACCCGTGGCCATCTCCGCTATGAATCCGCGGTGCAGCGCAATACCGCCAATCAGCTGCACATCGAAATGTACCATATCCCACTTTATGGGCGTACCGCATACATCCACCTCCGTGCCGCACAGATTGCGCGCGGCACACTTTGCCACGGCAAATGCCTCCGGCATAATCTGCTCCAAATAGCGGGCACGCAACTTGTCGAACTTCGGCTCTATCTCCGCAAAAGCCTTCTTGCCGGCCTCTATAGACTCCGCCGTGGGCTCCACCGCAGGCAGTTTCGGGAATATATCCTTCAGGGATTCAAAACGCGTATTCAGCACCTCCGCATAGCGCTGCAACTCCTGCGCTCCGGCCGCCAGCACCACACCGCGAGTCGGCAGGTCAATCGGCGTGAAACGGTGCAGATACTTCTGCCACTCAGTGGTCTTGCCCACCAGGAAATCGCGATCCTTACTCCCCCAGCTTGCCTCTATCTCCAGCATCTTCTTCACGATGGGGCGCAGCTTGCGCACCTCGCGCTGGTTCTTTGAACCTACGATTTTATTCAGAATCCACTTAATCATGTATCTTGACGGTTAAAATTGACGGTATAGTGCACCCCATGTGCGCACGCGGTTGCGCATTGTAGCACAAATGCCGCCCCGTGGCAAGCATAACACCCCATTTCACAATCCCATCTTGTGTCATGATGCCAATCCTCATCCTACTAGCTACATTCGCCTTCGCCCGCCATACACAGCAAACTGCTACGGCAAGCCCGGCAGTAAAAAAATCATACCACTTCACTATATTTTACTTGCCAAGCACGCCGGAGTTCGCTACACTACAGACATGCGCACAAAAACTTTCAGCACCATCTCGGCAATTCTCGCAGCACTCCTGCTCGCCTCCCCCGCTCGTGCAGACTGGGACAACCTGTGGGAAGACGCGCAAAACATCGGCAAACAAGCACAAGAACTCGGTACCCGCGCCTGGGACGCCACCAAAAAAGAGTGGCACAAACTCGCCGCAAACTACAAGCTCCTGCAAGCCTTCGGCGACGCCGTGAGCGAGGAATCCGCCCTCGTAGGCAGATTCTACGACCTCAAACACCCCATAGACGGCAAAGCCGCCCCCCTGCGCCGGCAGCAAGTGGTAGACCTCATCCACGAGTTCAACAACAAAAAGTGGGACCAGGACATCTTCCGCGCCTACTACTCCCCGAGCGTCAAACTCTACGCCCCGTACTTCTACCTGCCCCGCTGCAAAGCAGCCTACGGCCCGGAAGCTTTCCAGTGCAACGACAACCCGGAATCCGGAGCCCCCAAGGTAGAGCCCACAGCATGGGTAGTCGTATACCGCGGCGTTGTAACCGCACCTCAGAGCGGCACATTCCGCTTCGTCGGCATGGGAGATGACACCCTGCTGGTACGCTTCGACAACAAGCTCGTGCTCGAAAGCGGCTGGAGCATCCCCACACGCAAATACTTCGACCAAGGAACACACCGCTCCTACCAACACGAAATCACACAAAAAGCACCCTCGCCAAACAGCAAACACCAGCGCGAGATTACCACCAAAACAAAAGGACGCGCACTCTACCAATACGACTCCACTCCGCACTGGAACCGCAACCTCGGCGGCATTCCCTCCGGCGTCCCCTTTTCCGTGAAAAAAGGAGAGAAATACCCCATCGAAATCCTCGTCTCCGAAATACCCGGTACAGAGTTTGGATTCTGCCTTCTGCTGGAGGAAATAGACGACCCCAAAAAACCGCCATACGGCACCTTCGATGCCGAGCACTCCCCCATTCACCACCTCTTCCGCACTAATAACACCCTGCCCGACCCGGAAAAAATCCACCAAGCACTCACCGCAGACGGCAAGAATTACAGCATCAACAACTCCACAGAAGGACCTCCTTTCCTCGAGGACAGCCTCATCTGGGAAGCAGACTTCCAAGCCGCCGAAAAACGCGGCCTCTTCGACCGACTCTTCGGCAAACTCTCAGGCGCGGACAAAGACACCGCCATGGGAGCCTCCCACAGAGAGGATGACTCCGAGCAAGCCCAACCCGACAATAAGCAACAAAAAGACGACAACCCGCTCGACGCATGGCGGCTCTGGTAACACCCCACCACAGCCCCCTATCTACCTCCGCCCCATGCCTTCGGGGGGGGTTTTTTTGGAAAAAAAAAACTTTTTTGCAACTTTAGTCTTGCATT
>JAZNTO010000069.1:0-26921 GCA_045591805.1 Akkermansia sp. | reverse complement strand
GCCTGCACCCTAGCCTGCCGCGCGGAAAACAATGTGCCCATAGTCGGCGAGGCAGAACTGGCACAACACCGCGACCTGCAATGGCTGCGCATAGACCGCTACCGCACCCCGGAGGGCACGCGCCTCTATGTGCCCACTGCTTGCCGCCAGTGCGAAAACGCTCCCTGCGAAGCAGTTTGCCCCGTGCACGCCACTGTTCACACGGACGAAGGGCTCAACGCCATGGTGTACCCCCGCTGCTGGGGCACACGCTACTGCGCAGCCGCCTGCCCCTACGAGGCTCGCAGCTTCAACTTCCGGGACTACTCCCGCAGCTCGCATACCACCACGGCCCGCCCGGCCAATCCGCAAGTAAGCGTGCGCACGCGCGGGGTCATGGAGAAATGCACCTACTGCCTCCAGCGCCTCAATGCCGCCCGCCGGGATGGCTCCGCACCGCAAACCGCTTGCCAGCAAGCCTGCCCGCAAGGCGCTATACGCTTGGTAGACCTGCGTCGCGAAGCACCGGCGCAAGTACTCACCACCTTCGATGCGCCATCCACCCGCCCGCGAACACTCTACCTCTGAGGCAAGGTCACAAATTCAGAACCTGTGGGAGACACGTGATAAGCTGCGAAGCACGGATAGCGCGCGGATAGCCGCTCTGCGCACAGGAAATGGCAGCAGCCTGCCCGCAAGCATAGGCACCCACCACTGCCGCCTGCATGGAGGAAAGCCCCTGCGCCACCAACGCACCGATACACCCGGCGAGCACATCCCCCTGCCCGCCGTTTGCCATATAGGGACCTCCGGTGGAGTTGTACCACACTTCCTGCCCATTCGTCACGATAGAGCGAGCTCCCTTGAGCAACAAAGTACAAGGATTCTGCTGCACGAAGCGGCGTGCGCACTCCGCGCGGCTCAGCTCGCATCCGGCGGGGAAAAGGCGCCGCATTTCGCCCGGATGCGGAGTCAGAATAGCCTGCTGTGGTAGCTCCCAACCATACTCAGCCGCCATATTCAACGCATCGGCATCCAGCACCATCGGCCCCGCGCTGCGCAATAATAGGTTGTGCAAGGCGCGCAGCTCCGCGCCCTGCAAGCGCCCCAGCCCGGGACCTACCACCAGAGCCTGTGCTCCGTCTACAGGAATCTCGGCGTAGCTCTTCACGGGGTGTACCATCACCTCCGGCGCAATACGGGCAGCCAGTATGGGGTACACCTCCTCGCGGCAATATAGCGCCACCAGCCCCGCCCCGGCGGCCAAGGCCGCCTCCGCGCACAACTGGGCTGCACCCGCATACCCCACACTGCCCGCCACAATATTCACACGCCCGGCGCGATTTTTGAAGCAGGAATATGCCCGCCGGGGCAACCACTGCACAACCGCTTGCGTAGCAACTTGTGCCACAGTTTCTGCCGGTAGCTCCACCTCCGGGAGCGGTATGCAAACCAGGCGCCCCACATAATCCTCTGCGCCATCCGCCACCATGCCGGGTTTCACACAGCCGATAACAGCTGTCACATCCGCCCGCACAGCCTCGCCCGGCACCTCTCCCGTATCGCCATTCAGGCCGGTCGGTACATCAATAGCCAGTGTGCAGCTGCTCGGGGACGCCTCGCGCAGAGCATTGAGCTCTTGCACCAGTGCTGTGTAGGGAGCCCGCAACGCCCCATCTCCGCCACTACCCAACAGACCATCTATTATAAGTAAACGCTCCTGTGGCTCAGGCGCCTCCGTGCTCACAGCTTCCTCGCTCAACAGCTTGTACTGCAAAGCGCTAGCCTCCGAGAAATCATCCGGGGAGCCCGCCATTCGCAGCGTTACCGGACAGGTAAACTGCGCAGCCAGCCCCATGGCGTCCCCGGCATTGTTCCCTTTCCCGGCGTACACCACCACACGCTGCGGCATCAGCTCACACAGCTCCGGCTCCTGCAACACTGCCTGCCACATCCTCTCCACCACTGTGCTCATAAGCTCTGCAGAGCTCGACTTCCCGCTTTCAAACAGAGCCCGCTCTGCCTCCCGTATCGCCGCGCATGTGTGTATCTTCATGCCTGCCAGTGTAGCACAATACGCTTCCCGGCGCAACCTTTTTATGGAGATACGCTCAGGCTCCTCTAGCTGATCAAAGAACACAAAAAATAGCCATAATGAAAGTATACTTTAAGAATTTTACGCAAGATCTTAAAGTATACTTTCATTGCATTACATTTCCTTGTAATTCAGTAGATAACAAAACGCCGCAGCCGGAATACGTATAATAGGCCGACTACCGGAAGCCACGGCAGACAAGCCGTAATCTGCCGCATTGCGAGTAAGAAGAAAAGCCCCCATGCACTCAGGTGCATTGCAAAGCTGTGCTATAGCATCCTGCTGAGAGATGGAGGAGTCGTTTCGGTATTTTACCTCGCAAAGGAAGCGCTCCCCCGTAGGGCGAGTCAAAGCAAAGTCCACTTCCTGCTTTTTGCGGCCTTTCATTTGCACATAGCCTAGTCGGTGCGTAGCACCTAAAGCGTGGCGAAGATGCTTATATACTATGCTTTCCACCATGGCACCCATATCGGTATCATCCATGCGAGCCGGAGACCTCATTAGACAGGCATTGCGCAGTGCCACGTCTGCCACATAAATCTTACACTGCGCGGAAAGTCCCTTTTTGCCGGCATAGGCTGAGTTGTGACATATGTAAACCAGATTAGCATCTGCAAGGTACCGGATATAACGCTGCAAGGTTGGCAGGGTCACCCCCTCCAGTTTCTTGCACATTTCTGCCATGTTGATAGGAGAACCAGAGTGCAGACACAGATAAAGAAAGACCTTTTCGAGTTGGAGTGAATTGCGCACATCGAACAAGGAAGGCACGTCGCGTTTGAGCACTTTATCGGCGACATCTTCTCGAAGCAGTATCTGTGCCTGATGAAGAGAGCTTACCGACAGTAGTTCCGGGAATCCCCCTCGCTCGATATACTGCTTCCACACAGCCTGCATATCCCCCAAGCGGCGCATGAGCTGCACAAGCTTAGCATGCCCCATAGCGGCGAAATCCTCCGGGGCATACTGCTCCCCCGAACAAGGGGTACTTATACGCTGAATATCGCAGAATTCGCGGAAGGTCAGCGTTGGCATGCGCAGTACCCTCCAGCGCCCTACGCCGCTGTCTGCCGCCCCCTTTTCGATGCTCGGACTAGCAGAGCCGGTAGCTACCAAGCGCAGATTCGGGCGCATATCGTAGAGCGTTTTCAGCCACAGGCTCCAAGAATCGGCATACTGTATTTCATCGAAAAAGAAATAACAGGGAGCACCCGGTGAGACCATGGCATCATACTCAGCCAGAACACGCGGCACCCCTATCAGTTTGCACAAGGGATTATCAAAGGAGAGGTAAAAAATATGCAGCGGATTCACGCCTTGTTGCAGCAAGTGTGCAATGATTTGCCGCATAACCGTTGTTTTACCAATGCGGCGGGCTCCGCTCAACACAACAAAGCGGCGTACTTCCTGATTTTCCAGCACCTCGAGCGTCTCATGGTACGCCCGCCGATAGACCTCCGGGGTTGTTTCGGTGTAGCCTTCATTGCTCCACCATGGATTATACTCGCTCAGCATCTGCGCAACCTGTACATCTTCCAGCATATAGCTCCTTTCTTTTGTTCCTGAGCACATTATACCCTTTCAGAAAACATTGTCAAGCAATAATAAAAGTATACTTTAAGAATTTTGCGCAAATTCTTAAAGTATACTTTTATTATAAACGACGAGATTATACAACCCTCTCCTTTCGTACGCTTTAGCGCATATTCACAAAAATAGTTTTGTTAGATATTCATAAGTTAGCACCCGGAGAAGCTCTTTGCAGCAAAAAACGTTTGCGGACAAGACAGCCTCAAAAAAAGAAACACATACAAACCTTTGACATAGAAAATAATAAGGCCTCAAACACCACATCATGAAAGTATACTTTAAGAATTTCGCGCAAATTCTTAAAGTATACTTTCATGATATACACACATAGCATACAAGGCGCTCACGTCGTGTATATTAGCATCTCAGCATCCATCCTGCAAAAAACAGGGACACGCTTTTATTCGTGCTTGACAAAGAGTGCGGGAGCCTGTATACTCCGCGGCCGTATGGAGAACCAGACGACCGATATCGATCTCTCGACGCTTGACACGGAGGCCATGCGCAGCCGTCTTTCCGAGCTCGGGAGCTATCTTTGACCCGGCTTCCCTGGAAGCAAAAGTGGCAGAACTCGATGAGCGCATGAGCGCGCCCGATTTCTGGGACAACCCCGCTACGGCTCGAGCCCTCATGGCCGAGGTAAACCCCATCAAGCGCCGCTTGGAGCAGTTCCGCGCCCTGGAAAGCGGGCTGGACGACATCGAGGGCATCATTGAAATGGCTCTGGAAGAGCCGGAGATAGCCGAAGAAGCCTTGGCCGAGTACAATGCTTGGGTGAAGCGTCTGCAGGATTTCGAGCTTATCACCCTGCTGAACGGCCCGCACGACAACGCCGGCTGCTATGTAACCATCCACGCCGGAGCCGGCGGCACAGAAGCCTGCGACTGGGCCAGCATGCTGCTGCGCATGTACCTGCGCTACTGCGAACGCCACGGGTTCAACACAGAAATCATGGAAAGCACAGATGGTGATGAGGCCGGCATTCGCTCCGTAACCGTCAAAATTGAAGGCGAGTACGCCTACGGCTACCTCAAGAACGAGCGCGGTATTCACCGCTTGGTACGTATGAGCCCCTTCGATTCCGCCGGCAAACGGCACACCTCTTTCTGCTCTCTGGATGCAACGCCCGATATCTCGGACGACATCGAAATCGAAGTAAAGGAAGCAGACGTGAAGATGGATACCTACCGCTCCGGCGGCAAAGGCGGCCAGAACGTGAACAAAGTGGAGACTGCCGTGCGTCTCACGCACCTGCCCACCGGCATCATCGTCGCCTGCCAGACCCAGCGCTCCCAGCTACGCAACCGCGAGGAAGCCATGCGCATGCTCAAGGCGCGCCTTATCCAGCTGGAGGAAGACCGCAAACGCGCCGAGGCAGACCGCCAATACTCCGAGAAGGGCGACATAGCATGGGGCAACCAGATTCGCTCCTACGTGTTCCAGCCCTACCAGATGGTGAAGGATTTGCGCACCGGCGTGGAGTCCGGCAACATACAGGATGTGATGGACGGCAACATAGATGCCTACATCGAAGGCATGCTGAGACACAACATGTAAGAACACGGAAGGCGAACAACGGGGGAGCGTAGTGTTGCACAGCACTTCGTCCCCCCGGGATTCGTCTTCCGAACATTCCGCTTATGCTTACCATCGACGTCCTGACCCTCTTCCCCGAGCTGATATCCACCCCGCTCTCGCAAAGCATCATGGGGCGTGCGGCAAATAAGGGAATCATCGATGTGCGCGCCCACCAGCTGCGCGACTGGGCACACGACAAACACCACCGCACGGACGATTACCTGTGCGGCGGCGGCCAGGGCATGCTGATGAAATGCGAGCCTATTTTCGAAGCTATAGAAGAGCTGCGGCAGGAAAACACCAAAGTTATACTTATGACCCCCCAAGGGCGAGTCTTCTCCCAGCCGGTGGCGGAGGAGCTCGCTGCGCCCTGCGTAGCTGGTGAAGATGTGCACTATATCATCCTATGCGGCCACTACGAGGGGGTAGACCAGCGAGTCATCGACACGCTGGTGGACATGGAGCTTTCCATCGGGGACTATATCCTGACAAACGGAGCCATAGCGGCAGTAGTAGTCATAGATGCCGTTGCGCGCCTGTTGCCCGGTGCGCTGGGAGACGCCCGCAGCAGCGAGGAAGAATCCTTTGCCAACGGCCTGCTGGAAGCTCCCGCTTATACCAAGCCAAATGTATTCCGCGGCATGGCCGTGCCGGAAGTTTTCCTCTCCGGAAATCACAAAGCCATGGCAGAGTGGAAGTTAGAACGCGCGCTAGAGCGCACCAAAGCCAACCGCCCAGATCTCTACGAAGCCTGGGTGGCAGCTCACCCGGAGCACTTCGCCCCCCAAAAAAAGAAAAAACGCACCCCGCTCACCCACTACAAACCACGTCCAAAGCAACAGGAAAACAAAGAAAATTGAAAAAAGTTTCATTTTTCTTGAACAAATTCCCCGGCGGCGGTGTCACACCCTACGAAAGCGCAAGAGTGTGCTAATTTGTGGAGGTGAGAGCCCACAAAGTCTTTTTCATGTAATTTCAGAGTTGATCGATATGAGCGGGAGAAGCCGGAAGGCCCCTCCCGCTCATTCGTTTGTAAAGTTTCCGGATTTACAAATGCAAAAAACTACGCTATAATACGCGCGCATGATGAACAGCCCACATCTCCATATACCGCCCTACGCCCGCACCGTAGTAGACAAACTCGAGCAATTCGGCTACGAGGCCTATGTGGTGGGAGGCTGTGTGCGCGATAGCCTGCTGGGAATCACGCCCAAGGATTGGGACGTTTGCACAAACGCCACCCCACAGGAAGTACTGAGAGTCTTCCGGAAGTTCCCCGTCATCAAAACCGGATTGAAACACGGCACCGTTACCGTGATGGTGAACCACGAGCCGGTGGAGACCACCACCTTCCGCATAGACGGCGAGTACACAGACAACCGCCACCCGGACGAGGTCATCTTTGTAAGCCGGGTGGAGGAGGATCTCGCTCGCCGGGATTTCACCATAAACGCCATGGCCTACAACCCCACCCGCGGGCTTGTGGACGCCTTCGGCGGGCAGCAGGATTTGGCCGCCGGGCTCATACGCTGTGTAGGCGAACCGGATGACCGCTTCAACGAGGACGGGCTACGCATCATGCGCGCGCTGAGATTTGCCGCACGCTTCGACTTCGGCATCGAGAGCGAGACCGCCTACTCCATACGCCGCAACCGGCACTTGCTGGAGAACGTGAGTGTGGAGCGCATCTACAAGGAGCTCAAGGGCATGCTGGTGGGCAAGGGCGCGCTGAACATGCTGCTGGCATTCCCGGATGTCATGTCCGTCATCATCCCCGAGCTGACGCCTAGTTTCGGCTTCGAGCAGAATACCCCCTACCACAAATACGATGTGTGGACACACACAGCCTACGCCGTACAGGCCGCCCCGGCAGAGGAGACTCTGCGCCTGGCTATGCTGCTGCACGACATCGGCAAACCCTCCTGCTACACACAGGGAGAGGACGGAGTGGGACACTTCTACGGCCACCCGGACGTGAGCGCAGAAATGGCAGAACGCATCCTCACCCGCCTGAAGAGCGACAACGCCACCCTGCACCGCGTCGTCACCCTAGTACGCGAGCACGACAATAGCTTCCCCACCACGCGCGCGGGTATGCGCCGCTGCATTGGCCGCTTGGGGGAGGATGTCGTGCAGCAACTCTTCGATATAAAACGCGCCGACCACGCCGCGCAGTCCGACTACGAGCAGCAACAAAAAGCCGCAGTCCTGCGAGAGGCGGCTCTGCTTATAGAAGAACTCATGGAGGAAGAGCACGCCTTCAGCATAAAAGACCTGCACATCAATGGCCGCATGCTCATGTCCATGGGTGTACCATCCGGGCCGGAGCTGGGGCGCATACTCCGTGCCCTGCTGGCCGAAGTGCAGGAGGATCGCTTGGAGAACTCGGAGCAAGCACTTGCCGCACGAGCAAAAGAACTCATGGCATAAGCCGCCCGCATGAAAGCCCTCGCCACCATAGCCTTACCTCTCTTGCTCTGCTCCTGCGGCACACAGATATATCTGGAGCACACGGAGCCGGCCGCAGTAGATTTGGTGCGAGGTACAGCCCTGAGTATCAGCTCAGAAAATGCAAAATTGGCGGATGCTGTCATCGAGAATCTGGAAAAAGAACGCTTCTACCACCTCACACCGGGAGGCAAAGCGCACCTGCACCTTGCAAGGGTGAAAAATCGCTACTACACCGGCCCGGTATACCACACCTGCTCCCAAGATGAGGTCTGCACCTGCACATCGGATGACTACGAGGAAGTAGAGGCTACCGCATACCTCACGCACCCTGCGATTCCTCCCTATGTTCAGGAGTTCGGCGGCACCGGTGACACCTTCAGCGATGCCTGCGACAACCTCGCGCAGCAACTCACACTAGCCCTTGTGCCACACAAGGAGACCCGCAGTTTCCGCATCATCCCTGCCGGAGAAAATGAGAACCTGCACGCTGCTGCAAAAGCCTGCGCAGCCGGCAACTGGGAGCTTGGGCGAACCCTGGCTACACACGCACTGAAACGCTACCCGGCTGACCCCGAGGGGCATTTTCTCATGGGGCTTATCGAGCGCCGACAAGGCAACTGGCTCACAGCCGCAGACCACATGCGCCAAGCTCTGCACCTGCGCGAAGCACCGGACTACAAAGAAGCTCTGGCAGAAACCCTGCGCCTTGCCACAGACAGCAAGCGCGCCCGGCAGCAGCTCCGCGGCGCCATGCCTCCACCCACAGACTACGCCCGACCTCAGAATGAAGCCCCCTCTACTTGGCAATACCTTATTGCCCCATTCCTGCTAGGGCTTCCCCTGCTTTGGGACTAAAAAAACACGCACTCCCCCACCGGCGGAAAAGTGCGTGCGAAAAAAGTAGCGTTGCTTTGGTCAGCGCAAGGTGAAATTACCCTTGTAGGTCTCGGTAAATCCGTCCACTGTGTATTTTTCCTCTACGCTACCTTCCTGGTGGTTTGTAAAGGTGAGGACGTACTCTACTTCATACGTGTCATCGCTGCGGATGATAACGTGCGCTTTCTCCTCGCTCACACGCTGATAAAAACCGGCTGCATCGCGGTCTTCTTTGTTGTCGAATTCGTAGTACAGGCAATCATTGCTCGCGCTGAACGAACTAATGCCCAACCCTCGGGTGGTATTGCACATCAGGGTGCGAGGCACCGGACTATACGGTGCAAAAGCATCCTCGTCTATGCCATCCGGCATGGATGAACAAGATACAACGGAGCACAGAACAGCGGCTCCCAAAAGATATTTTTTCATGCGAATAAAAAAAGCGGCACAGCCAGAGGGAACTGACTGCACCGCGTATGCGATATATTTAGTGGTTGTTCACGTTGATGACGGTGTTCTGCGTCTGCTGCTGTTGCTGCTTGGCATCGTCACTGTCGCCCTTACCGGTGAACTCTACGAGGTCGCCCGTAGCACGCACGGTGGGGAAGCTGAACAGGATGAAGTAGTTCGCGCGGCGCTCGATGTTGGTGTTGGCAAACTGACGAGCCTTACCCTCCGGAGCCTCACCAATGCGGCGGCAGTACTCATACATCTCATCGATAGCATCGGATTCGCTCGGCAGCCACAGCGGAAGAATACCAAGCAGGCGGAAGCCCATATCGGTACCGCGGGCACGTCCTACCACGAGCGTTACATCATCGCGATCCAGAGAAATCGGCTTCGTGATGTGGCGATCACGATACAGGTCGGAAGTCTGCTGGCAGCTGGCAAGGAGACCAAGAGCGGCGGCGGCGAGAGCGAGTGTGATTTTCTTCATATTGTCTGAATTGTGTTTGTGTTGAGATTTTTTGTCCGGTGGCTTTTTCGAGCCGCCCGGAAGCGGTGCCGGAGTATATTGTTTTCGTGTCATACCGTCAAGACTTTTTTGACATTTTTTACAAAAAACTGAATTTTTTATCAAAAATGAACATTTTTTTCTTCCTATATAATTTATAGGATTACACTATTGTGAAAAATTTTCGCCTGCATGTATCAAAACACAGCAGGCGAAAGAAAGCGGCGGAGATAAACGAAATTACTTCTTCTCTGCGAGGGCAGCCTGGGCAGCAGCCAAGCGTGCGGTGGGCACGCGATAGGGAGAGCAGGACACATAGTCCAACCCAAGGCTGTGGCAGAACTTCACAGAGGCGGGGTCGCCGCCGTGCTCACCGCAGATACCCATCTTCATACCCGGTCGGGTGGTGCGCCCCAGATTCACAGCAAGCTTCATGAGCTTGCCCACGCCCTCCTGGTCGATGCTGGCAAAGACATTTGCCTTCACAATCTCCAGGTTGCGGTAGTTCGGCAAGAAAGAGCCGGAGTCGTCGCGGCTCATGCCGAGGCCGGTCTGTGTGAGGTCGTTCGTGCCGAAGGAGAAGAATTCGGCGGTCTCGGCAATCTCATCTGCCGTGACACAGGCGCGGGGTATCTCAATCATGGTACCTACCTTGTAGGAAATACGGCGCCCCTTCTCGCGGAACACCTGCTCCGCCACGCGGTCTATAACCTCCTTCTGCAAATCCAGCTCGCGCTTAAAGGAAACGAGCGGCACCATAATCTCCGGGCGCACCTCGCATCCTTCCTCCTCCTGCACCTCGATAGCAGCCTCGATGATGGCGCGCGCCTGCATCTCGGTAATCTCCGGGTGGGCAATACCCAAGCGGCAGCCGCGGTGGCCAAGCATGGGGTTGAACTCGTGCAGCTCACTCACGCGGCGAATAATCACCTCCACGGGGATATTGAACTTTTTGGCGAGGTCGAGCTGCTGCTCCTTGGTGGTAGGCAGGAACTCATGCAGGGGCGGGTCGAGAAGGCGGATAGTGCCGGGCTTACCGGCCAAGGCCTTGAAAATGCCCTTGAAATCGCTCTTCTGGAAGGGCAACAGGTTGGCCACCGCCTCGCGGCTGTCCTCCTCGTGCGTGGCCAGAATCATGCGGCGCATGAAGTCGATTCGATTGCCGCCAAAGAACATGTGCTCCGTGCGGCACAAGCCGATGCCCTGCGCGCCAAAGGCAATGGCGGCCTCCACTTGATCCGGCGAGTCGGCATTGGTACGCACTCCCAGCTTGGCCGCGCGGCTGCACCACTCCATCACACGCGCAAAATCGCGGTAGGTATGGCTTTCCTCCGGCTTAAGCGTTTTACGCAGCAGTACCTGAATCACCTCCGAGGGAGCAGTGGGCATCTTGCCGGCATACACATAGCCATTCGTACCATCCAAGGACAGATAGTCGCCCTCCTTGTACACCTTGCCGGCTATGGTCACGGTGCGGTTGTGGTAGTCTATCTCCATCTCCCCGGCGCCACAAACGCACACCTTGCCCATTTGGCGGGCTACCAGTGCAGCATGGCTGGAAAGCCCGCCGCGAGCGGTCAGGATACCCTCCGCCGCTATCATGCCTCGCAAATCCTCCGGAGATGTCTCCAAGCGTACCAGCAACACCTTCTCGCCGCGCTTGTGAGACTCCTCGCAGCGCGCAGCATTCAGACAAATGCGGCCGGAAGCAGCACCGGGACCGGCATTCAACCCACGGGTAATCGGCTGCACTTTGCTCACAGCCCCGCTGTCGAACACGGGCGCCAACACCTGGTCCACCTGGTCGGCCGGGATGCGCTGCACGGCTGTCTGCCAGTCGATAAGCCCCTCTTTCTCCATATCGCAGGCGATGCGGAAAGCGGCAATACCCGTGCGCTTGCCGTTGCGGGTCTGGAGCATGTAGACCTTGCGATCCTGTATAGTGAACTCAAAGTCCTGCATGTCGCGGAAGTGGTTTTCGAGCGTCTTGCGGATGTCGCAAAGCTCGGCATAAGCACCGGGCATCACTTCTGCCAGCTTAGCCACAGGGTCGGGGGTGCGTACGCCGGCCACCACGTCCTCGCCCTGAGCATTCATGAGAAACTCACCGTAGAACTCGTTTTTGCCGTTGGCGGGGTTGCGGGTAAAAGCCACGCCGGAGCCGGATTCATCGCTCGTGTTGCCGAACACCATGCTCTGAACATTCACCGCCGTGCCCCACTCTGCGGGTATAGCATACTTCTGGCGGTAGGTGATGGCGCGTTCATTGTTCCAAGAGCCGAACACGGCGCCTATAGCCCCCTGCAGCTGCTCCCACGGGTCAGCCGGGAAGTTGCGGCCGCTGCGGGTCAGCACCAGAGTCTTGAAGCGGCGTACCAGCTCGCGGCTGTCCTCCGCCGTCAGCTCAGAGTCGGCTATATCCTTGCCGTAGCGCTCTGCCTTCAGCTGGTGAATAATACGCTCGAAAGGCTCCAAATCCTCGCCCTCCTGCTTCTGGACCCCCATCACCACATCGCCATACATCTGCACAAAGCGGCGGTAGCAATCCCAGGCAAAACGCGGGTTACCGGTGGCAGAGGCCATAGCTTCCACTGTCTCATCGTTAAGCCCCAAGTTCAGGATGGTGTCCATCATGCCCGGCATGGATTCGCGCGCACCGGAGCGTACTGACACCAGCAGGGGCATGGTTGCCGTGTCGCCGAACTTGCGCCCCACCAGCGCCTCCATGCGGGAGATTCCCTCGTGCACCAGCCCATCCAGCTCCGCCGGATAGCTCAACTCGTGCTCATAATAGTATGTGCAAACCTCCGTTGTGATGGTGAATCCGGGAGGTACAGGCAGGCCTATGCGAGCCATCTCTGCCAGATTCGCGCCCTTGCCACCCAGCAGAGGTTTCATGCTGCCATTGCCATCTGCGGTTCCGCCGCCGAAATGATAGACGATTTTTTCCATATAATGCTCTGTAGATACGTGTGTATTACTAAAAATCTATAGGGGAGACATCTTATCCCCCCACATACCCACATGTCAAGCTCGCTTTCTGTAATAATGTCGTTTTTTTTCTGCTTGCAGAGCCATCCGCTATATGATAGAATGCGAAGCACTATGAGAATCCACCGATACCTTGCTGCCCTGAGCCTGGCTGCACCGCTGTGCCTGGCCGACACTACCGATGCCGAAGCCATTGCCGTAGAAGCAGTCGATGCCGCTGATACCGAATCCGCTTACGAAGAGGACTACGACGAAGATTATGGCGAAGACTACGAAGAACCCTCAGACCGCGTCTATACCGAGGCGGAAATGGAAGCAGCTCTGCAGAAGTTCGCAGAGCTGAACAACAAAATGGCCGAGCTGCTCCGGGGGGTGCATGACCGTGCCACAGCAGATGCAGCCGCCCCGGCTTACACAGCACTGGAAAAAGAGCTACACGCAGATGAGCTGGATAGAGCGCTGCAACAGCTTACGGAGAAAAAGGGCTATTCTGTGCTGGTAGAGCACCTGAGAGTCGGCTCTGAGACGGAAGAAAAACTGGAGGAAGCATTCTACTATGGCTCTACTGCCCTGGCAAAGGCGGTGAGCGGAGATGCTACCGATGCCTTGCAGCCGGTACCGCTTACACCGGAAGTTCAGACAGCTCTTCTCAGGAGCGATGAGGAAACCGAGCGGTTCGTCGGCATCATGGACGGAGTGAAAATCTCTGACGATAAGATAAGCGGAGGCCCCGGCTTTACCCGCGAAACGGCTTGGGTTTGCACAGCGGAAAATCGCCGGGAAGCCTCTGTCATGGCACAAATGATTATATTTCGCCGCTACGAGGGCTCTGTAAACATGGTCGACTCGAAGGATGTATCCGAGGACGGGCATGTGTACAAAGTATTCACCGCCGATTTTGTGCACGAAGATATAAAATATCGCGGGGACGTGTGGGTGGACATAACCTCCGGCTGCAAAGCTTACACACCGGAGCAACAGCAGGCCACTCTGGACAAGATTACGGGTAGCATTCGCGAGCTCTCTGCCATAGTGGCCGGCATCAAGGACAAAGCCACCGCAGATGCCGCTGCTGAGCGCATCCCGGAGCTTATTCAAGTTCTCATGAATCCGGGAGACTATGACATCCTCCTGAGCATGGACCAGGAGAAGGTACAGGAAGCTGTCAAAGCCGCTTCTCCGCCTAAAGATGAGCAACGCGCTATCACTGAGCGACTCAGAGAAAACGACTACTACGGCTCCGAAAAGCTCAAAGAAGTACTCTAATACTCTCGCTTATAATTTCCCCACGCGCGCCCCGGGCTTTTTTGCTTGCCACGGGGCGCGTGTTGTGCTATGAATAAAAGGCTATGAGGGAGAAGAGCAATGCGGAAACCGGGGCGGAAGCTTGCGCGCGCGTGCAGGCGGTCATTTTTCTGGGAGCCAGCTCGGTATCCATGCTGGTGGCAGAGGATACCGCGGGGGAGTTGCGTGTGTTGGATGTGCTGACTCAGCCCATGGCTCTGGCGGAGGACATTTTCCGGCAGGGGAATGTGTCGCGCGAGACAATGGATCGCTGCGTGCAGATTATTCGAGGCTACAACCACTTGCTGGATGAGTACCGCAGCGGGGGAGATGTGCAGGTGCGTCTGCTGGCCACCAATGTACTGCTCAACGTGCATAATATGGACAGCATCACTAACCGTCTGCTCACCATCTGCGGCCTGCAACTGGAAGTGATGGACGATGGCGAGATGACCCGCCTGCTCTATGTGAGCATGCACGAGATGCTGGAACAACATGCCGAGCTGGAGAAAAAACGTGTGCTGGTGGTGCACGTGGGACCGGGCAATACACGCCTACTGCTTTTTGACCGCGGGCGCATTACCTACTACGCAAATTATCGCATGGGTGCACACCGCACAGCCATGGCGGTGAGCGATACGGACTTCGGCGATGCACGCATCGAAACCTCGCTCATTCGAGAACACATCCGCGGCGTTGTGGAGCAGATTTTGCACGACTCCGAGGCCTCCATACCGGACGAGCTGGACGCCTTTGTTATATTCGGCCCGGACTTCCACCACATTTCCTCCCCCATCACAGAAAAGGGAGAGTTCTCGCTGGAGGCGCTCGATTCGCTGGTGGAAGAAATATCCGCCACTCCGCTTCAACAACGTATCGAGAAATATGGGGAGGACTACGCCTCCGTGAGCGCCCTGCTTCCCGCCGCTGTAACTTACCTGAGCCTTGCGCGCGAGTTCGAGCCTCGCAATATACTCATGCCGAGAGAGGAATACGCATTCGCATTCCTGCGCAACCTGCTACCCTCCCGCCGGGACGACCTCTCCATGGAGCACGAGGTAATCCACTTCTCCACCCTACTGGCCAACCGCTACAAGGTGGATCGCGCCCACAGCCAGCAAGTGCGCAAACTCTGCATCTCGCTCTTCGACCAACTTCGCGAGCTCCACGGTCTCTCCCGGCACGACAGGCTCCTGCTCACCGTGGCTGCCATTCTGCATGAAATCGGCACCTTCATCAGCCCCAAAAACCACCACCGCCACGGACAATACATCATCCTCAACTCCGAGATTTTCGGCCTCTCCCGCGAGGATGTGGAAATCGTCGGCCTGCTCGCTCGCTACCACCGCCACGGCGTACCAACCACGGCAGAACACACCTACGCCGACTTGGAACAGGCAAACCGCCTGCGCGTGCAGAAGCTCGCCGCACTGCTCCGCGTGGCAGATGCCATGGAGCGTGCTCACTCGCACCGCATCTCTACCTTCACCGTGCGCTACACCGCCCGCAAGCTGGAGCTGCTGGTACCCGGCGTGCACGACCTCACCATCGAAAACCTCGCCATGCGCAGCAAGGCAGACCTCTTTACGGAAATTTTCGGCTACGATGTCCAGCTCCTTCCCGCAAGAAACCAGGAAGTCTGATTTCCGCGCTTTGCAGATTGTGCCGGACAGATTGTAGATTTAGCTTGACTCTTTCGGCCGTGGCGTTATACTGTATGCAAGTATAAGCGCATCGTAGTTATCTTAACCTTACGTTTTACGTCATGAAACACACTGTTCGCACAATTCTGGTAGGCTTGGCACTTGCACCCGGCGCAGCCTCCCTGTACGCACAAGCACCGGCTCCCGCCACCACTCCGGCAGAACAAACAGCCGCACAGGCAGAAGCCACAGCCGCTGCAGCAGACCTCGCCGCCCGAGGCATACTCCCGGCGCAGTACAACGCCATCCTCCTGCAGGCCATCAACACGGCGAATGAAACTGTGCTAGCCGAGGTGCTGGCAGCCGGTGCCAACCCGAATGTGCGGGATTCCAACGGCGAATACGCCATACACTGGGCAGTAAAGACCCAACAGCCGCATTTCATCGACATGTTGCTGGACGCCGGAGCCAAGGTAGATTCCGCCAACCCGCGCACACGAGCCACGGCCCTGCACCTGGCTGCTTGGAACGAAAAGCCCGAATGCCTGAAACTCCTTCTCACCGAGGGGGCAGATGAAAATGCCACGGATATAGTGGGTGATACTCCCCTGCACCGCGCCATCAAACTGGGGCGCACAGAAAATGTATTGGCACTGGTAGCAGCCGGAGCAAATGTACTGCTGGCGAATGATGAAGGGGTTACCCCCCTGCTGGCGGCCGCTCGCACTGCCAACCCGGAATGCGTACAGGCACTGGTGGCAGCCGGAGCCGTGCGCGATCTTCCGGCCGCTGCCATCGTGGGAGATCTCTATGTGCTGAACTACTTTATCTCTGCCGGGGTCAAGGTAAACGTGCGCAACAGCCTCGGGGAAATCCCCCTGCACCTGGCGGCAGAATTCGGACACGCCGACTGTGTGAAAGCCCTGCTGGATGCCGGAGCTTGGATTCTGGCCAAGAACAAGCTCGGTGCTACCCCTCTGCATGAAGCCGCCGGCAACGGCCACGCAGACTGTGTAACCCTGCTGCGAGACCGCGGGGCGGACATCAACGCCCGCGGAGCCTACGGTACTACACCCATAAGCCGCGCTGCAGCAGCCGGACATGCCGACGTGGTGAAATACCTCATCGCCGTCGGGGCAGATGTCAACGCGGCGGACGACTACGGCGAGACCCCCCTCATCTGGGCAGCAGCAAACGGCCATGCCGACTGCGTGAAGCTCCTTCTCGCCGCCGGTGCCAACAAAGACGCCGTGGATAAATCCGGCGAGACCGCTCTGCACTGTGCCACGGAAAAAGGCCACAGCGAGTGTATCCGTCTGCTCCGCTAGCGTGGGCGCGGCACAAAGCGGGATTTGGTGCAGGAACGCCGCAGCCAATGGAATCTTGCAAAGTGCGCACCGATGGCGTATGATGGGCGGCATTATGGGATTCACAACAATAGCCACCGCCGCCGCTGCAGCCGTACCTCATGTACTGCAGACCGTCACCTCCTACAATCAAAGCAAGGCACTGCGCCGCACGGCCGATGCTCAGCAACAGCTGGCCACCGAGCAGGCAAACGCCATGGTGCACACCGCCTCCGCAAATCAGCAACGTGCCTCGCGACACCCCCACACGCGCCTCGCCGCTGCACGCGCGGATGCCGCCGCCGGCAATCTGGCCGCAGAGGGTTCCGTGGCCATGCGCGAACTCGACTTAGCCACGCGGCTTCAGGACGAGATTACCGCCAATGCCAACGCAGAACTAGAGCGAGCCAACACCGTCCGCCAACAGGGCGCTTTGAACGCCCACGCTACCCGACAAGCCGCACGCCAACAAAAAGCGCAAGCCTACGGTAGTGCCATCTCTGCCTTCGGTTCACTTTTCGGCAATGTCTTGAAAACCGGACACTAAATCCATTTACCAACCACCGCCTTTGTTGAAGCGCGTTACCTCTCGGCGCGCTTCAAGCATTTCTACACGCGCTTTCAGGTCGTAGCGCTGGTCGCGGTGCGTTTTACCGCGGCCTATGCCTATTTCCGCTTTCACCTTACCATTCTTCCAGTACAAGCGAAGCAGAGGCAAGGCAAAGCCTTTCTGTGCCTGCTGAATCTCGATTTTGAGAATCTCGCGCTTGTGCATCAGCAAACGGCGCGGGCGTTTGGCCTCGTGCTGAAACCACTTCCCGGCAGTCTCCCACGGCTGCACATCGCAGCCGTAGAGAAAGAGTTGACCCTTCTCCACACGGGCAAACGCATCGGCTATATTCACTCGCCCCTCGCGTATGGATTTTACCTCCGTGCCGCGCAGTTCAATGCCGCACTCGTGCCGGCCGAGTATCTCGTAGTCTCGTCCGGCCTTTTTGTTGCTGGCTATCAGTGAGGATGGTGGGGCGGGCTTTTTGGCCATATGCTTGTATGTGCTAGGGGTATAGGGAGATTAAAGAGAAAAGACCCGACAACCGGTATCTCCGGCAGCCGGGCCTGCATTCGAAAGGGGGTATCCTGTTACAGATCCAGAGTGGCAGAGATGGTGCGAGCATCCGTTTCGGAAGACTCTGCCTCGTCGCTCATATCGATGAAAAGATCATCCTCCAGGTCGCCACCGGAAATGAGCGGGGTATCATCGTCCGCATCGCGCCACATGATTTTGCCCTCTATTATCTCAGTAAGTGCAATATCGCCACTGCCCATCTCCGGGGTGGTGGGCACATAGGGATCGGAGCCTTGGTTCAGCTGCTGCACACGCTTAGACACGATATTGACCAGCAACTGGTTATCGCCTACTATCTGTGCTGCTTTCTCGATGAGTTCAACTTTCATGCTTGAAAAAAATGGTATACTCCCACGGCCTGCGGGTTCGTGCATTATACCATGCTGTACACTGATTGGCAAGCCTATAATCGTGTCAGTTCAAAAAAAAGAGAAAATATAATCCCCTCTTTTGCTAAGATGACAGAGACATATACAAGTAGGCGGCGCATATTGCGCCGCCCCATGTTAAGCCGGATTTTCATTTACCAGCCACCGCCCAAGGCGGTGCAGAGCCGAGCCAAGGCCATGCGAATCTGCTGGCGAGTGGAGATGAGATTCAACTCCGCGGAAAGCCAGGCACGCTCGGCAGACGCGACGTTCAGGAAGTCGCTCTCGCCGGAGTTGAAGCGGCGCAGGGAAAGCTCGGCGGCCTCCTTGTTGGCAGCGGCAGCGGCTTGGTACTGCGGCATTTGGTTGGTAAGCCGTGCATAGGAGATAAGACAATCCTCCACTTCCGCAAAGGCGGCCAACACAGTCTTGCGGTACGCCTGCGCAGAGGAGTCGCGCTCCAGCTCAGCGATGTTCACATTCTCATTCAACGCTGTGCGGTTGAAAATAGCCTGGCTCGCGCTGGCGCCCAGACTCCACCCGGTTGTACGGAAGAAGTCCTCGAAGTTGCTGCCGGCGGACGAGCGAGTACTGCCGGTGAGGCTGATGCTGGGGAACAACGCCGCCACACGAACCCCGATGAGCGCATTGGCGCGGTGGAGATCGTGCTCCGCCTTCACGATATCCGGGCGGCGGCGCAGCAGCTCAGAGGGCAGCCCTGTGGGCACGCGCGGTATCTTGTTGTAGGTGGTAGCAGTGGGCATACGTAGCGAGATTTTGTCCACCGTAGTCCCCAAAAGAGTGGCCAGAGCGTTCTCGCAGCTGCGGATATTCGCCTCGTAGGTGGGTATCTGAGCGCGAGTGGAGGCTATGGTGGCACGCGCCTCGGCCAGCTCCAGATTGGCTACCATACCTACAGCTTCTTTCTGTTTGACAGTGTTATAGGTACGCTCCTGGTAAGCAAGCTGCTCCTTGGCGATGCGCAGACTCTCCTTCGCGGATATCCACTCAAAGTAGGTATTGGCTATGCTGGAGGCCAGCGCCGCGCGCGTGGCATTGGCCGCTGCCTGCGCAGAGCCCAAAGCAGCAAAGGAGGCTTCCACCTCGCGCCGCGTTCCGCCCCAGATATCCGGTGTCCAGGAGACGGAAAGCGCCCCGCTCCAGCTGCCGTGCGAGTTGGAATCTATAAAATTGCCCGCATTGCTGCCGCCAAAGGTGGCGGACGCCGTGGGGAAGAGCCCGGAGCGCGTGCTGCGCAGAGATGCCTCTGCCTTAGCTATGGCCAGTGCGGCGGTCACCATGTCCGGGCTGCCTAAGAAGCCACGGTTTATCAGCTCGGTGAGCTGCGTGTCCCCGAAGCTCTGCCACCAGGCTGCCAAGTCATCCACCCCGCTGGCGGGAGGAAGGGCATTCACCCAAGTGGCAGGTAGCTCCTGGTCGGGAGCCCCGGTGAAGTTCGGCCCCAGCTGGCAAGAGCTCAGCAGTGCCACGGCAAGGAGAAAAGATGTGTAGCGAATCTTCATGAGATGTTCTGAAAAAGGTTAAGATATTATTCGTGACGCAAGGCGTCGATGGGGTCGAGCTTGGAGCCTTTCCAGGCCGGGTACCAGCCAAACACAATACCGATGATGGCGGCCACAGAGACAGACAGCGCCATGGCAGACATGGAGGGAGCCACAGGCCAGCCCATTTTGCTGCTCACGATGTAGGAGGCTACGCGCCCCACGGCAATGCCGATAACACCACCTATGGTACACAGCAGAACAGCCTCCAGCAGGAACTGCCACATAATGTCGCATGGGCGGGCGCCCACTGCCATGCGCAGGCCGATTTCGCGGGTGCGCTCGGTCACAGACACCATCATGATGTTCATGATACCCACACCGCCTACTACCAGAGATATCATCGCCACGGAAATGAGCAGGCTGCTGATGGTGGAGGTCGTCTCGGTCATCATTTTCACAAACTGTGAGCGGTCGCGCATGTTGAAGTCGTCCAACACACCGGGCTCCAGCTCGTGGCAGCGGCGCAACACGGGCGTCATGGCATCCATGGCGGCATCCGGTGCCTTGCCATCGTGCACCTGCACGGCAATACTGTCCACCGTGCGCGTACGCAGCGGGTGCGGAGCATTGGTGTACGGCTGAAGGTCGCAACCGGGATAAAAGTTCACAGTGGTGGTGGAGAAAGTATCCGTGGAGGAAACCTTAGCGCTGTTGGCCGCACCACCCTTGGATATAGTAGCAGAGCCGCTGGCACCCATCAGGCGAGTACGAATACTTGTCCAAGGCAGCATGATGCAGTCGTCCTGGTCGTTACCCATACCGTCCGCACCCTTAGCCTCCAGCACACCGATGACGGTGAACACCACATCTTTGATTCGGATATCCTGGCCTATGGGTTCCGTGTCGGCATACAATTCCTTGGCAATAGTCTGGCCGATGAGGCACACACGGCTTGCCTCGTCCACCTGCTTGCGGGTAAAGGCTCGACCACGCGCCACTTTCCAGCCCTCAATGCTGAGGTAATGCTCGTTACCGCCCATGATAGAGCGCGGGCTCCAGTTCTGGTTGCCCACGATGACTTGGCCGCTGGCACGCACCACGGGAGAGGCCGCTTTCACGAACTGTGGACATTCCTTCATGAGCGCGTCCGCATCCGTAGCATAGAGCGAGGCGCGGCCTCCCATGCCGGAGTTCACACCGGCGGTGCTCACCGAGGCTCCGGAGACAGTCACAACATTGGTACCCATGGAGGAGAACTTGTCGGCCACCTGTTTTTTGGAGCCTTCACCAATCTCCATGATAGCTACTACAGCCGCGATACCGATCACAATACCCAGCACGGTGAGCGCGGCACGCATGGGGTTGCGCACCAGCGCCTTCAGGCAGGTTACGAGCAGGGTTCCTATCTTCATTTCTGCAAAGTGGCTGAGAGTTCATCGGATACGCCTTCCAGTATAAGACCATCGCTCATGTTGATAGCGCGGTCGGTGAAGGCGGCGGTTTTCGGGTCGTGCGTCACGATGATGACGGTGATACCCTGCTTGCGGTTGAGGTCGCGGAACATGTTCATGACCTCCACGGAAGTGGTGGAATCCAGGTTACCGGTCGGCTCGTCCGCCAGCAGAATGCCGGGACTGTTGATAAGCGAGCGGGCAATAGCCACGCGCTGCTGCTGGCCGCCGGAAAGCTGGGCGGGGGTGTGGTGCATGCGCTCCTTCAACCCCACCAGCTCGATAAGTTCCAGCGCGCGGGCGCGGATTTCTGCCGTGCTTTTCGCAGGGTGGTAGTAGTAGGCAGGCATCATCACGTTCTCCAAGGCGGAGGTTCGCGCCAGCAGATTAAAGTTCTGGAACACGAAACCTATGCGCTTGTTGCGCAGGCGAGCTCGCTCGTTCGCATTCAGTCCGGCCACATTGTGACCATCTATCCAGAACTCGCCTCCGGAGGGACGATCCAGACAACCCAGTATGTTCATGAGCGTGGATTTACCCGAGCCGGACGCCCCCGTGAGCGACACAAACTCGCCATCCTCTATGCGCAGGGAAATTCCCTTGAGCACCGGCAAATCTATCTCGCCCAGGTGGTAAACCTTGGTGATGTTTTTCAGCTCTATCATTGTCTGAAAAAAGAGGTTAGGGTTCCTCCGGCTTACATGGGCGGGCCGCCACGGCGGTCGTTCACCTGCTGGCCGGGCTTAGCCTCCACACCACCGGCACCACGCGGGCGACGCCGGGGACCATTCATACCGAAGAGTCCTCCCTGTTGCCCGCCTTTGGCAGCAGCAGCGCCAGCACCGGATACGGTAGACACGCCGGTCACCAGCTTATCCCCGGCCTCCAGGGTCTCCCCCGGCAGCGGCGTCACGATGCTGCGGGTACCATCGCTCTCCCCGCGCAACACACGCACAGGAGCCACCCTGTTACCTTTCTGTACCCATACCAGCGCCGGCTCTCCCTCTGCTGCGGGCTCGGGTGCCTCCGCTGCCTCCCCCTCTGCGGGGCGAGGGCCGGGGCGGCGTACCTTATCCGCAAAAGCAGGGTCTACCTGTTCCCGGGAGGGGCGGAAGTCAAAGGCAGCCTCGGGCACCATGAGACAATCTTTCACCTCTTTCACGATGAAATTGGCATTGGCGCTCATGTAGGGCAGCAGCTTGCGCTCCGGATTCTCGATATCGATTTCCACGATGTAGGTCACTACGTTGGAGGACATGGTGGCGTTCGGGCGAATCTTGTTCACCACGCCGGTAAAGTTTTCGTTCGGCAGGGCATCCACCGTATAGCGTACCTCCTGCCCGGCGTGCACCTTGGCTATGTCCGCCTCGTTTACACTGGCCCATATCTGCATCTTGCGCAAATCGCGCGCCACAAGGAAAAGGGTCGTGGCACTCATGTTGCTCACCACGGTCTGCCCCACGTTCACCTGGCGCACCACGATGGTGCCATCCACCGGGGTAGTGATTCGCGTGTAGTCGCGGTTGCGCAGCTCGCTCTCCAGCATGGCATTGGCGCTCTGCAGCTGAGCTTCGGCATTGGCCAGCTGCGCCGTGGCACTCTCCAGAGAGGCCGCCGCATTCTCCGCCTGTGTCAGATACTGGTCGTAGTCCATCTGGGAAAGCGCATCGCCCACGCCGAGCTTGCGGGCTCGCTCCAGGTCGCGGTCGGCCTTCTTTTTGTTCACCTCCGCCTGGGAGATATTGGCCTTGGCTGTCAGTATCTGCGCCTTTGCCTGAGCCACACTTGCCTCCGCGCGCTTAATGTCGAGCTCCACGATGGTGTCATCTATACGGGCAAGAAGCTGCCCGGCTTTCACCTCGCTGCCATAGTCCACACGGTTGCCGGCCAAATCCACCCCGAACTCCTTAATCTCGCCCGTCACCTGCGCACCTACGTCCACAAGCTCCTGCGGCTCGAGGGTTCCGGTAGCCTGCACCTTGTTCACAAAATTATCGCGCACCACTTCCACGGTGCGAAAGGTGGTCATATCGCCGCCGGTACTGCCCGGCCAGTAATACCAGGTCGCCGCTCCGCCTCCAAGCACGGCTACCCCCAATCCCCATTTCACGATTGCATTCATACTGTTTATCTTACTCCTTCCGGTCTGATTGTCAAGTCTTTTTTAACTCTAACAGGCCGATACTCTCGGCCTGCCACTGCAAAGAACGTGCTGATGAAGTAAATTCTACACGCAAAAAACAGGAAAATTTGTCAGTTTTTAACTATTTTCCCTTTTCGGCGGCTTCGAGTATAGCCAGCACGATGGCGAGGTAGGGAGATGGGGAGCGGCGGGTGCGCTGAGCACGTCGCGCATAGTCCGCGAGGGTAAGACCTCGTGGGTCGCGGTATGCGAGGTCGAGTCCGGCTGCCATAAGTAAGCGCAGATGCTCCGGCGCCAGATTGAGGTGATTGGATTTTGCGAGGGCAGCCATGGCAGCATTCTGCCCGGCCGGATTCAACGCATTCGCCTCCGCCCCGTGCCGGAAGGCAAAGGAAATGATATCCGCCTTTGTGCCTGTGTAGAGAAGAGCGCGGAACAAAAGCTGCTGCGCCATAGCAGGCGTGAATTCGCACCCACGCTGCCGGAGTAGCTCCAGCGTCTCCCGGCGTCCGTTCAACGCTGCGGATACCAGCTCCGCCTCGCTCAGCGCTGCCGGCTCCACCCCCTGCTCCAGAAGGAAGGCTACAAGCTGTGCATCCCGGCTATTCTGCACAACATAGGCAAAGGTACTTTGCAGCAGAGCCTGCACATAGGCATGCTCTGCGGGCGGCGCCGTTTCCAGCAAAGCTCGCACGGCGGCCGTATGGCAGCCCTGCAGTGCATGCCACAATGCCGTGTGCCCCTGTGCATCGCGCGCGCTCCAAGACACCCCGGCTTCCAGCAGCAGCTGCACGGCCTCCGCCGTAGTGGCATTCATAAGCGAGGTACGCCCATCCCGACCGCGCTGCAGGGGACTCGCACCGGCGGCCAACAAGCGCGAAAAATCTGCTGACGCCGCTCGCAAAAACAGCGGACGGGTAAAAAGTTCGTTATTAGCATTCGGTGTCTGCGGCATTTTTTCCGCCAAACGTGGGTCAGCACCGAAATCCAGCAGCACGCTTATCTGCTCTTCCCAACAGCGCCAGCATTGCAACGGCACTCGCCCATCCGCATTCGCAAGATTCGGGTTCGCCCCGCCCTCCAGCAGCGCACGCGCCGTACCCGGGCTGTCCCCATAGTGACACTCCCCTCCAAAAATAGCGCGGTACAAATACGTCCATCCTTCGTGCGAGGGATCGAAAGTTCCGGCACAGTGTCCGTTCGGGTCAGCTCCGCACTCCAACGCCATCTTTACCCACACCGGTTCCCCGGTATCCACCGCCCGTTCCATCATATCTGCTGCCTGCGCCGCCGTAGGCTTCTTGCCGAGTTTCATCGCAAAATACGGTTCGTACACCGCGCGGCTCCATTCCTCCACATGCTCCGCCCCCTCCGGCTGAGCTCCCGCCTGCACCAGCGCATACACCATATCCGCCTGCGACTCATGCCACTCGCCACTCAGCAGCAACCCCAGCACGCTTTGCTTGCCCGCACGGGCATTCGGATTAGCTCCCGCTGCCAGTGCTGCCTGCACGCCGGAAAACTCTCTCTGTTCCACTGCCCGCAGCAAAGCTGTATCCGCTACTTCCGCTCCACTCACTGCCGGAGCCACACACGCCACCGCACACACTATGCTATAAATCTCTCTTTTCATACACTTACACCCAATGATACGCACCCCTCCTGCTCAATCTTTCATCATCTCGCTATTTTTTCGCAAAAAAACATTCACATGAAAAATAACCACCCTCTTTATTTTCATTTCTCACGCAAAATAAAAATAACGCAACAAGACCGCAAGAGGTAGATGTAACGCGAGATTCAGGGAATATAGCGGTCGAGCAAGCTGTGCATGGCAGGGGATGCAGCCCGGCCAAATGGGGTGCCGTTGGCAATGTCGCAGTGCAGAGGGTCTGCTCCGGCTTCAAGCAAAATGCGGGCGCATTCCAATGAATCAGAACGCACTGCGTAGAACAGCGGGGACCAATCGTCATACTCCGCCTCGATATCGGCACCGCATTCCTCCAGCAGATAGCGCACGACCTCCGGCTGATTCGCATCACATGCCTTGCAGAGCGTGCGCCCATCGTTCGCCAGCATATCTGCCCCTGCAGCTCGCAACACCCGCAGACAATCCACGCGACCGGCCTCCGCCGCTGTGTCTGCCAGGTTGTAGCCCGCTCCGTCGTCATAATCCGCAGACACACCGGGGGAATCCAACACGCGTCGCAACAACTCTGCAGGCCCTCGCTCGCACAGCTGCATCAACAGCATAGCCTCCTCCGCCAGCGGGTCAGCCCCGGCATCCAGCAGCAGCTCCGTGCCCTCCGGCCAGTCCTCCGTCAACGCATACACAGCCAGCGGCGCGCCATACCAAGTGGTTCGCAGGTTCGGGTTTGCCCCCTCTGCCAGAGCAGCACGCAGGGCGGTAGCATCCTTCGCATCGCATGCAGCCAACAGATGGCGGTCGGCATGCCCCAGCGTCTCCAGATACCCCTCGTACTCCGCTTGGCAGCGGAGCCCGCACTGCTCCCACTCCTCCCGCGTTTCCGGAAAATGCGGGACAGGCAGCTCCTGCACCCCCAACACATCCTCCACAGCCACTCCCAGCGCCCCGGAAAGCGAGTCAAGCATCCCGGCGCGGTCATGTTGCAGCGCAGCGAGCTCCGCATTCAACTCCCGTCCCATGCGGAGCAGCTCCTGCAAATACTCATCGCTTATGCCGTTCTTATTCATACTGAGCCCTATCGGTTTTATTCAGGGCACTCATCCGGCTGCGGGCGCCCACGCATGGCCAGCAGAAAAATACCGGCGCCCAACAGCGCACCCAGCGTATCCATCAGCATATCTTTCTGCGCATCCCACACATCCCCCTGCGAGCCCAGGAACGCCAGCCCTGCACTGCCCCCATCTATCTCCGCATACAGCCACTCCACCAGCTCCCAGAAATTCGCCACAGCCATGATAGTGACGATACTGAACACCGCCGCCGCGCGTTTACCCGCAGCCAACCTATAGCGCCATAGCAACTCCGCTATACCCACAGCATTGAGCCCCACCACAAAATGCGCTACGCGATCGTAGTGATTGCGTTCAAATCCAAAGAACCGACTCACGCCCTCAAACGGCACCAGCTCAAATGTATAGTGCGCTCCCACCACCTGCAAATAGCACCACAGAAATATGAAAAAATAAGACACCGTACTCAGCTGCAAGCGACGATACAACCCACCAAACACACCCAACAACACAAACACCATCGCCATCTCCGTCCACCATACCTGCATATCGTACGGCTCAATAAAAGACCACACCACCAGCGCCAGAAGAACCGTCAGCATCACCAACAAAATAACAGAACGCCCTTGCATAAAAGTCCAAAAATATATTTTCTCGTCCCGCATATCATACACCTATTCCCCGCTCCACGCAAGCAAAATCGCCCGTAGCTAAGCCAAGATGAAGTACGAAGGACGACATACGAAGGACGAGGTAGAGCTTGGCGGCGTGAGCCGCCGATTTTCATACTTCGTCCCTCGGAATTCGCCTACCTCGGCGTAG
>JAZNTO010000068.1:0-5483 GCA_045591805.1 Akkermansia sp. | reverse complement strand
AGCGCCCGCAAAACGCACAAGAATGGCTGCACTCCCTGCAACACCCCACAGCGGAGAAAACACCGCTCCGCACCCGCCGCGCCCTGTGGCTCGGCCTCTTCTGTGCTCTGGCCGCTGCTCTGCCCGCGGCATACTATGGGTACACCAGCCTCGCCACACCGCCCCCCGCCGCCGTGCCGGCGCCTCAGGCCCTTTTCCAAGCCGTCAGCAAGGCAGACACCGCAACCCTGCGCCAGCTCCTCGCAGCCGGGGCAGACCCTAACACCACCAACCGGCACGGGCTCCCGCTGCTCAGCCACGCCATTTGGCAGGGGAATGCCGCCGCTTTCCGCACCCTGATGGCCACCCCTGGTATAGACGTCAACCGCCTAAACGCTCACCAATGGACCCCGCTCATGCACGCCGCAAAAAAAGGGCATGTGGACTTTGTTCAGCATCTGCTGGCACATCCCGGCATCATACCCGATGCCGCCGATTCCCGCGGCAACACCGCCCTGCACATCGCCGCATATAGCGGACATGCGGACTGCATTCGCCTGCTGCTCCGCACAACGGGTACAGATGCGAACCGCACCAACTCAGTCGGCTACACCCCGCTGTATTACGCTGCGCTAAACGGACATGCAGACTGCATCTCGGCTCTGCTCACCGCCCCGGATATCGATGTCAACATACAGGAGCCGGACTGCCTCAACACGGCGCTGCATATCGCCACCCTAGAGCGGCACCTCCTCTGCGTGCAGGCTCTGCTGGCAGCGCCCGGCGTCGACCTGCATACCCTGAACACAGAAGGCGTAAGCCCGCTACACTCTGCCGCCTATTTCGATTCCCCCGATGCCCTGCAAGCCATGCTGGCTTACCCGGGCTGCAACGTCAACATACAGGACTATTTCGGCCAAACACCCCTGCACATCGCCCTCTACAACGGAAACACAGAGTGCAGCCGACTCCTGCTCAACACTCCCGGCATCGATGTCAACGCCTCTAGTGAGGATGGCTCCACCTGCATACACAGTGCAGCATACGTCGGAAATGTCGAGGCACTGCGTTGCATCTTGGAAATCCCGGGCTGCGACCCCAATAAGCCGGATAACAATGGCAAGACTCCCCTTTTCATTGCCGCCGCAAATGGAAATGAAGCCGCTTTCCGGCTTCTGCTCGAAAAAACAGGCATCGACATCAACGCCCTCTTCCCCATGCGAAACAAACTTACCACCCTGCTCTGCTATGCGGCCGAACACCACAACGTAGTCGCCATTCACACCCTCCTCACTACTCCCGGGATCGATGTCAACAAGACCGATACAGACGGCAATACACCCCTCATCCTCGCCGCGAAGAGAAACAGCCCAGTTGCACTCCAAAGCCTCCTCGCTGCTCCCGGTATCGATGTCAACAAGACCAATCGAGACGGCCTCACCCCCCTGCAAATAGCACAAGAACAGAAACGCTCCTCGTGCATACAAGCCCTGCAAGAAGCCGCAAAGCCGTGATTTCTCCCCGGATTTTTGCATCTTTTTGCATCTTTTTGCATCTTTTTGCAATCTATCTACCGCGCGCTTGCGCGCCGGGCTGTACCTCCAAAATCCAAAATTCAACCTCCTTCCTTCCCCGGAAGGGCTAAGAAGCGGCGGGCGTTGAGGGAGAGGATATTCTGCGAGGAAAACTTTCCGGCCTCGCGGCGCAAATAGGCGGAGAGGCCGAGCTTGAAATGGCGCTGCGGAGCCGGCAAATCGCTTCCGAACAAAATACGCCGCTCATCCACCCCGGCCGCCAGCCAGGCCTCCACCGTTTTGTGGGGCACAAAAGCCGTATCCACAAACACGTTCGGCAACTCAGCCAGTGCAGCCGCTACATCTGTGTGCGGTATGCCATGCGCCAAGTCGATAGCCAGCTCCGGAAAGCGGCGGCAATAGGGGAGATATGCGCCGATAGTATTGCACACGCCTTTATCATTCTCCCCCGTATGGATCTGCACCGGAAAAGCTCGCTCGCGGGCGATATTCAACACACGCAGCAACAGCTCCGGCTTGTGCAGCCAAGCGGACTCCCCGCCATGCAGCTTGAGCCCCTCGTACAGCCCCGGCGGTAGGTGCTCCAGATGCGGATCCCGCTCCAGATACCGCATACCCACCCAGAAGAATATATGAGCCCGCTCCCCGGCCACTCGCTTCATTTCGCGAGCTTCGGCGTGCATGGCTGTTCCCTCCACATCCCAGACGGCATTGGTCGAGGAAACGATAAACTCCTCCACCCCGGCGCGGGTCAACGCGCCGAATATGCGCCGGGGGGAGTAGTAGTAAGGCTCCTCCCGGCCCCGGCGGGGAAAATACCCCATGTGGACGTGGGCGTCGAACACGGTTTGCTCAGGGGTGCGCCCGGCGCATCTGCTCGTGCTTCATATCCAGCACGATGTGGTTTTGCTCGGCCATCTTGCAGAAATGCTCGGCAGGCGTGAACATATCGCCGGTCTCGTTGTAGTTGCGGCACAGGCAGATGGAGCAGTAATCGCGGTCCTTGCACACAGCACATTTCGGGAACTTGGCCTTGGTCGCGTGGCGGACAATGTTCAGCTTCTCAGAATGCAGCCACACTTCTTGTAGCGACTGCTTGTGCACATTGCCCACCACATAATCCCCGAATGCCGGACAGGGATAAAAATCTCCGTTAGCAGCCAGACACATGGAATCCACCCCGGCACCGCAGGCTTTCTGCGCCATCCAGGCTTCCGGGGAAGGCATCTCCGCTTTCTTACCCACGGCAAAATACTCGCTTTCCGTTGGTACTGCCTGCAGAATCACATCCTCGAGGATTTCGCGGGTCTGGGGTATCGTCAGCCGGTTGCACAGATTGGAGCAATCTCCATCGGATTTTGCCATGATGATGAAATCTGTCTGGGCAGACATCTTGAGACTCTCGGCAAACTTGATGACATCCGGGTATCCCCGGTAGTTAATTTGCAGGCAAGGGCAGGAAATGCGCACCGGGACATCCGCCGCACGCAGGCGGATGATGGCATCCACCGTGCGCTTCCATGAGCCTTTCAGGCAGGTGACGGTATCGTGTATCTCCGGCACCATGCTGTAGAGCGATACCTGCACCGTGGCATCCGCCTCGCGAAGGACTCGGATTTTCTCGTCCGTGCAAACCGTCAGGTTGGAGAGTACGCCCACCGTGCAATCCCGCTCGCGTATTGCCTGCACAATGCGGGTGAAATCCTTGTGCATCATACATTCACCGCCGGAAAGGGTGATGCTCAGCCCGCCCATGGCACGGAACTCATCCAGCACCTCGCAAATCTTCTCATACGAAAGATACAGCGGGTTGTACGCCGGAATATAGCAATGGCGGCAGCGTTCCGTGCAGTTTTGCGTGATATCCATGTGCAGAGAGAACAGCGTTGGGTTCTCGCGGAAATACTCACCCAGCACATCCTGCGATATTTTGGAAAATCCCCCATCAGCAGTTTGCCGGCGCTCATACTGAGCAATGGTCTTGGGCTTTTCCACATTGTAGGTGAACCGCTGCTCCTGTGCATCCAGAGCCTCGGGCGTATCCCCGGCAAGCAGATAGCCCTCCTGCACAAGCATGGTCACAAATTCATCGAAATCCCGGCAAATTTCCTCTTTATCGTCATCCGTATAAATAGAGAGGATATAATCTACCATCTCGGATTTCTCCGTGGGAACACGCGTCAGTTTTTCGCAGAACACCGCCGCATCGCGAAACACGCGGTCGCTGGCATTGAGGCGGTGAAAGAAATAAGTAAACGGGCCGAATTGACGCTTAAATGTCTGGTTAGAGAGTCGAAGAAGCATGGGGAAAAGAATGTTAGTTGTTGCTGAAAAGTTTTCGCCTTATCTGTGCGGCTCGGCAGCGAGCCTCGGTATGGGTGAACATATCGGCTGTTTCGTTAAAATTACGGGTAGGGCACACCTTGCACCAAGGGCGGTTTTCACAATGGGCACACTCACCGAAATCCTTATTTCGCAATGCCCGCAGTGTTTGGATTTTCTCACCGTTCCACACCTCGGCAAAGCTTTGCTTATAAGCATTGCCCAGCACAATGCCGTGGCAGCCGTCGCAGGGATAGTAAATACCCTCGGCATTGAGATTGATGCTCTGCTTGCCGATGTCGCACACCTTGGCCTCAGGAGCGCAGCGCTCGGGGGAAGCCGGGGCTTTGTAGAATAAATCTCGGTGCTCGCACCAAACACACTCTGTTTCTTCCGGAGAAAGGGCGCAGCTTTGATTCGAGCAATCATGGTCCACCTGGCCGAAGATATCGCAATCCGGTATCAGGTGCATGCGGTGAGCCTTGGCAAACTCCAGCAGCTCCGGCAGGGCATGGCGATTCGCCTGCATGATGGGAGATGCCAGACGCACGGCCACTCCTGCCGCTTCCAGCGCCAGAATAGCACGCATGGTCTTTTGCCATGAGCCGGGGATGGTGGTGATTTTGTCGTGCTCCTCCGCTTTCATGCTGTAGAGAGACACGTTCACAAACTGAGGCTGTACCTCTGCCAGAAATGCCACCATCTCCGCATCACAGCGCGTCAGGTTCGATAACACGATAAAGTTCAGATTCAGCCCCTTGGCATAGCGGACAAAATCCCGAAACTGCGGGTGCAGCATGCACTCCCCACCGGAGAACATGACCGTCAGCCCCCCGGCTTCGCGAAACTCACGCAGCACGCGCTGCCCCAACTCCAAGGGCAGAAAACGTGGCTTGTAATCCGCAATGTAGCAGTGTATGCAGCGCTCTGTGCAGGCATTTGTCAAATCGATATGCAGGGAAGAGGGTAGAGCATGGCGCTCGTAAAAGGTGCCCACGGGAAAGGGCTGCTCTTCCTTTTCTGCAAGCTCTATAGAAAGAGCGGGCGAGGCGTCTTTCTGCTCTGTCATGGTCGGAGCGGCAGAGCGCTGCTCGCTGTCACTATTCAGAAAAGTTGCGGCTGCCAGCTCTGCGTAGAAAGCTTGCACATCCTCTGCCACCTCCTGAGGAGTCAGGGCATACAGCTGTGCCACCTCGGCTATAATCTCCGCAATCTCCTTTGTTTCCCCTTGCTCTATGGGGTTCAAAAAGCCCTGAGCATCTTTCAGAATGTGGCATGCATAGGTACGCTTGTTCCAAAGCAGCGTCTCATCCCCCGCATGTCGAAGATAGGTGTGTTCATTTAATGAAAATTTCATACAGATTTGTTGCTGGCGTCCATGTCAATCGTGTAGCGGAGTGGGCAGTGAAAGCAGCAGGCGGGGAGAATCTCCCCGCCTGCCGGGTTTTACGGTACCTTTTACTTCAGCGGCCCGCACATGCATTCCGTATTGCAGGTGGAGCATGAGGTGAACCGAACTTTATTCGTCGGGCAACCGGCGACATAGGACTGAGTAGCCTCACTGGAGGCAACGACTTCGGGTTTCTTGTAGCTCATAGTATTGTTTTCTATTTGTTAGTTTTGATTTTTCCGGCAAAGCCGGCTTTC
>JAZNTO010000067.1:0-7439 GCA_045591805.1 Akkermansia sp. | reverse complement strand
TGTGCGGTCTCGGGGCACTCGGTCACGCGCTGGGGAGTCAGCAGAACGAGGATGTTCTTGTACTCGCCGCTCTCGCAGAGCACCTTGAGGGCAGCCTCGTAGCGGTCGGCCTTGGCGTCGCCCACTACGTCGATGGGGTTGCCGAGGGAGGCCTCGGGGGTAAGTACGGCGCGCAGAGCCTCGATGGTCTTCTCGCTGGGGCGAGCCAGGTCCAGACCGGCTTCCTCGCAGAGGTCAGAGGTAAGCACACCCACACCACCGGCGTTGGTCAGCACGGCAACCTGGCCGTCGAACTGGTTGTGGTTGCAGTACTGCAGCACCTCCAGCAGGCCGAAGAGCTCGCGGTCGTTGTATGCCTGGATGGCACCGGCACCCTGCAGAGCCATCTCCAGCACGCGGTAGTTCGGAGCCAGTGAGCCGGTGTGGGAAAGAGAGGCGGCCTGAGCCTTGGCGCTCTTGCCCGGCTCCATGATAACGCAGGGCTTGGTGTCGGAAACTTCCTTAATAACCTTGAGGAACTCTTTGCCATTCTTCAGGGACTCCAGGTAGAACACGAAAGCGTTGGTGTTGGGGTCGTCCTTCAGGGCGGCGAGCAGGGCGTCCTCGCCCATCACGGCCTTGTTGCCGATGGAGATGAAGTGGGAGAAGCCGATACCCTTGCCGGCTGCCCAGTCCATGATAGCGGAGCAGTATGCACCGGACTGGGAGATGAAGGCGACATTGCCCTTGCCGGGGAAACCGTCTGCGAAAGAGGCATTCACGCAGTCGAAGGTGGAGATGTGGCCGAGGCAGTTCGGGCCGAGGAGGTTGATGCCGTTGTCCAGGCACTTCTGAGCAATGCGCTTCTCGAGCTCCTTCTCACCCACTTCTGCGAAGCCGGCGGTGATGATGGAGATGTTCTTGGTGCCGTTGGCGATGCAGGCATCGATGACGCCCTCCGTGAAGCGAGCGGGAACGAGGATAACCACGAGATCCATGGGCTCGGGCAGGGTGTCAACGCTTGCATAGCAGGGCTTGCCGCAAAGCTCCTGACCTGCCATCTTGGGGTTCACGCCGTAGAGATTGCCCTTGTAATCTGCGGAGATGATGTTGTTGAATACAACGGCGCCCAGCTTGGTGGGGTCGGCGGAAACGCCGACTACTGCGATGCTCTTCGGATTGAAGAATGTTTCGAGTGACATGGTGAGTAATAGTGATGGTGAATTGACAAGCCCTGTAACGGCTCTGTGTCTATTCTAGCACTTTTTTGTTTTCTTGCAAGTCCCAATTTTTCAAAAAATGTGTTATTGCGGATTTTGAACACAAAAAACCGCCTCTGCGTGACAGAGGCGGTCGGAAATTGGTCGGCGATATTTATTTTTTGTCCACTAGCCCGCTGATAAGCAGCTCGGCATTGTTCTGAGTGCGGCGGATATTGCGCAGCAGCAGCTCCAACGCTTCCCAGCCGGGATGCGCGGCCAGCTGGCGGCGCAGCTGTTGAATGCGGGTGAACTCCTCCGGGTGGTAGAGGCGGTCGTCGTTTCGCGTGCCGCTCTGGGGCAGGGAGATGGCCGGGTACATGCGGCGCTCTGCCAGCTCGCGGTCGAGGCGAATCTCCATGTTGCCGGTGCCTTTGAACTCCTCGAAAATGATTTCGTCCATACGGGATTCCGTGTCCACTAAGCAAGTGGCGATGATGGTGAGGCTGCCGCCTTCTTCCACGTTGCGCGCGGCTCCGAAGAATTTGCGGGGCTTCTCCAGCGCATTGGAGCCAAGGCCGCCGGACATGATGCGACCGCCGCTCTGGTTCGCATTGTAGCCACGAGCCAGGCGGGTGAGCGAGTCGAGCATGATGATGACATCCTTCCCCTGTTCTACGAGGCGGCGGGCGCGCTCCAACACCATGTCGCTGAGCTGGGCATGGCGCAGGGAGGGTTCATCGAACGTGGAGGCCAGCACCGGCGCATCCACCGTTTCCTCGAAATCCGTAACCTCTTCCGGGCGCTCATCCAGTAGCAGTATCAGCAGCTCTGCCTCCGGGTAGTTCGCACGTATGGATTTTGCCATGCTTTTGAGCAGCACGGTCTTGCCGCCACGGGGCGGAGCCACCACCAAGGCGCGCTGCCCCATGCCCACAGGGGTGATGAGGTCCAGCACTCGCATGGATGCAAGCTTGAGATTCGGGTTCTCCAAGATAATGCGCTCGCGTGGGAAGAGCGGGGTGAGCTTGTCGAACTCCTTGGGTGCGTTGTATTCTGCGGCAGGGGTGCCTTCTACCTGCAGCACCTCGCCGGCGCGCAGGGGCTTGCCTGCCTTGGCGCTCTGGTCTTGGGAGAGGCGTACTGTCAGCTTATTGCCGGGGCGCAGACCATGGCGTTTCACCAGCTCGGTCGGTATGACCACGTCGTCTGTCTCGTGGCGGTAGCTGCGTTGCTCGTCGCGGAGCAAGGCGGGGCCGTTGCCGGCGGCATCCAGCACGCCGGACACATACACTTGGTTGCCAAGTTTGGCGAAAGTGCGGCAGAGTTCCTGCACGAGCTCATGGCGTGTTTTGCCCGTAGCGCCTTTTTTGATGTTGGCTTCTGCGAGCTTGCGCAAATCGTTCAGGGGTGTGGTGCGAAGCTCATTCATATTCACTACCTTAGCCCGCTGATTCACCACCTCGGCCACCTTGGCCAGCTCGGAGTCGAAGAAGTATTTTACCTGGGCTCGCAGCATTTCCAAGCTGCCTTCGTTCCAGAACACGGTACCGGCTTTTTCTATCTTCTCCTGTGTGGGCATCTGGGCAGCTATCATGGCCTCTGCCGTGGCTTGGTCGAAGCCATCCCGCGCGGCCATACGCTTAATCTGAGTCTCAGGGCTTACCGCCACCAGGCACACGCGGTCTGCTCCGAAATCCACCGGGCTTTCAAAGTACAGGGGGATATCTACCAAGAAGGTGTGCACCAGCTCGCTGCGGCGTGCTTCCACTTGCGCGGCCAAGCACATCTGAGCCACCTTGGGGTGCACGATTT
This sequence comes from Akkermansia sp., assembly GCA_045591805.1. Taxonomy (GTDB): domain Bacteria; phylum Verrucomicrobiota; class Verrucomicrobiia; order Verrucomicrobiales; family Akkermansiaceae; genus Akkermansia. The sequence continues at coordinate 4,446 of JAZNTO010000067.1, read as the reverse complement.
CGTTGAGTTTCTGCCGACCGGCCGGGTCGTTTTGCACGATGGCGCGCAGCTTTTCTTTGTTCACGGCGCCCTCTGCATCCAATGCATCCACGCCGAACGCCGTCACGAGATCCCGGGAGAGTTTGCCACTCTTCTGCAATTCTTCCACAGCCTTGTCGCAGTCAAAGACCATCAGGCCTTTACCGCCAAGCTCCTGCAGCATACTCACAAGCGTAGACTTGCCCGACGCAATGCCACCTGTTACAACAATAACCTTCACGGCGTAGAGTGTAGCAGTTTTTGTACGCTATATCAAGCGCAAAGCGTGTCTGCCCGATAAAAATCCGGAGCGGATGCTTTGCCCCGCTTATTCATACACCACGATAATTCTGGCCACCGGGGGCAGGGCTTCGCGGAGTTTGCGGTTGATGCCGCTGAGCCGCTCGTGGCTCTCCTGCACGGAGAGTGCGCCCTCCTGCGGTATGGAAATGATGCAGAAACGCTGCTCGCCATGCGTGCAGAGGGTTATGGCGGTGGGCAGGGGGGCACCGCTGCTTATCATCGCTTTGCGTACGAGCTGCTCCCAGTTTTCCGGCACCGGGGTGGGGTAGGCAGGAATTTCGCGCAGGTCGGGCTCCACATGCACCTCCACACGGGCGGCACCCAGCCGCAGGCGTACTTCTTTGCGGAAGGCCTGTATGGCTATATGCCAGCTGTCCAGCGAAGCCCCGCCGGGCAACTCTAAGTCTGCAAAAACGGTGTAACCCTGCTCGGCCTGCATGAGCACGAGCCCGTGCACCCCGAAACGGTGTGTCAGCGCTATGCGGCGTACGAGCATTTCGTGCGAGTCCGGCTCAGCCTCCGTGGGGTGCATGTGTACGGCTGTTTCTGCCCCGGGCAGAGCCTTGGCTATGAGCTCCTCTATAGCCTCCGCTATGTCGTGCGCAGTGTCTACATGCAGCTCGCGGGGCACTGCCACCACCAGCTCGATGTAGGCTTTGTTGCCCACCTCGCGCACGCGCAGCTTCTGCAGAGGGTAGGCGGGCATGCGTTCAGACATGAGGGCGCGTACGGCGCGGGCAGCTTCACCGTCCGTCTTGTCCATGAGATTGTTGCAGGCCTTACACCCCAACTCCCAACAAATATGCAGGATGAGCGCCGCCACTGCGAGCGAGGCCAGCACGTCTGCCCGCAGCAACAACCAGTGCAACCAGCTGCCCTCCAAGGTGAGGTGCGCTACAGCCGCACCGCTGATACCCAGCAACACGGCCGCACTGCTCCAAATGTCGGAGGCAAAATGCGCGGCATCCGCCTCCAGTGCATCGCTTTTTGTCTCCTTTGCCACGCGCCGGAGCATGGCCGCGCGGTTGATGTCCACCACCAGAGAGACGATAATGACCACGAACGCCCAGACATTGGTTTCCACTTGCAGCGCTTCCGGGTTCTCGCTTGTCAGGCGTTCTACCGCTTCCATAATCACCCAGCCCGCCGTGATAAGCAGCAGCAGGGTCTCAGCCAGCGCTGTGAGGCTCTCGATACGTCCGAGCCCGTACGGGTGCTCGGCATCTGCCGGGCGCGCCGCCACTTTCACCGCAAAGTATGTACCAAGTGCCGCCAGCATATCCAGCGCGCTGTGCAGAGCTTCGGAGAGTATACCCAGCGAGCCGGTCACGATGCCTACCACGAACTTCATGACGGTGAGCAGTGCGCTCCATAATACGGAGGAACCGGCGGCCAGTGCTTTTTTCGTATCTGCGTCCATGCCGTTGGTATGCTAACACGCTCTTTCCGTTTTAGTCAAGACAAACTGTATTCCGCTGCTCACACACTCCCAAACCGATTTTTAGTTTTTCCGCATCTTCTCTGTTGACATAGGGCGGGGCGAGGTGTAGAATGTAGGGCATGAAGTCGCGCATGGATGAGTTTGCGGAGTGGGGCACCGAAGTGGTGTTCGGGCGGGCGCGTGGCTTTAGGGCGTGGCTGCTCAAGTGCGTGCTTCGCTTTGCTAGTTTTTTCTTTTATATCCTGATTAAGACCCGTTTATTTCTCTTCCGCCGTAGGCTCAAGACTGTGCATTACCTTGGCACATTTGTGGTGAGCGTGGGCAATATAACAGCCGGTGGTACCGGCAAGACGCCCGTGGTAGAGCTGCTCTCCCGCACGCTCGCCGCGCGGGGGCGTAAATGCGCGATTCTGACCCGTGGCTACAAGAGCGAGGATTTGGACGAGCCTCAGCAGTGGACGGATGCGGAGGGTAAGCCGGTGAAAAATCTGCCCAAGATAGCCAGCGATGGCGTGACCCGCTACTTGGGGCCGCTGCATGCCGGCGATGAGCCTTTCATGCTCGCGCGAAATTTGGATGGCGTGGCCGTGCTGGTGGACAAAGATCGCGTGAAATCCGGCATCTTCGCCATCGAACAGCTGGGGCGCAACACCCTTATACTGGACGATGGTATGCAGTACCTCAAGCTCAAGCACGAGATAGATATCGTGCTGGTGGACTGCGGGTTTCCCTTCGGCACCGGCTCGCTGCTTCCGCGCGGTACCATGCGCGAGCCACGCACCAGTCTTGCGCGGGCAAGCTATATTATCCTGACCAAGAGCGGTGGTAAACCCCAAGGGGAGCTCATTTCCACCATCCGCAAGTACAACAAAGTGGCGGACATCATCGTCACCAATCACGGCCCTTCTTATTTGGAGAATATCTTTACCGGTGAGCGTAAGCCGCTCTCTTTCCTGAAAGATAAATACGTGGCCTGTATGAGTGGTATCGCACGCCCGGAGAGCTTCGAGGGGCTGGTGGAAGGCCTTGGTGCGCATGTGGAAATCCGACGCCGCTACCCGGATCACTACTGGTTCGACCAGGCCGATTTGGAAACCTTTGTGGAGCGCTGTGCAGACCGCGCCATGGATCTCATCGTGACCACGGAGAAAGATGCCGTGCGCTTCCTGAAACCCGGGGAGATGGAGGTGCCTATTTACTTCCTGCGTATTCAGATAGACATTGAGCAGGGGCAGGAGTATTGGGACCGCATGATAGACCGCATTTGCGGCCTCGCCGAGCCTCAGCCGGCACCGCAGTGGAGTAATAATGTGCTCTGAGAGTCCCAAAAATGGCATTTTGCTCAACTTGGTATGCCCGGAGAGTGGAAAAATCATAGCCCGTTATCACTCAGGATGAGAGCGCTGCGCATTGTCCCTGTCGCCGTGCCTTTGCTTCTGCTTGTAGCCGCATGTATGCGGTGGCTTGGTGCGCCGGGGGAGTCCGAAAACGCGCCGCAAGTACCCATGGCATACAGACAACTCTCCGAGGCAGAGCAGGAGGCACTGCCGCCATTTGCTCATCGTATCTATGCCGCGCAATATGCCCACTGGCAGGTGGGAGAGTGGGCTTGGCGTTTCGATGTGCCACCCGGTAGCGAGACTCAGCTCCGGCTATGGGTGGGCACCCTAGGCGGACAGGCTGTGGCGGCATCGTCGCCGGGGAGCCTCTCGCACATGAAGCCCCCAATATGGTGGTCAAAACCCGCAGATGCCCGCCTGGTGAGCAATCGCAGACTCGATGCACGGCGTATGAGCATGTGGTTCTCTCCCTCGCAGAACCGTGTCTGGCTGCTGTACTGCAAACTGTAAAAAAAGCAAGCGAAGTTAGACCTAACATGCAGAAAACGCCCACTTTCTTTAAGGAAAATGAGCGTTTTGGGAGTAGCCCCGGCGGGAATCGAACCCACATCGAAGGTACCGGAAACCTTTGTCCTATCCATTGAACGACGGAGCCATGCGGCGTAAGCTGGTGGAATGATGCCACAAGGCGTGCAGGGTGTCAAGCCAAGATGGCGCTTGCTGTCACAGAAAGGGGCGAAAAGAGGGGGCTTGACACGATTTTTCGGATAACTGCGCGAAATTTGTGTTGACTCCGAGGCTCTGCGGGGGTAGAATACGCACATGCCTTGCTGGGCCGGGTGGCTTAGCGGGAAACAATCAACTTATAGAATATATCCTTACTATTATGGCTAAATACGCTATTAACGGTTTCGGTCGCATCGGTCGCAACGTGCTTCGCGCCATGTCCCAGACCGAGCTTGAGAAGGTTGTTGCCATCCACGACCTTACCCCCATTGCTACTACCGCTCACCTGCTCAAGTACGACTCCACGCAGGGCAAGTTCAACGGCACCATCGAGATCGATGGCGACAACCTCGTTGTGAACGGCCACGCCATCAAGATCGTTGGCGGCATGCTGGGTCCGGATCAGCTTCCCTGGGCTGAGCGGGGTGTAGACGTGGTGCTCGAGTCCACCGGTCTCTTCACCGCTCGCGAGAAGGCTGAGGGTCACATCAAGGCCGGTGCCAAGAAGGTTCTCATCTCCGCTCCCGCCAAGAACCCCGACCTGACTTTCTGCATCGGCATCAACGATGACGAGTACGATGCTGACAAGCACAACATCGTGTCCAACGCTTCCTGCAC
>JAZNTO010000066.1:0-3518 GCA_045591805.1 Akkermansia sp. | reverse complement strand
CCTGCTGCATGTCGTGGCCGTCTATGGTGACGGCATCCCAGCCCTGAGCGGTGAAGCAGGCGGCCACATCGTCCACCTGAGTTTTCTCGATGGGGGCATCAAGGGTGATGCCGTTCGCATCGTATATAAGGATGAGATTGTCCAGCTTCAGGCAGCCGGCAATGGCAGCCGCCTCGCGGGAGATACCCTCCTCGATACACCCATCGCCCGCCAGGCAATAGACATTTTGGTTAAAGATTTCGTGCTCGGGGGTATTATAACGAGCTGCGGCATGTTTCGCGGAAATAGCAAAGCCCACAGCATTGGCAATACCCTGCCCCAGCGGACCTGTGGTGCACTCCACACCGGGGCAGCAGCCGTATTCCGGGTGCCCGGGGGTGTTGGAGCCCTTGGCGCGGAATGCCTTTACATCGTCCATGCTCACGCCGAAGCCGCTCAGATGCAGCCAGCCATACAGGAACATGGAGCCATGGCCGCCGGAAAGCACAAAGCGGTCGCGGTTCAGCCAGCGCGGCTCAGCGGGGTTCACATTCAGCAGCTCGCCATACAAGACAGCACCGATTTCTGCACAGCCGATGGGAAGCCCCATGTGACCCGATGCCTTGTCGAAAATAGCATCTATAGCAAGACCCTTGGCCTCGTTGGCCGCTTTCTGAAGAATTTCCGTGTTCATGCGCCTTTATCTTACCACAAAATACCCGTTTGTAAAGCAATAATCGGCATTCCGACCCTCCAAAAAAACCAAATTTCAACAATTTCTCCCCCGCCGAAAGCAGCAGAGCGCCCATCCGCGTCGCAACACGAATGGGCACCCAACTTACTACCTTATGAAACTCAGCCGCCCGTAGTATGCGATCCCTCGCGCTCTCTCCTTCACGGAGACCGCCGGCGGCTGATGTAGGTAAGACACCGCCCGGAGGCGTTTCGTTCAATCTTTTTCCGAAAAAAGCGGAAAATCCTTATTCCGCCGGTTGGAGCAAGTGCTCGGGCGTGGCCTCATCCGACATCAGGATGCGGTAGCCAAGGTTCCCTGTAGTCAGATGCCGGTCCCATTCCACCTCCGAGAAAAGGTTGCAGAGGGTCATGGTATGCCCGGGCTCGATGGCAGCGGTACCCCGCATGAGCTGGAGGAGCACATCCGCCAGCGGTGCAAAGGGGGAAAGCTTGCCGCTTTCAAACACCTCCTCCGGCATTTCCAGCTCCACCTCCGGTAAGCCGTAGACTTCCATGCCGCGCGTGGCCAGCAGGTACGCATCCTCATCCGTGCGCCCGAGCGCCACCCCGACCAGGTCGTAGGGGTACAGCGTTTCATCTTCGCTCCGGAATGCTCCCCCCACGGCATACTCCAGCTGCACACCCACCACATCCGGCATGGTTTCGAGCATGCGCAGCACCAGGAGGGCGCGCTCGGCAACGCTTATGGGGTCTTCGCCTTTGTTTCCGCGGGCCGTCACTTCCACATAGTGCGTGTGGGAAAGCATGCGCTCTGACACCTCGCTTTTGATGGAGCCCTCCTCCAGCAGAGCGGAAAGCTTCTCCTTGTCCCAGGGCTCATCATGCCCGACCATCGTAACGCCCTGCGGCAGCGCACCGGCCATGGCCGAAAGCTCCGGCAGCTCGCCCTGCACAAAGACGCGTCCGCTGTACTCCGGCTCAGGGACACGCAGGCTGCGCCCACGCACAGCACCGGCCTCCGTGAGCTTGCGGCGCAGTTCATCGTTCCCCTCGTAGCCCACCTGCGTTTCAGAACAGGCGAGATCCAGCGGCGTGTTGCCGGAAGGTGTGCAGGCATTCACATCCGCCCCGTATTCGTTCAAGAGATAATCCAGCATGACACCGGAGGACTTGGGGTCATAAAACCAGCCATACACCACGGCATGCAGGGGAGTATTGCCATGCTCCTCCTCCATCTGCTCTTCTGTCACCTTATCCGCACCGAACTCTGCCAGCACACGAGCTTTCTCCACCGAGCCATACACGAAGCAACGCAGCCAGGGAGATTCGGTCTCCACCTCCGCCTTCATACCGGCAGCCAGCATCTCCCGCAACACTTCCGGAGAACCGTGCTGCACACAGAGGTTCAGCAGCTCCGCTTCCTCATCCTCCATCGCTTTTTTCTGCATCTGAGCCGCATCGCCCAGCGCCAGCAATTCCTTCATGCACGCAGCGCTGTCGTTCATGGCCGCCACCATCAGGAAAGCCACCAGCACGTCGCAGTCATCCTCCACCAGGTATTTGCGGTAGCGCTGCAGCAGTATACGAAGTCCCGCCACATCATTACGCTCGATGGCGCCGGTTATCCTGCGCCCAATCAACGAAAACTTTATGTGATACCACAAAAAACACAGAGCCAACCCGGCCAGAACAAGTCCGACTTTTACAATAAGCTTTATCCACACGGTGTCCATGCGGCTATTCTAGCAGGCAGAGAGACTTACGTCAAGCAATAGTTGCTTTTTTTTAACTAATTTCCCACCTGCAAGCGGCTGCGCAGGATATAGCCGGGCGGCGCAACACGCAGCTCCTGCGCATCAATAAGCTGCCACTGCAACAGCCCATCTTTAAGGTACGATTTGAGAAAGTTGCGGTAATAGCGGCGATACGCGGGGCTCAGGAAAGTGTTTTCGTAGAAACTGCCGGTATTCGGGTGCCGGGGGAAATAATGTCGCTGCATGAAGAGGCGTGCCACGTGGATGGCGTATCCCTCGCAGATAGTCAGGGCGGCTTCCGACTCTGTCTTGGCGAGCTTGGGGTAGCGGGCAAAGAAGTAACAGTGTGCCAGCTCGTGCACCAGAGTATCCACCAGAATGAGCTCACGCTGCAGTCGGCTCGCCTCATCCGTGGCAACCGGAAGAGCCGCAGTGAAAAAGTTCATGCGGAAACTCACCTGCGTCGCGCTTGCAGCCCACTGCGTACCACCCAGATGGTGCACGGAACCGGAGCAGACGGTGACCGGAATCAGCTCGAGACGCGGTGAGGGCAGGTTATCGGTATCGTATGCGAAAGGGTTTCGCCTCAGCTCGTGCAGGATGATACCGAGGCGCTGCCGCAGCCCCTCGGCTGTTTCCGGACAGGCGGCCAGTTGTTGCGCGACATGGCTGAGCTTCAGCCCCGAGTCCGCAGGCACCTCAAGCGGCGCAACTTCTGCCGCAGGCAGAAGCGGACTCAGACAAAGAAACAACACCGACAAAACGCGCAGCATCAGCAGGTAAGCGCATGGGTTGCCAGCCCGCCCAAGGCTGTTTCCTTGTAGGCACTGTGCAGATTGCGGCCTGTTTCGTACATGGTGGCGATCACGCTATCCAGGCTCACATAGTGCGAGCCATCGCCCCGCAGAGCCAGGCGAGTGGCGTTCACCGCCTTTACGGCGCCGATGGCGTTGCGCTCGATGCAAGGCACCTGCACCAGCCCGCAAATGGGGTCGCAGGTAAGCCCCAGATTGTGCTCCATGGCAATCTCTGCGGCATTTTCGATCTGCGCATTGGTGCCTCCCATAGCGGCGGCCAGCCCGGCGGCTG
>JAZNTO010000065.1:0-12188 GCA_045591805.1 Akkermansia sp. | reverse complement strand
CGGTCCCATTCCGAACCCGGAAGTGAAACATCAGCACGTCGATGGTAGTCGGACGATAGGTCCCGCGAGAGTAGATAGCTGCCAGGATTCATGAAGGCCGCAGACCGAATAGGTTTGCGGCCTTCATCATTCAAGCGTACGAAAGTCGAATTCCGACATACGAAGTAGGGGAGTTAGGCGCGCTGCGCGCGCGGGGGAGTGGGGGAAATCGCCCACCGGAGTGGGCGGTTATATCTGCGCGTTGCGCAGGTGAAATTGTGCCGTTGACACAGTGATATCCGTGCCTGCGGCACGGGTTAAATCGCCCGCTTGCGCGGGCGGTTGGGGGGAGGAATTAAAGAAACTTTCTATCTCGGAAGAGATGGGCTTTGAGAGGGTCAGAGGCGGCGAGGTGTGAAAAGCCGATAGCGAGGGCATCTGCCGCATCCGGGGCCGGCGTTTCGGTGAGTTGGAGCATGGCTCGCATCATGAATGCGACTTGTTGCTTGCCGGCGGCGCCGCGGCCTACGGTAGCGAGTTTGACGCAGCTGGGAGGATATTCCATGATGGGCAGGTCATAGCGAGCGGCTGCTAATACGGTGGCAGCGCGTGCGGAGCCCATGGTGATGGCGGTGCGGTGCGATTGCACGTAGATGATGGCTTCGATGGCCAGCTCCTCCGGTTGCCATTGCTCGATGAGGGAGCACACTTTTTCATGTATGGCCAGCAGGCAGCGGCTTTGCGGCAGCTTCTGCGGCAGCGAGAGTGTGCCGTATTCCAGCGCTACTGCCCGGCGGTGGTCGCCTTCCAGCACAGCAAAGCCTGTGTTGCGAATAGCCGGGTCGATGGAGAGGACACGCATGACGAATGACGAATGACGAATGACGAATGACGAATGACGAATGACGAATGACGAATGACGAATGACGAATGACGAATGACGAATTGTTATTGATATGCCATTCGAAAAGGAGGTGAGGGAGGCTCAGAGGTTGTTTTGGAGGGATTTTCTACTCGTTTTAATCGAAGCGATGATGATGGCTTTTAGTTGATTGGCCTCGTCAATAAGCTCGGTGAGTCTGCTATATGAGAGAATATTACTTTGCAGGATTAAGTCCAACCAGTAAAGCGTTTCATCTGTCTCTTCCTCGCATATTTTCATTTTGTTGATAAAGTCGCGAGGGCTTTTAGCGAGACAGGCTGCACGATAGTTTGCTCCAATAGAGGTTCCGCAGCGTACAATTTGTGCTGCTATGGCTTTGGGAGAGCAACTTTTTTTCTTTTCTAAGTACTGAGAAAGGGCGATAACCCGCACAGCAAAGTCACGTGTGCGCGTTTTCAAATCTCCCGAATTCATATTTGTCAATTGTCAATAGTCAATCGTCAATTCTCTTGCGGGTTTACATATCCGCAGTAGCTCCAGAGTGTGGGGTCTATCTCTTCGCGTGCGGCTTCCGCAAGGGCTTGCGCTTGTTCCGGTGTTTCGGTGAGTGCAAAGAGTGTGGAGCCGCTGCCGCACATGAGGGCGGCGCGTACGCCGGGCTGGGCGAGCATCCACATTTTCGTGAAGCCCAGCACAGGGAATTTGGTGAATACGGCGCGCTCCAGCTCGTTGACCAGTTTGATGTCGTCTACCTGTTGCGGGTTATAGGTAACGCCCTTGATGCGGTGTGCCCCGTGCAGCAGCTTGTAGGCGCTTGGGGTGGAGACGGCAAACTGCGGTTTAAGCAGTACGATGGGGCTGGACCAGCCGGCCAGCTCGGGCACGGGCGTCACTATCTCGCCGCGTCCTGTGCAGCGGCTGATGACCGGCTCCAGAAAGAAGTTTACATCGCTTCCCAGAGTGGCTGCCATGGCATGCAGCTCTTCTGCTGTGTAGCCTGTGCCCAAGATGTCGTTGAGGGCACGCAGGGTGATAGCGGCATCTGCGGAGCCTCCGCCGAGTCCGGCGCCGTGTGGGATGTTCTTGGTGAGGGTTATTTTTTGGCGAGTGCTGCGCCCGTATGCCTCCTCGAACTTACGGGCGGCGCGGAGCACCAAGTTGCTCTCGTCTGTCGGTACACCGGGGGTGTCACACACCAGGGTTGTGGAGCGTGAGTTGTGGAAGCTCAAAGTATCTGCCAAGTCCAGCTTAGCCATGAGGATGTCCACATTGTGGTAGCCGTCCTCGCGTTTGCTGAGCACGCGTAGAGAGAGGTTTATCTTGGCCGGAGCCATGTACACGGTCTCAGTTTTTGCCTTCTTTGTTCCCTTGGTACCCTTTGTCGTCATGCCCCTAGTCTACACGAAAACAACGCGCGCGTCAACCGTTGCACGAGCCTCTGTACCCCAAAATGACGTACAGATGGCCGGATTTTGAAAAAAATTGCAAAAAAAAGCACGAATTTGTCAGATTAGACTTGCAAATGAGCGCGCGGCGTTATATCCTCCGCTATGGCAGAAATTCAGCTTGGACTTACATTTGACGACGTGCTCCTGCTTCCGTGCCTGAGCACCATTCTTCCCGGCGAGGCCGACCCCTCTTCTCAACTTTGCGCGGGTTTCCCGCTCCGCCTGCCCATCCTCTCTGCGCCCATGGATACGGTGACGGAGGTAGACATGGCCATTGCTATGGCTCGCGAAGGTGGTTTGGGTGTCATACACCGCAACAACCGCATAGACGACCAGGCGGCTATGGTGGCCAAGGTCAAGCGTTTCGAGAACGCCGTTATCACCAAGCCACTCACCGTGACAAGCGACATGAGCTTGAGCCGCGTGAAAGGAATCATGCTGGAGCACGGTTTCTCCGGCCTTCCTGTGGTGGCAGAGGGTAACCTGCTGGTGGGTATCATCACCGGGCGCGATATGCGAGTGGTGGATGGCCACGACCTCGATAAGCTCACCGTGGCAGATGTCATGACCCCCATGAGCCGCCTTATCACCGGTACCCCCTCCACTACACAGGATGAAGCTCGCAAGATTCTCTATTCCAACCGCATTGAGAAGCTGCCTCTCGTGGATGAGGCCGGCTGCCTTGTAGGCCTTATCACCGATACGGATATCCGCAAGCGCGAGGCTTTCCAAGAGTCCACTAAGGATGAGCTGGGGCGTCTGCGCTGCGGCGCTGCTGTGGGTCCGGGTCCGGAGTTCATGGCTCGCGCACAGGCCGTGGTGGATGCCGGTGCGGATGCTCTCTTTATCGATGCTGCTACCGGCCACACCAGCCGCGTGCTGCATGTCATCGAGAAACTGCGCGAGTTGGGCAAACCTGTTGTGGCCGGTAACGTGGTGACCCAAGATGGTGCCCGCGACCTCATTTCTGCCGGTGCCAGCGCTATCAAGGTAGGTGTGGGACCCGGTTCTATTTGCACCACGCGTATCATCTCCGGTGTGGGTATGCCGCAGTTCACAGCCATCCAAGAGGTGGCTACAGTAGCACGCCCCGCAGGTGTGACTGTGATAGCCGATGGCGGTATCCGCTACTCCGGCGATGCGGTGAAGGCTCTTGCCGCCGGTGCCGACCTCATCATGATGGGTGGTATGCTTGCCGGCTGCGAGGAAAGCCCCGGCCCCATCGTGCACTACCAAGGGCGCAATTTCAAGACATACCGCGGCATGGGCTCGCTGGGTGCCATGCGTGCCGGCTCCGGCGACCGCTACGGCCAGAACGGCAGCGGTAAGCTGGTGGCAGAGGGTGTGGAGGCTCGCGTGCCCTACAAGGGTATGCTGGCAGATGTTATCTTCCAGCTAGTGGGTGGTCTGCGCTCCGGTATGGGCTATTTGGGTGCTAAGAGTCTGGATGAGCTTCGCGAGCATGCGCGCTTCGTGCGTATTACTGCCGGCGGTCTTCAGGAGAGCCACCCGCACGATGTTACCATTACCCAGGATCCCGGTAACTACAGCCGTTGAGCCTGAGTTCCCGATAAAGCTTCAGAACGCCTGCCTCCCCCACCGGAAGCAGGCGTTCTTCATCTCCCGTAGCCGCCCAGCATTCGGCTGGCTCAACAATTATTGGGGGGCGGAATGAATTTTCTGCTCGACCCACAGAGGAAAACAGGTTAGAATACCTGTCATGAGGAAAACCTTACTTGCAGCACTGGTGGCACTGGCTATGCCGGTGGCGATGGCAGCGCCGAAAAAAGCACCGCAGGAATTACCCGGGGGATGGGTGTATGCCTGGGGCGATGAGTTCAACGGCACGCGACTCAACACGAAAAAATGGGCCTACGAGCTGGGGGTTGTTCGCAACCAAGGTTCGGCACATACTTATACGAAAGATTGTGTGAGGGTGAAGAACGGCAAGCTGCAGCTCATTTCGCGCGCGGAGGAAACGCCGAATTCAGCCTACAAGGAGGGTTCTACACGATGGATGGAACAGATAAAGACACAGCCCTTTGCCAGTGGCTCGGTGACGACTCGCGGGGTGAAACACTTTGAGGCACCGGGGCGTCTGGAGTTTCGTGCGCGTATACCCAAAGGGAAGGGCGTGTGGCCGGCTATCTGGACCATGCATGTGAACGATTACGGCTGGCCGGCAAATGGAGAAATCGATATTCTGGAGCACATTTCCCAGGAACCGGAAACCTGCTATTCCATCTTTCGGTGGGGGCGCAATGGCGGTAATCAGGAGCACAAGGTGATTCGTACACGCAAGATAAAGGACTACAGCAAGAAGTTCCACACTTATGTGTTGGAGTGGGATGATGAGGTGATGCGCATCCTTATAGATGACGAAGAGGTGGGGCGCGTGAATGTGGCGGATGCCAATTACCCGAACGGCGACAACCCCTTGCGCACACCTTGTTACATCATCATGAATACGGCTATCGGCGGGCAGGGTACTTGGCCGGAGAAGGCAGATCCCAAAGACTACCCCGTGAAGTTCGAGATAGACTACGTGCGATACTATACCAAGAAATAGCTCTCACCGAGTTTTGCCCGCAAAACGAGATTTTACCGCCGTGCGCGTCAGCGCACAAGATTTAACCGCAGGCTGCGAAGCAGGCAAGATTTCACTGAGCCCGCAAGGGCGAAATTTCACCGAGAGAGCCGCAAGGCGAACGAGCAGAAAGAGAAGTGAAATCTCGCTTCGCTCGGAGAAATCTCGCTAACGCTCGGTGAAACTTCGGGCTGTTCGCCCTCAGTGAAATCTCGCTAACGCTCGGAGGTTTAGCCGAGCCGCAAGGCGAACGAGCAGAAAGAGAAGTGAAAACTCGCTAACGCTCGGCGATTTTTCGTTCAAAGCTTCTCTACGCGGAAGGTAGATTCTGCGTGCAGAGCCTGGGGAGCGGTGGCGTGCAGGGTGTGGGAGCCAGGGCGTAGCCGCGCGTACCACTTGCCATTGCTTTGGAAGATGTGCAGAGTGTCGCTGTGCCAGCTTGTGGTAGCCGGGGGCAGGGTGCTGTGCAGCTCCAGCAGAAGCCCCTTGTGTGGCAGGGTAGGATCCGGCACCACGGTGCTGCCCGGTGCGGGTATCAGGATAGCGGGGCGGCGTCCGGCGTCTGGTTCTGCCTCTTGCAAGGCATACAGATGGTTCAGTCCGCTGCGGGAGTACCACTCCGTGTAGCGGGAGTCCAGCAGGGCGCGTCCCTGCGCATCGTATTTACCGGGCGGCAGCTTGGCAAGTTCCGCCTCCGTGGCCAGCTCGGTACAACAGCACTCCGGCGGGGTGGCCGCTGTGGCAGGGGCGCCGGTGCGGATGTCGATGCGTACATCTGCCACTTCTGCCGGGCGCGGGGGGAAGGTAGCGGGGCGCTGCTCGTGCAGGGTTTGCACTACGCGGCGGAAGATAGGAGCCGCCCCGGTGATACCGGAGACACCTTGCATGGCGGAGTTGTCGAAATTCCCCACCCACACCCCTACTGTATACTCTGCCGTGTAGCCCAAGCACCAGTTGTCGCGGAAGTTCGAGGAGGTGCCGGTTTTGGCTGCCACAGGGTAGGGGAATCGCAGCACGGCAGCAGGGCCGAAAGTGGCGGCGCGCGCGCTGCTATCTGCCAGGATGTGGGAGATTCGGTAGGCATCCGCCGCCGGCAGCAGGTGCTGCTCTTTTGGCGGAGTGAGTGGCAGGCGGTATTGCAGCGGTATCTGAGTTCCGTTGCGCGCCAGGGTGCTGTATGCCTGCACTAGCTCAGTGAGAGTTGCGTGGCCGTTGCCTATGGCGAGCCCCAAGCCGTACTCCGCTGCATTGCCCGGCATGGCAAAGCCCAGGCGGTGCAGCAGCTCCAGCAGTCTTTCCACGCCACCCGGGTAATTCAGCACCTCCATGGCCGGAATGTTTTGGGAGCAGGCCAGCGCTCGCCGCACGGGGATTGGCCCCAGGTAGCAGTCGTTGTAGTTGCCGGGGGCTTGTACACCATCTGCACTGCGGTACAGGGTGGGTACATCCGGCAGAATGCTTCCCGGCCATAGCCCACGCCCGAAGGCGGAAAGATACACAAAGGGCTTGAGCGTGCTGCCCGCAGAGCGCGGGGTGACCAGCCCATTCAGCGCGCCGCCTCTCGGGCTTTCCGGGCATGCTGCCGGCAGCGCTGCCAGCACCTCCCCCGTGCGATTGTCCGCTACCAGCACCGCCGCTTGGGATACATTGCAGTGCCGCAGTGCTTCCACCTCCTGCCGGGCTATAGCAGCCACGCAGCGTTGCAAGGTAGCGTCCAGTGTGAGCCGGCCGGCTTTTCCCTGTGCTGCAGCCGGGGCGGATATAGCATGTGTCTCCACACCGAGCGGAGCCGTAGTATCTTCCCCGAGCTTGGAAAGCACATAGTTGCGGCGTGCCAGAGCAGCCTGCGGGTGTTGCAGGGGATTCAATCTCGCGGGTGCTTTCACCATACCGGCCAGCGTGGCTGCTTCTGCCGGGCATAGCTCGGCCGCTGCCTTGCCAAAGTAGAAACGTGCCGCTGTTTCTGCCCCGCGGCACAGGTTGCAGAAGTCTGCGCGGTTCAGGTAGGCCAGCAGTAACTCCTCCTTGCTGTGGCTCATCTCCAGCCGGCGCGCTTGTAAAGCTTCCTTTATCTTCGTGCGTATGTTGCGAGGTGCCGGCGGGTTGTATAGCTTGGCCACCTGCATGGAAATAGTGCTGGCGCCGCCACCCCCACGCCCGCGCAGTTTCTGCCACAGCGCGCGCAGGATGGCCGCGGCATCTATGCCCCCGTGGTGGTAGAAGCGTTTATCCTCCGCTGCTACCAGTGCGTGTGCCAACTCCTGCGGCAGCTTGCGCAGCGGCTGGCAGCGGTAGCCGTCCGCCCCCGCCACGTAGCCCAGCAACTCGCCTCGGCGGTCGTACACCGCGGACTCCGCCGGCGGGGTTATATCCGGCTTCTCCACACAGAAAGGCAGTGCGTAGTACCCCACCAGCGGGAGAAGACAGAGAAGCAGAGCCTGCACACGCCGACAGCGGAAAAATGCTCTGCGTTTTTGCCGGGTTGCGGTGGAGTGCATGTGTGTAGCGTGCGAGGGGGTGAGTTATTGTTTAGTAGCGTAGTTGCGCTTTATATCCTCTACGTGGCGCAGATACTGCTCCTTGTACATATTTTGCCTGCGTTGGAAATCTTCCAGCGTGAGTTTGGGTCTTTGTGTGCTGTATTCTCTCTGCAGCTTCTCCAGTTGGCGGCTGTAGCGGTCGAACTCCGTTTGTAGCATGGCGTCCAGTTCCTGCTCCGAGACCATGGATATTGGTCGCGCCGCAGGCTCTTCTGTGTGTATGGAGAGGGGCAACAGCGCAATAATACCCACCGCTGCCACGGTTCCGGCCGCTATCCACAGCGCGCGCTTCAGCGGGTAGCGCTGCATGGCTACAAGCCAGGCCGCTGCACTTTGCGGGCGAACCTTCGGCTCCGGTTGGGCAGCTTGCAACAGCGGCGCCATGAAACTACGCGGGTAGTGTCGCCGCGCATCCTCCGGCAGCAGCTGCAGGAAGCTCTGTGCCAGCCCATACAGGTCGGACCACGGCCCGCTGCGCCCGTGCGGGCTGAATTGCTCCGGTGCAGCATACCCCGGAGAGCCCACCGCTGTGAGCGTGCGATATACAGCCCCACTGTGCGCAGAGCCGAAATCCAGCAGCAGCGGTTCGCCATTCGGTCGCACAATGATGTTGGAGGGCTTCACATCCCGGTGCAGCACATGGTTGTGGTGCAGGTAGTCCAGTGTTTGCAGCAGCTTGCATAGCACATTCCGCACCGCAGGGTAATCCGCCGCATGTGCCGGTAGCCAGTTGGACAGCGTGCGTCCCTCTGCATAGTCCATGATGATGTAGGCTGTCCCTGATGCCTCGAAAATATCGTGCACTTTCACCACATTCGGGTGGTTCAGGTCGGCCTGCAGGCGAGCCTCGCGGCAAAATGTCGCCAGCGATTTCTCGTACAACTCCGCTTCTAAGGCCTCTACCTCCGCACTACCTTTTTGCCGCGTGCATAGCCCCGCAGGAAAATGCTCCTTCAACACCACCGGCCTTTGCAATACCGTGTCAAACGCCAAGTAGCTTATACCCCCGCCGCCGCGCCCCAGCACGCAGCATAGCTCGCAACTTCCCAGCAGCGTGTGTGGCGGTAAATACATATGTAATCTACAATCTACAAGGTACAAAGTCAATTACAGCGGGGGGGGGGCGTCAATCTGTTGTGGGCGGTAGTATCACCTTGCGGCTGCGTAGCATAGGAGCGGCCTTTTGTGCTGCCAGCTCAGATACGGCATTGGCTACCAATGACTCCACTGTGGTATTCTCCGCTCCGGCGCGTGCCAGCAGGCACGTGTAAATCTCCCCGGAGAGCTGCACCGTCAGCGTGAAACCCGCATTTACACTCACCCCCGGTACCTCGCGTGCCTCCGCTTGCGACGTATACCCGGGCAGCTGCACCATCACACGCTCCAGCAACTGCCTCCGTAGGGTCGGTATGTTCTTCTGGCTCATCCAGTTGCGCACCGTTATCTCCGATACGCCGCACTGCTCCGCCAGCCAGCTGTAGCCAAGCCCATGCGCCTTTAGCCATTGCTTTACCTCTTTTTTGAACTCTGATTGCTCTTCCTCCATCGTTGTGCATTTAGTTTAGCAGGATAGAGGCTGAATGTCAAGAATTTACTGAAGCTTGCATTGCGTAAGCTTTAGTAGGTAAATCATTGCTCCGCGCAGCGGAGCAATGTCGCTGCGGCGTGAGCCGCAATCTCGCGGAAAGCGTTAGCTTTCTATCTCGCTCCGCCCGACGGGGCGGAATCTCGCTATATGTATAAACGAGACTGCACGCTCCGCGGAGGAAAAATGATTGACATAGTTACGAATATTTGTTAGCATAGCAGTATGCAAAAAGGTGGAAAACTACAGCAAGCGTCATTAAAATTAGCAATTAAAATTATACATTTATACGACAAGCTAGAGAAAAAAGCTTTTCTGAAAAATCAAATGGCTCGCTCCGGTACATCAATTGGAGCAAATATTCACGAAGCGACCTATGCAGAAAGCCCGGAAGATTTTATTCACAAAATGAGTATCGCTCTCAAGGAGTGTCACGAAACTGAATATTGGCTATCTGTGATGGAGGAAATATCTCCGGAGTTCATGGCGGAAGCAACAGTATTGAGACAAGAAGCCGGTACTATACGACGCATGCTTATCGCAAGCATATCAACCGTAAAGAAAAAAATGAGCATCCATTAGATAACCGCTCATAGTCCGGAATCTTGCTATATGTATAAACGAGATTGTGCGCTCGGCGCACAGTGAGATTTTTGGCGTTCCTCCAAAAGCGAGATTGGTCGCCTATCGGCAACCAGCGAGATTGAAGCTTGCATTGCGCAAGCTTCAGTAGGTAAATCATTGCTCCGCGCAGCGTAGCAGTAACTCACCTCCCGGAAGCGCTCAGCTGTGCAATTTCTCGCGCTACCAGTTCTTCCACCGTGCAGCCTTGTGTCAGTGCCCGGCGTGTCAGGTTGCTGTATGCCTCGGTGCTCAGCGTAATTTTAAGCTCTCTTTCTGCTGTCGCATTTTGAGAAACCTGCTCTTCCTTTACTTCCTGTGCTGTGTTCTTCTTCTTCATCGTTGAAATGACGCTCTGTATTGTATCACTTCCTGCCCGTTTTGTAAATGCTCAATTTGAGATAACGTGAAAAAAATTCTTGACATTCGTAGCAAAACGATATATTTTCTGCTTGCTAGACAGGGGGACGCAGAAAAGAGTTTGCTCCCTCGTTAAGCCAAATTTCTAAAAGAAAGGTTACATGCAATGGGTATAAAATACAAAAGAATGGGTAATTATACTGCGGATGAAAAGAGGCAGCTCGAAGAGGCGGTTGGGCGCCATAGGCTGTACTTGCTGGCAAAGCACGACTACAAACGGTTCGAATCGTGTGTAGGCGCAGACAAAGCAGCTGAGGTTCTGTGCGATTTGAAACGCACGCACAGAGCGGATGCCCGACTCGGTAGATTTGCAGTGAGAGAAATTTATGGTAGACACAAGGTGTTGCCGGGAAGGAGAACAATCTATCATTGCAAAGCGCTTAGTCTCATTCTTAATGATGCCAACGCTTACGCAAAGGGGCCGGAGGCTCAAAGCCCGCTGAGAAACATGAAACTTCATCTTCTCTGGTGTTTTTTCTCGCATATCCTTCTGCTTTTGGTCGCCGGTTATTTTATGATGGCTCCTTGGATGAATGGTATTGAGATCGGCTCTGTGAATAATACCTCTCTCGCTGAAGTTTTCGTTGTTTGTCTGATAACTTTTCTTCTGTTGCTATGGAACATAAAGAAATGGGGGGAGGTGATAAACTCATATCCTAAGCCTTGGTTCAAAAGTATTGTAGCGTTGATATTATTTATCGGCAGCGCACAATATGTATTATCGACGCCCATAAATGAAAGTGAATCGCAGATGCTTGCCGCCGTGGGTCTCGGTGTTGTCATGCTCTCCATTATATGGTTTATCCTTGACTGCATGGCCGGATTGTCTCCGAGAAGATACTTTATCGGACCGGAAGGAATTATGAGATGGTTTAGGGGCTTCTTCAAGGGGGAGTTTTCTCTTTTCTCTGCATTTACATCAGCCTTATCTAACTCGTATGATCGAATGAAGAATCCGGAAGACTATTATCGTGGAGCAGAACGTTCGGAGCTGGAACGCCGGCTGCATAAGGGGTATTTTTTATTGTCCAATTCATCCGGATGGTTGGAGCTTCACCCCAGCTCGTCATTGAAATTTATCGCAGCATATGTTTTTACAGACATCATCCATACGGGGAGTATTGTGGCTGCCATGTACGGCATCAATACGTTCCTGGTAAAACACAGCGCGAATTATTCCTTGCTCGCAGCGCTAATCGCTTTTTCTCTTGTGTGTGTGTTGTTAGAGCAGCCGATTATTGTAACTAACAAATTTAACCGGTATATCACCAAAAATTTGTATGCGTACAGAGTATCCCATCTTTTCAGAAAACTATTCTTTAGTGTCATTCTGCTGGTATTTGCCGGCTATATGTTACAGACCGCTTGATACAATATAGCTTTGGTGCAGAAACTCGAGAGAGCTCACATGTGTTGTGGGCTCTTTCTTGTGTATGCTTCTCGCGCTATTTCCGGGAGGGGATGTCGCGCTTGTTGACTCGCGAGCTATACTTCCATCGCTCGTTCATGCTCTCGAATTCTCCATGTCGCCGCAAAAATAATCTACTCCGGAGATGTTTTCCAACTTTTTTCTTGACAAGATAGACAAAAGAGATAGAATAATTCTCACGGACGTATCAAAGCGAGATATAAGCATGGCCAATTCCATCCAGTTCGAGAGCACATACTCCCTCAATCTAGAAATCGTGGCGGGCTGCACTGCCATGCCGGAGCATCCGGACTTCTGGCGGGCGGATGTCAGCGTGGAGCGTTTGGAGAAGGCCGCGGCACATCATGGTGCCTTTGTCTTCGTTTTTCTGAAGGACAGGGTTACGCACGCCTTCGGCATCTCAGCCTGCGAGCTGTTAGCCGCTTGTCGGGAGTGCGGCGTATCTGTGAATTCCGGCGGTACACCCCGCTACCAACTCTATATAGCCTATGGTACGGGCGAGGTTTTCAAATCCGCTTCCCGCAACAACTTTGTTGTGAAACTTTACTCTAACTCCTAGATCCCCTTCCCGCATTCCTGCGGAAAGCCGGCTCTGCCGGAAAAACAAACGCTAACAAATAGAAACAATACTATGAGCTACAAGAAGCCCGAAATCGTTGCCTCCAGCGAGGCTACTCAGTCCTATGTCGCCGGTTG
>JAZNTO010000064.1:0-11492 GCA_045591805.1 Akkermansia sp. | reverse complement strand
GTGGCTCAAGGAGTACGTCACCACGCATCCCTCTGTGGTCACCCCTGAGTTCCGCCGTCAGGACCTCCTGAACGCCATTGAGCGCTCCGCCGGTGTGGACCTCTGCATTTCCCGCCCGAAAGACCGCCTCTCCTGGGGTATTCCGCTGCCCTTCGACCCGGATTTCGTGACCTACGTATGGTTCGATGCGCTCATCAACTACATCTCCTTTGCCGGGTATCTGGCAGAGGGCGACCCCACGCTGCCGGACTTCGGTAAGCTGTGGCCCGCTGCCTGCGAGGTGATAGGCAAGGATATTCTGGTTCCTGCCCACGGCATTTACTGGCTTTGCATGCTGCACGCCATGGGATTCTCCGATGCGGAGATGCCGCGTCTGCTGGTGCATGGCTGGTTGAACATCAAAGGTGAGAAGATGTCCAAATCCCTCGGCAATATCGTGGACCCGAACGACCTGTGCGATGTTTTCGGCCCTGAGGCTGTGCGCTACTATCTGGTGCGCGACACCAAGACCGGCTACGATAGCGACTACGATGCTGAGCGCATGAAGATGATTTATAATACAGAGCTTGCCAACGACTTGGGCAATCTCTGCAACCGTTCGCTCAACATGTGCACTCGCTATCTGGGCGGCACCGTAACCGTAGCTCCCGAGCTGCCGGGCGATGAACTCTCCGTGGCTTTGCGCGAGAGCATGGCTGCTACTGTAGCGCGTTTTGCAGAGTGCATGAACACCTACAATACTTCCGAGGCTCTCGCCGCGCTGAATGCCCATGTGGGGCAGTGCAATGCCTTCATTGAGAAGACGCAGCCTTTCATGCTGGCCAAGGATGAATCCCGCTTGCCGGAGCTGCAGAGCGTTCTGGCTCACCTGCTGGAGAGCTGTGCACAGGTGGGCTACCTCATCGGCTGCGTGTTGCCGGATGCTTCCGCCCGTATTCTCTCCCAGCTACAAGTGGAGCCTTCCGTGCTTTCTCCGCAAACTTTAGCTTGGGGCGTGCTGAAGGATGGTCATACCGTGCAGGCGCCGAGCCCCGTTTTCCCCCGCATTCTCTCCGAGGAAGAGAAGCAGAAGATGGCCGAGCGTGCCGCCAAGGCCGCCGCTAAGGCTGCTCGCAAAGCCGCCGCTGCCGCGGATAATGCGTAATTTCTCAATACTTACTTCTTCCCCCCCCTGCATCGCATCCGTGGTGCAGGGGGGCTTTTTCACGCCGAAAATTCTCCTCTCTCTACAACATTCGCGCTAAAAATGTGCAGAAATCGCTCCGGATTCGCGCGAATTATGTGTATGCAAAAGTTGTATGTGCTTAACAATACGAATGTTATGCAAATTGAAAGACGAGCCCTATTTTTGACCTAAAATATAGCCCTGCATTCGTAACTTGAGCTGCCGGGGCGAGCACCTGCCGGCAATTTCAAAATCGCGAGTCTCGCCAAACGTCGTTCCTTCTTGGAAGTTGCCGCAGCGGGCAATTTGTAAATTACTGAAGACGAAATAAAGCCTTGCGTGGTCGGCGGAGTTGCTGTAGAATGTGGGGCATGAGCAAGCTGGATGACCTTTTCGCTTTTCTGAGTATACCGAGTGTTTCCGCCGTGGCTGAGTATGCGCCGGAAGTGGAGCGTTGCGCAGATTTTCTGGTGACAAAACTTAGCTCCCTGGGCTTTGACGCTGTAAAGCATATGACAGATATACACCCCATCGTTGTGGCGCACAGTCCGCGAGTAGCGGGAAAGCCCACGGTGCTGATATATGGCCACTATGATGTGATGCCCGTGGATCCGCTGGCAGAGTGGCACAGCGACCCATTCCGCCCCGAGGTAAGGGATGGCCGAGTGTATGCCCGCGGGGCATCGGACGACAAAGGCGAAATTATGGCTCACATTCTGGGTGTGGAGGAGATTATCCGCAAGGATGGAGCACTGCCGCTCAACGTCATCTTCCTGCTGGAAGGTGAGGAGGAGCGGGGCAGCACGAGCCTCTTCGAGTTCATGCAGCGCCCGGAAGCCAAAGAATTGCTTGCGTGCGATGTTATAGTGGTGAGCGATACCGGCATGGCTGCGCCGGATGTGCCTTCCCTCTCATACGGGCTCAAAGGCTTGTGTTGTTTTGAGCTGGAGATATCCGCCCCGGCTATGGATTTGCACTCCGGCGTGTTCGGGGGTGCTGTGGCCAACCCCATCACCACGCTTTGTGAGATGGTGGCCTCCACTCACGATGCGGATAACCACGTCACCGTGGCAGGCTTCTACGATGGCGTGAGCGAAATCGCAGACTGGGAGCGCGAGAGTTGGCGCCGCGTGCCCGGCATGAGCAATGCCGAGCTGGCAGAGCTCACCGGTGTGCCCGAGCTGCGTACCGAGACCGGCTACTCCGGCGCAGAATGTGTGTACGCCCGCCCCACTTTCGAGCTGAACGGCATATCCGGCGGCTACGAGGGCGAGGGCTCCAAGACTGTCATCCCCACCCGCGCGCTGGCCAAGATGAGCTGCCGCCTGGTGCCGGGGCAGGAGCCGGAGGATATACTGGACAAGGTGGAGGCGCATTTCCGCAAGGTGTGCCCGCCGAGCGTTCGCATGAAGTTCACCCGCCAGCACGGAGGCGAGGCCTACCTGAGCGACCCGCATTCCCCTTGGGGCAAAGCCGCACAGCAGGCGCTGGAGATGACCTTCGGCAACCCGCCCGTACTTGTGAGAGAGGGCGGTTCCATCCCCATTATTGCAGAGGTTTCCAAGGTGCTGGGGCGGGATGCTATCTTCCTGGGCATGGATTTGCCGGACGCCCGCATCCACTCCCCGAACGAAAACATGCGCGTGGAAATCTTTGAGAAAGGTATCACCATGGCGGAGAACCTCCTGCGACTCATGGCCGCTGCCAACAAATCCTGAACACGCATCGCAACCTCCTAATCTCCCATCGCCATCCTCTCGTGCTTGCGGTAGAAATACAGGACATTCACAAAACTTTCCCCGGCCATTGGGGCAGGGGGGGCGTGTATGCTGTGAAGGGTGTAAGCCTCAGCATACCGCAGGGCGGAGTGTATGGGCTCATCGGCCCGAATGGCTCCGGCAAAAGCACCATCATGAAAGCACTGGTGGGGTTGCTGGCGCCGGATGCCGGTAGCTGCCGCGTGTTCGGCCAGCCTGCCACTGCCTCCGCAAACAGACGCGAGATTGGTTTCCTGCCCGAAAATCCCTATTTCTACAAGTTCCTCACGGGCGAGGAAACGGTGCGTTTCTATGGCCGTTTGTGTGGCCTGAGTGGTGCGGAGCTAAAGGCTCGCACGCAGGAACTTCTGGAGCTGGTGGATCTCACAGAGGCTGCGCACCGCCGCCTGGGAGGCTACTCCAAGGGGATGCTACAGCGCATAGGGCTGGCCCAGGCGCTGGTGCAGCGACCGCGACTTCTGGTGCTGGACGAACCCACCGCCGGGGTGGACCCTATCGGCTCCCGGGCTATACGAGATATTATATTGAACCTCAAAGAGCAGGGGATGACTGTCTTCCTCTGTTCCCACCTCTTGGAGCAGGTGCAGGAAATCTGCGACCGCGTGGGTATACTCTACCGCGGCGTCATGATAGCCGAGGGCAGCATGGAGGAGCTCACGCGCGACAATACACGTACCGAGCTCACTCTGCGCAATCCCTCCCCGGAGCTTATCGCACAGCTGCGTGAACTCGCCGGAGATTCTTTCATCTCCGTCGCACCTGCCCGTAACACCTTAGAAAGCGTCTTCCTGCGCGGTATCCGCGCTAAGCTCAATGAACAAAAGGAATCAACGAATGGCGATTAACGAATATTTGAGCTCTGAGCAAGCCGGCTGTCTATCTGTTGCGCCATGTTCGGCATACCGAGCGGAAGCCGTTTTTGCTGTACATCAGATTCGGAATGATATATACTAACAGCCATACGGGACAAAACACGCAGTAGCACATGAAAGGTATCGTACTAGCAGGAGGCACGGGCACAAGGCTTTATCCCATCACAAAAGGGGTAAGCAAGCAGCTGTTACCCATTTTTGACAAGCCGATGGTGTATTATCCCATCTCGGTGCTGATGCTCGCCGGGATTCGAGATATCCTCATCATTTCTACGCCGCAGGACTTGCCCGGCTTTAAGCGCTTGCTGGGGGATGGCGCGGACTACGGCGTGAATTTCTCCTATGCAGAACAACCCAAACCGGAAGGCCTCGCTCAAGCGTTCATTATCGGTAAAGAATTCATTGGGTCGGATGATGTTTGTTTGGTATTGGGGGACAACATTTTCTTTGGCAGCGGACTTGTTTCCATGCTGCGGAAAGCCGCCCACCGGGCAGTGAACGAGAGAGAGGCTACAGTATTTGCTTATCGGGTGCACGATGCCTCCCAGTATGGCGTGGCTGAGTTCGACCGCGAGGGAAATTGTTTGTCTATCGAAGAAAAACCGGAAAACCCCAAATCTCACTACGCCGTCTCCGGCTTGTATTTCTACCCGAATGAGGTCGTTAGCATTGCAGAGACTGTGCAACCCTCCGAACGCGGTGAGCTGGAGATAACTTCTGTAAACCAGGAATATTTGCGCAGACGTGCCTTGAAAGTTGAGCTTATGGGGCACGGCTTTGCTTGGCTGGATACCGGAACACACGATTCTTTGTCTGAGGCTTCCACCTTTGTAGAGGTGTTGCAGAAACGCCAGGGCTTCGTGATAGCCTGTCTGGAGGCTATCGCATACCGCAATGGCTGGATGAGTGCTGAAAAATTGAAGGAAGTGGCAGAATCGATGCAGCACAGTACCTACGGCCAACGTCTAATGGATTTGCTCAAATAAGGCTTATGCGCAATATTCTTATCACCGGGGGAGCCGGCTTTATTGGGTCGCATGTCGTGCGACTTTTCGTGAACAAGTATCCGGAGTACAGTATTGTGAATCTGGATGCCCTGACCTATGCCGGCAATCTGGCAAATCTGAAGGATATCGAAGATAAGCCGAACTATACTTTTGTGAAGGCCGACATCTGCGACTATGACCGCATGTGCGCCATCATGCAGGAGTACGATATCGACGGCGTGATTCATCTGGCAGCCGAGAGCCATGTAGACCGCTCCATCAAAGACCCCTTCACTTTTGCCCGTACGAATGTGATGGGCACACTCTGCCTCCTGCAAGCTGCCCGCCGGCACTGGAATGGCAATTGGGAGGGCAAGCTATTCTACCACATCTCCACAGATGAGGTGTACGGAGCACTGGAACTCGATAAGCCGGAAGGCTCTGCACCCTACGGCAGCGAGTTTTTCCTAGAGACCACCAAGTACAACCCGCACAGTCCCTACAGCGCCTCCAAGGCCGGAAGCGACCACTTTGTGCGTGCCTACCACGATACCTACGGCATGCCCACACTGGTGACCAACTGCTCGAACAACTACGGGCCCTACCAGTTCCCGGAGAAGCTCATCCCGCTCTTCATCAACAACATCCGCCACGGCAAGCCCCTGCCTGTCTACGGCAAGGGGGAGAACGTGCGAGACTGGCTGTATGTGGTGGATCACGCCCGCGCCATCGATGTCATCTTCCACCGTGGCAAGATAGGCGATACCTACAACATCGGCGGCTTCAACGAGTGGAAGAACATCGACATCGTGAAGCTTATCATCCGCACTGTCGACCGCTTGTTGGGTAACCCGGAGGGCACTAGCGAGAAGCTCATCACCTACGTAACCGACCGCGCCGGGCACGACCTGCGCTATGCCATCGACTCCTCCAAGCTCAAAAACGAGCTCGGCTGGGAGCCCTCCCTCCAGTTCGAGGAAGGTATCGAAAAGACCGTGCGCTGGTACCTCGACAATCAGGAGTGGATGGATAACATCACCTCCGGTGAGTATGAGAAGTACTACCGGGAGATGTACAGAGGGCGGTGAGAGGGTTCTCGATTGTTCGAATGTTAACTAGTAACTAATCTGTATTTTTAATATATACCGGCTTACGATTGAGCTTTTTTTTGCGGTGCTTGAAGAGCTTTCCAAAGAAGCCTGTCAGCTTCTTTGTTGGTTCTGGTAATGGATGCTTAAGCAATTCTCGCAACCGAATTTCCCACTGTGGGGGAGGTTGTAAAGGATGGGCATCCATGTAGTTAAGTAGCATAGTGAGTTCTTTCACTTCTGTACTGGATATTTCGATATCAGCCGCCGAATTTGGGTCAGATAACGGAGGCATACATGGGAGCCTGTCAATACCTACTGCCATGAAATTTAAACGGGTACGCTTACATTTGCTACATTTACCACAGTTGCGGGACAAATCCTCACCCTGCCAGCATACTCGCAATTTCTCCATGCCAAGCGGCCACTGTGCCACAACGGCAGCTTTCTCCGTTCGCGAAAACTCTAGCCCATCTGTTACCAACTCACAACCATGAGATGAAAGATAGTGGTTTGTTACAGCATTATTGCCGGAATGATAATTGAAGTGATAATAAGGACCATCACTTCCCACCATCAGGTAACTATAGTTTTTGTCAAATATACGCATACATGCTGCCAGCATACTGAAATACGAGACTCCGTAGGGGAGATGCATATCTCGGAAATCTGTTTCCACGGTATAAAAATGCGGTATTCCCAAGTCTGCCACCATAGCCGCGGCACTCTCCCGGGCATGGCTCCACTCGGTCTCATAATCCTTGCGAATATCTGCTCCACGCACCATAAGGCAGGCATCTAGTTCTACGTTCTGTGCTCCGGCAAGACCTCTGGCGTGGCGATAGGCCGTAAAACAGGCATCTAATCCACCGCTGAAACAGGATATGGCCTTCTTGCCCGCTTTCCGGAAACTATCGTCCTCCACCTCATCAGCGGAGAGTTGTATTTTGTGGAAGTTTTCCGGCAGAATAACAGACCACGCACTGGTATAATAGTCGATATTACGCAACAGGGAAGCTGAAATGGAACCTTTGATATGAAAGCGACCTCCATACTCCATCATTTTATGAAGGTAGAGCACCGCCCACACATTGCCGGAATTGTCTAGTTGATCCGATGTTAATCCCGGGGCGTGTACCACGAGTGTTTGCTTCCATTTTTTTATGCCGCACCGAAGAGAGGCAGAAAGAGTCCAAGTATCTGAATCCGGTGCTTTTACAGGAGGGTGTATAACAATGTATTGATCCATATAAGTAATACGGGTTAAATGAGGGCTGCTGCAGGTTGCAGGAATGACAATAGAACCCTTCGCAAGGGTATGTCTATTAGTTGTATGCTTATGCCGCCATAGTTCGCATTTCCTTCTACAATAATGGGTCCATTCGTTGTTATGGCAACATCCCACCCCACACTGTGCATCCTGGGAAATGCTTTGTCATGGGCTTCCTCTACCAACGAAAGCGCTTCACTCCAGAACGGAATACGGTATGAGCCAAACTCTATACCGGTGTCCGGATGATGTGTATATGGTGCTGTAAACATGTTCTGAGAATATGCAAAGCTTTTCAGGCTTCCCTTATCCTTGTATATTCCCACACCAAGACCTCCGCGGGAAAGATTGTCCACACATCTGCCACCACGGCCGACACGCAACATGCCACAGATATAGCGACTCTTTCCGGTGAAATCCCGCATCGTCACCATACGTATGGTATTTAGTGATGTCGGATGCAACTCAGCAATCAGGGGATGCTGCTGCACGCAATTTTCTGCCAGAAGTTCAGTGTGCTCCAGCTCGGATGCTACTGTGCGGACGGGGGATATTTTACCATTGCAGAGAATTTCGTTAGAATTAGGACCAGCTTCAAAGAGATAGCATGAATCCGCATGCCCCCCATTAACAGGTTTAGCAAATACGCGCTTTCCCTGCATCAGAATATCCGGCAACGCATGCATGCTGCCATCCGGGTACCTGAGTATCAGAGTTCCCTGGTCTGCAAATAGCTTACCCAGCATCTCCGTAGTCGGAATGCCGTGCTGCCGCAGAATCTCTCTCGTGCGATTTTTGTCCTGCAATGTTGTTATATCTCTTCGGGATACGCTGTAGAGCTTATTTGCAGTTTCCATCCATTCTCCGCGGAAAACGAAAGCTCCGACATCTGCCCCCATATACTGTAGACGAAACAGAAAATAATCGTGTATCAATTTTTTGACAGGAAAAGCTCTCCCGCTGTTAATCAACTCCCGCAACTCATACTCCACTAGAGCCAGAGGCTTGCTTTCCGGTTTCCGGGTTGTTTCCCACATACGCCGGATTTCCTGCCGATGCCGACGGAGATACAGATGCGCCTTTATTTTCTTACGCAGTAGGATAAACTTTCTGTACAGAGAGGTTTTTCTGCGGGGAATTGCAACAGGAGGTAGCTTTACCCCCAGTTTTTCCAGAGCATCATTTACCTCCTTTGCAGTGCGACACATATGGCAACGCGGAACATTCTGCAATGATTGCTGCCAGACACCAGACAATTTGCCATAGTTATTGTCTACCATAATCACATCTACACCCAGATGGGCTGCTGCTATGGAAACATGCAAGCGATCCGTTACAACAATGTCAAATCCACCTATTGCATCAAGAAACATTCTGACTCCCAATTCATTGAAATGTTCCCAACGACAGTTACTGCCACCATATCGGGAAATATCCGTGTTGGACAGTCCCTCCAAGAATTCCGGCAACCTGTTCTGGCCTGCCTCACTGTCGCAACGCATCATGAGCCCCAAGCGTCGCCCATCGGCAAGCAGGTGGGTGCGCTCTATTATGTGTCTGCTGAGACGGCTGCAGGTTTTGCGGTAGTAGCGACTTAGCAGACGCGGTCGACAAAATCGTGATGCAAAAAGAGCCAGAACCATGCGCGTCAAAAGCCCGACCCTCGGAGTGCGCCACTGCAACTCCATGAGGCGTGGCAGTGTTCCCATATGCAGCAATACCCCCATATCATCTGCCAGGTATACTTCCGCACTTGTTTTACTGCGTTTGCAGTACTCATAACTCTCCCTCTCACGGCAGAAAATCGTGTATCGGTCATCCAGCTTCTCCAGAAGATCCCCACAATTTCGAATACTATGCGGCAGAATAACACAACGCTTTACCCCGGGAGCCAAAATGGCCTTCTCAATGACAGGGAGGAAATTCCAATCCGGTATCATGCCGCCGCCGCCACCGTAAACGATGGTATATGAATCGCCGTATAAGGCTTTTTCATCGTACATCTCATAACTGAGCCCCAGCTGCTTAAACACCTGCACTGTTGCCACGGCAATGAGCTCATCCCCAAGATTTCCCGGGTTAGGAAAATATATAAAATGCCCCAACCCGCGAAGCACGGTTTCCAAGTGTGAATCCAACGCTCTAGGCAAGATAGCAGACGCTCGTGAATGGGTAGCCTCAATCATGTTGTAGATATGTTTTGTGACACACGATACTCAGAGTATCCTCCTTGTAATGATCCAACCTGTCAAACCAGATATCCTCCTGATTTTCAATATTCTCAAGCTTAACCAGAAACTCTGCTGTATGCCACTTCTTCGGTATCATCACAACACCGCAATCATCGCACACGGCAATAGCCCCTTCGTACTCCTCGGCATGCCGACGTTTTACCTCATCATCCAAATCCGGTTCCGGTTTTGTATTGAAACAACCTACAGGTGTAACGCCGGTGCACCATATCGGATAGTTCTCTTTTATCAGTGACGCTGCATCCCGGAAAGGTGCTGTGCAGACAATAGCTGCGGCCTGACGGTATAGGAGGATGTATTTTGAAACCAAGTCACCAATAATAGCACGTTTTCCACATTCAAAAGCTTCAATCAACACCACATCTCCTTCCTGTGTATCGCGTATCATATCGTGCACAGGATAATTACTCTCAGCCCATGCATATACCCACTTGACCCTCCCAACACGATAATGCCCCCTGTTAAGCGGAAGTACTCCCTCCAGTGCTCCGCTTTTCCCAAGGCAATCCGCTACCTCCGTGGTGCTGACTCGGTTGCGCTTCAGATAACGTATAATCTCATTTCTCATATTCACTATTTATTGTCATTGGTTTAAGCCAAGTTTCAAACACATGTCTATTTCCTCCACACTGCGACTGAAACATGCATGGCCCTTTGACGTTAATTTCTATAACGATAGGCCCATTCTGGGTTATTGCAAAATCCCATCCTATATTAAACAGTTCAGGAAATAACTCCAAATGAGTTTTTGTAGCCAAACTTAGACAGTCAACATAATATGGAATCAGAGTTCCTCCGAAAGCGTGTTCTGTATCGGGGTGATTTTTGAAGGCGGGTTCTTCAGGATAATCTGAATATCCTTCCTCATTTAATCTTCCTTCATCATTCACCCCTACGGCAATCCCCCCCGCGTGAAGATTATCTACTGTCATTCCATTGCGCCCTGTGCGAAAAACGACATGGTGAACTTCGACCCCTCCGTTTGGGGTTAGCATCGTCTGCACCCTTAGTGTGTTAAGAGAGGCCGGGTGAAACTTTGCAAGAACCGGATGATTCTCCAGACAAGACTCAACGAGAAGCCCAACATTGTCCACTGGAAGCAATTCACAGAATTCTTCTTCAGAACAGCAAATCCCATTCGCGATGCAATAGTCAGATGCTGAATACTCTACTTTCATACAACCCTTACCTTGTGTTGCGTATTCGTCTCCCGGCTTAAGAAAAAGCGAACCTTTTGCTCTCAGCATCTCGGGAAAATCATATTTTAGAGTATGTGACTCAAAGCACACTTTATTTTTCTCTGCCCAAATGCGTCCAAGCGTACCTACAACTGGTACTCCGGCTTTATACAGCAAGTGCTTATGATGTTGTTTATCGCTGAGCTTTTTGATTAAATCCTGATGAGGTTTCTGCAATATAGCCAATGCTGAATACCACTCTCCCCAAGTGCAGTAATCATCTATATTGGCTTTTTTTCGAAAAGCGCCGCTGTCTAAATAATCCTCTATTAACCCGCGATATGGTCTATCATATATCCATATGAGCTTTCGTAACTCAGACATTATCTGGGAGAATTTTTTTCTCTCGTTTTTGTCACATTTCTCCCACAACTTTCTGATATCCTTCCTGTTTTTCTGCAACTTCATCAAGTCGCTGATTCTCTGACGTATAGTTCCTCGAAAATACTTGGGTGCCGTGAGGCATTTTTTCTGAGTAAGTACAGTTGGACCATCGCTGTTCTGTAGTCTGTATGTTGCCAGTGGTTTCAGGAAATTTTCCAACACCGGCCGTATCCCCCCACTGAACGGCTCCAGTATTCCTGGCGTTTTAGTGTTCACTTCAATGATTATAGGACCTTGGTGCGTAATTGCAACATCCCACGCAAGAGAAAATAGACCGGGGCAACACAATCTGTGGCCTCGAACTGTCATTTCCACTGCTTCATTCCAGTATGGTATCAACCTGCCCTCGAATTTGATTTTACTGTCAGGGTGTTCCAGATACGTAGGATCCTCACTGCTGCTGGAATATCCCTCCTTTACCAACTTCCCATTTCTGTCCACAGCGACCCCCACCCCCCC
>JAZNTO010000063.1:0-19519 GCA_045591805.1 Akkermansia sp. | reverse complement strand
CGAATTCCGAAGTCAATTATAATTTGAGCAAAATCTGATTTTTTGTAAAAAATCGATTTTGTAGTTAGGCATTGCCCAAAATTGGGCAATGCAGTAGCAGGACTTGGGAGAGGGGGAAGTGCATTGCCACTTCCCACCTCTCCCAAACCCTCTCCCCCTGGGCTAGGGTAGTATGGGTTTCCCTTCGGGAAAACTTTTTATGCTACGCTCTTTTCTGCCTGCTTAAGCTTCGATATTCTCGTTGGCTTTTTTGTTTCGTTTTCAATAGGTGGCATTCCATCTGCTATCCAATCCCGGACTTGTGCATTGAGACGCACCAACAAGCGTCTGATGCAGGCTATAGAGGCGTTTTTGTGCTTTTTACCCTTCGCTCGGAGTTTATCATAAAACTCGTGTATCGGGTTATCCTCTATTCGCTTAATGGATATAATGGACATGAAAAGAGCCGTCCTAACTTCTCTTCGCCCGAAGCGAGCAAAGCGTTTCCCTGTTTTCCTACCGCTATCCCAGTTGAAGGGAGCTACTCCTACCAGTGCTGCTATCTCTCTTCTATTCAGATATCCGAGCTCTGGCAAATCACAAAGAAGGACTTTCGCTGTCTTTTCACCAATTCCTCCGACTTGTAGGTAAAGCTTATAGCGTTTTTTCATTTCTTCATTGCTGAAAATCAGAGCCTCGATTTCTTTTTGCAGCTCTATTATCTCTACATCAAGCTGGCGTATTCGGGCTAGTATCTTTTCAAGCGCAAACTCATCTTTATAAGTATAAAGTGAAGCCTTATATTGAGCTCTGTGCTTGATAATCATAGCTCGACACCGCTGCAATTGCCTCAGACGCAATGCTTCGGGGCTCATAGGATTATCTGCTTTTATCTGATGAAGAGTTGCATAGATGGTTATCATCTCTGAATCAATCTTATCAGTTTTTGCAATTTGCCCAATTGACTTAGCATAATGTCGAATCCAGGCGGGATTGATACAACAACGTCGAATACCGGCTCTGTCTAATTGCTCAGAAAAATATAAACTGATACTACCAGTGGACTCGTATGCAACGATTACCGGCTGTTTTATCTTCTGAATCAACTTGATAAACTTGGAAAATCCAAGTTCATCATTAGTGTATGTGCGGTGCTTGTTAAAAGCCCATACATCCAACTTGAGGCGAGACAGATCTACACCAACATAGACATTTTGAGGTTCATTTGCCTCATCCGACTTGCTATTTACCGATTTTTCTTGTATCATGACTTGTCTCATTCTCGGTTACGGACGTTAAGTCCACTCAATTATTCGAGACGAATCGCGGAGCCTCCACCATGGAGGGACTGAGGTGCCCCAAACTTCGGAACGGGAAGATTTTCGACCCTTGGACGAACGCGGGTGTATCCTCAGTCGGTCTGTCAAAGCCGCGAAGTTTGACAGACCTCTCCGCTGGCTCGGATTTTACCCCGAACGAGCTCAGTTTACCACAAAAAATTAACCGAGGACGATGTAGGCGAAGCTCTGCTATGGCCGATTTATTCGTCAATCGTAAATCATCTACAATCTACAAAGTAATGGAAGTACGGCGGGGCGGAGCCTCGCGGAACTGTACACTTTTTCTCCAACAAAATCCCCGCAGAGTTCGACCTCTCTGCGGGGTATTTTGTGAATCGGTATGGGATTGACTTCTCAACCCGCCACCATGGATTAGTGGCGGAGACCCAAGCGAGCCAGGAGGCTCTTGTAGAGCTCGTTGTCTACGCGCTTGGCATAGTCCAGAAGCTTACGGCGGCGAGCCACCATCATGAGCAGACCGCGGCGGGAAGCGTGGTCGTGCTTGTTGGAGGCCAGATGCTGCGTAAGGTGGGCGATGCGCTTGGTAAGCACGGCTACCTGGAAACCGGTGGAACCGGTGTCTTTCTCGTTGACTTTGAAGTCGTTGACGTTGATTTCGCTCATTGTCGTGTGGTATCTCTTGTGTGTTGGTTGATTTTTCGTGGCTGCGGCAAATCGACCTAAGAGGTGCGGCTATGATACCATGCTTGGCATAAATTGCAAGTCCAAACTTTCGGAAAGCAAAAAAACTTTGCGGATTTTTGGACTTTGCAGTTCCTAGAGCTGCGGAGCCGGGGCGGCCTCGGCGGGTAGGGGCGCTGCAGGTGTATCAGCCGGAGCGGGTGGGGGCGGAGTCGGCGTCCACTGAGCTGCTTTGATGGCCTGGAGCAGCGGCGTGATGGCCTCGCTACCTACGTTGATGTGGGGGAAGCGAATTTTGTCCAGATTCTGCACCATCTGCCAGCGGATGAGATTCTCGCCGATGGCGTTGTTGAGAGCTCTGCGGCCTTCTGCCTCCAGGCGCATACCCTCGGCCTCCGCGCGTTTCATGGCGAGCACGGCCTCGGCCTCCTGGCGGCGGCGGTAAAGCTCGGCGTCCGCCTCTGCTTTGGCCTTGAGCAGGGCACCCTGTGCTTCCTGGTTCATGCGGTTGGCTTTGGCTCGTCCCTCGGCATCGGCTATCATCTCATTGCGCTTGGCAATTTCCAGCTGTATAGCTTGGCGCTCATACTCCTGCGTGGCTTCCACTTTCTTGGTGATACCGGCGGTCACGGATTCCGGCGGCACAGTGCTGCCGATGGTGACACTCTCCACGATGAAGGGGGTATCCTTGAGCGCTGTGCGCAGCTCTTTCTCCACCATGTCGGTAATCTCGGGTATGTGCCCGGGAGCCTCCAGACCGCGGAACTTGGCTATGGAGGTACGCACGGCAGAGCAGAACGGCTGGCGGATAAAGCTGGCGTAGGCATCTTGCGCGATTGCCTCCGGCGTGGGTTCCACCTCTGTCACGGCGCCGTATTTCTCCACAAATTCGCGCACCTTGTTGGCATCGATACGCCATACCAAGTGGGCATCTGCCTTCATTTTGAGGTGGTCTGCGGCGCGGATATCGTCGAAACGCTCTTCTGTGGTATAGGGTGTTACGCAGATGATGACGCTATTCTGGCGCCATACCAAGCCTGTACCGCCCGGGCCTTTAATAACCTGGCGGAACTCCGGCACGCCCACGATGGGGTTTGTGCGCACATAGGCCACATAGCCGCCGTCTACTTTCTCGTTGCTCATGTTGTAATAGCACACTGCACTTCCGGCTACCAGAAGGGCTGCCACTCCTGCGATAATTTTGGTCTTAGTTTCCATGGTAATTTGCGGGGGCACTACGATGGGCCCACGGGGTGAGTTATAGGGTTTCATAACTGCGTACAATCTAGCAGCTATTCCGGAGGCTGTCAATCTTTTTTTCTTACATTTGCATTGACATTTGCAAGCCGGCGCGTTAGAATGACACGCATGAACTCCCATACAAAAATCGTTCTTACCTGCTTGGCAAATTTTGTTCCTGTCTTTGTAGCCATCTTTCCCGTCTTTGGCTCGCTGGTATGCTGGCTGCTCTGGAAAGACGATGCTGATGCCGCCGTGGCAGATTACGTGCGCCAACGCCTGAACACGGGTATATCTTGGACTATCTATTTCTCTGTAGCCGGCTTGCTCACGTTCGTGCTCGTCGGCTGGCTGATTTTACCGATACTGGGCATTTGCTGGCTTATCTTTGCGGTGCTGGATGCGCTTCGCGCCTTGAACGGCGACACCAGCTACCGCTTCCCCGGCACTATCGAATTTGTAAACCCGCGCTGATTTTGCAGCGTGTTGGCCGGAATATAAAACAATGCTCGCACTTGTAGAAGTGCGAGCATTGTTTTAATGCAAAAGGGGTTACTTGGAGACGTTGAAGCGGAATTCCACCACATCGCCATCCTGCATCACGTAGTCCTTGCCCTCGATACGCAGCTTGGCCTGTTCCTTAGCCTTTGCCACAGAGCCGCATGCCACCAAATCCTCGTAGGCAACGATCTGAGCCGCAATGAAACCGCGTTCAAAATCCGTGTGAATGACACCGGCCGCTGCGGGGGCTTTGTCGCCGGCGTGTATGGTCCAGGCGCGAGTTTCTTTCACGCCTGTGGTCAGGTAGGTGCGCAGCCCCAGCAGGTGATATACGGCGCGTATCAAATCGCTCACGCCGGAATCCTCCACACCAAGGTCATTCAGGAATAAGGCTGCTTCTTCTGCCGGCAACTCGGAAAGCTCTTCTTCGATGCGGGCGGAAATGACGATGGCTTCCGCATGGTGATGCTCTGCAACATACTTACGCACAGCGGAAACATAGGGGTGAGAGTCCGGATTCCGCACAGCCTCGGCCAGCTCTTCCTCGCTCACATTGCAAGCGAAGATGCTCTTCTTGTCCGAGAGCAGGAAAAACTCGCGCATGAGCTTGCGTTCCTCATCGCTCAGCTCCAAGGTGATGGCCGGCTTGCCTTCGTCCAGATGCGGGATGAGTTTTTCGATAAGCTCCACCTCGGCTTTGGCTTCTTTGTCGCCGCCGCGGGCTTTCTTGATGCGGCTTTCTTTGCGCTTCTCCATGGCTGCCAAATCTGCCAGAATAAGCTCGGCATTGATGATTTCGATATCGCGCACCGGGTCGACACTGCCGAGCTCGTGGATGATGTCGTCGTTTTCGAAACAGCGCACCACCTGCACGATGGCGTCTGTCTCGCGGATGTTGGAGAGGAACTTGTTTCCCAAACCTGCACCCTCTGCCGCACCTTTTACAAGGCCGGCAATATCCACAAACTCAATGGCCGCGGGAACAACTTTCTCGCTCTTGCTCATCTCTGCCAGCACAGACAGGCGGGCATCCGGCACCTCTACCACGCCTACATTCGGATCGATTGTGCAGAATGGGTAATTTGCCGCCTCCGCTTTGCGGGAGCGGGTCACGGCGTTGAAAAGTGTTGATTTGCCAACGTTCGGAAGTCCTACAATACCTGCCTGTAACATAACGCGGGGGAATATAACTTATAAGCGCCGATAAGTCAATCCCAAAATACAGCAGCAAGCCCTCCGCAGCGCAAAGAGCTCGAATCGCGGTAAGTTTACTTGGCGACAAGCGTTCCCAGCACATCGCCTACATGCGCAAAAGTCTCCACGCAGTTGGCCGTGTTTCGGAGCAAATCTTCTGCCAGTTGCACGCGACCGGGCTCGAAAAAGGTCATGACGGTAGAGCCGCCGAAAGCGAAGTATCCTTGCTCGTCCCCCTTTTGCACGGGGCGGCCGGGGGTGTAGGTCTGGAAAATGGCACCCACACCTGTAGCGCCCACGGCAAGTTGGAGCACATCTCCCATGTGCGGGGTGTGCAGGATGGTAAGCTCGCGCTTGTTTGTCCAGAGCCAGGAGAGCTTGCGGCGCAGGCAATAGGGGCTCACACTGGCCAGCGGTCCGGGTATGCGCACGGGGGCCTCAGGTGTGCCGTCCGCTACAAAATGGAAGCGGTGGTAGTCCACCGGGCAGAGGCGACTGAGCACCACGGCTCCTTGTGCGTATTTCTCTGCCAGTTCGGGGCTACCCAGCAGGGCAGGCAGGTCAAACTTTTGGCCTTTCACAAAAGCGCCGGTCATCTCCGCTGCATTTTGCCAGCCGCTGTGGCGACCATCTGCTGGCAGAGCCACGGTGGCACCCTCGCAAATGGGGCGGGCGCCGGGCTTGAGCTTGCGGTAGAAGAAATCGTTGAAGCACTTGTACTGCTCCAGCGGCAGGGCGGCTTCCTCCATGTTGATGTTGTACTCGCGCACAAAATCCGGCAGGGAGCGGGCAGAGCGAGGAGAGTTTTTCATAGCTCCCAGCAAGCGGGAGAAAATGGCACGTTTTACCAGCACATGCAGGCTCAGCCGGCCCAAGGTGGTGCCGTATACCCAGCGCAGGGATTTTTCGCCCAGCACTTTTTCCTGTTCCATCTGTCCGGTGTAGCGATTGTAGAATGTAATACCCTCCGTGCTCATGCGGGCATGATAGCATATGGGCACAGGCAAAGTCAAGCCCGCAGGTGCGGGAAAGCTCAAAATTGAACTTCCGGAATTTCCCACTTGCCAGCGGGTGCGGAATATGCTAGCATATAGGGCATGAAGCTGTTCATGATAGCCGGAGAGAAGAGTGGCGACAAGCAGGGCGCGCTGCTCATACAAGAGCTGTTGCGCCGCCGCCCGGATATTGAGATTGTGGGATTGGGCGGCAGCCGCATGCATGCCCTCGCGCCGGGGGTAGAAGATTGGGCGGAGCAGGCTGCCGTAATCGGTATTGTGGAGGTGCTCAAGCATGCCCGCTTTTTCATGACGCGGCTCAATGACATGGCCGCTCGCATCGCTGCCGAGCAGCCGGAGGGGCTCATCCTCATCGACTACCCGGGCTTCAATCAGCGCCTCGCCGAGCG
The DNA here is from genome assembly GCA_045591805.1 of Akkermansia sp. GTDB lineage: Bacteria > Verrucomicrobiota > Verrucomicrobiia > Verrucomicrobiales > Akkermansiaceae > Akkermansia. The sequence goes on along the minus strand of JAZNTO010000063.1, from coordinate 13,219 downwards.
CGTGCATAAATCTTGCCCGAACACGAAAATCGCCTGGTTTATTGCTCCCATGGTCTGGGCCTGGCACAAGAGCCGTGTGCCCAAACTCGCTGCTATGCTGGATTTGATGATGTGCACCTTCCCCTTCGAAAAACCGCTTTTCGAGGCTGCGGGGCTCCGCACGGAGTTTGTGGGGCATCCGCTGGTGGACGACATCCTTGCCCAGCGCCGCACGGATGTGCGGGAGCCGGGGCTCATAGGCCTTTTCCCGGGCAGCCGCATGCGCGAAATCGAACGCCATTTTCCTGTTTTCTTGGAGCTCGTGCAGAAAGCTCATAGCACCCACCCGGAGTGGAGATTCGAGACCTCTGCCAGCTCGGAGAAGCTTGCCGCTACCATGCGCCGCATGGCAGAGAAGGCCGGTGTACCCGCAGAGCGCATCAACATACGCCCCGGTAGTTACCACGACCTCATGGACCGCGCGGAGGCTGCTCTGGTGACCTCCGGCACGGCCACCTTGGAAGCTGCCCTGCATGAATTGCCCTTTGCTCTGGTGTACAAAGTGGCTTGGGGTACATATTTCTTTGCGCGCATGGTGCTTACCATCAAATATATCGGTATGGTGAACATACTCATAGACAAACCGGTTACCAAGGAGTTGATACAAAGCGACTTCAATGTGGATGCCTGTCTGGCCGAGCTGGAGAAGCTCACCACCCCCGAAACGCGTGCCCAAACTCTTGCAGGCATGAAAGAGTCCATGGACAGTCTCGGCCATGGCGGAGCAGCCGCAAAAGCAGCCGAGGCCGTGCTCTCCCTGTTCCCCTGAAGCACAGCAGATTCTCCTACAGTCCGGCGAGTGTAGGCAGCGCGGGTTTCTCCCGCGCTGTTGGTGCGCTATGCCTCTAGCCGTTTTTGTAGTTGTAGATACCGGCACAGCAATGAATGGCGGTTGTTATTTATATACATCCTAATTCCTAGAAAATTAGATTGCGAAAATAGGGATATATCTGGCATTCTATAGCCGCAAGCGGGAGCCCAACTACCTTCCGCCGCTACAAACATAAACACCGAAATAAGCTATGACTCAACGCAATATCACACGCTACACGTACGAGACGACATCCTTCCAGGGCTGGCGCCTGAGTATCTGCCGCAAGTGGAACCAGTTCACCAAATATTTCTCGGATCGCCAGTATGGCAGCGAGGAAGCCGCATTCAAGGCAGCTATCGAGATGCGCGATCGCATTTTCGAGGCGCTTCGGCAGAATCCGGAAGACCCACGCGGCGTTTTTGAGCGTTTTAAGAACGGCTTGGAGGAATCGGCGGCTGCGGTTGCTGCGGAGAAGTAAGCCCCGCTGCCCACCGTTTCGGAAAGATATGCCGCTGCATGATGCGAGTCATGCAGCGGCAAGTTTCAGCGGCCGTGGAAATCGAACTCGATGGTAAGGGAAACAAGCCGGAAATCCAACGCGCCATCCGCTTGAAGAGCAAAGCCTTGCCCAACGGCGGGCGCCGGAATCTGGGAGACGCGCACCTCGCCTGTGTAGGGATATGCGCGGCAATCTGTTGCGGGGTTGTAGCGCTCCCAGTTCAAGGCATGAGTGGCTTTGTATTGGAAAGCCGGGTCGCTCTGCAGAAGGCGTAGCCGCACGCGCCCCTCCTGGCGCACAGTATTGTAGGTGCGCGTATCCTCCAGCGGCAAAGTCTGCAACTCCGAGCAATAGCGCGCCCCGAGGCTGAGCCTCCCGGCCAAGTCCGCCGGCAAGAGCAGTGTGCCATCTGCCGCCACCTTGGCAGATAGTGCTTGCTGAGGCTCAGCTATAGGATACACCAGCACCTCCAGCCCGGCCAAATGCGGCACATGGAGGGGCTCTCCTGCGGTGGCCTCAACCTCTACGCAACCATCTGTATACCCGGCTGTTTCCACAAGCCGCTCCAGCGATATGGAGCCGGAGCTCGAGTTGCGCACAATGAACCAGAGCTCATCCTCTGCAGATTGCCGCCCCGGTAAAACCGCGATGTGCAGAATGTCGCGCCCGGGCATATCGACCCTCTGCCAGGCTGTAACCTGCTGCTCCACATTTGTAGTGAGCACCGCCAGAGAGTTGTCCTGCATGAGCACCCAGAGGCGGGTACAGCTACCGCGCTGCACCACCCACTCTCGCACGCCGGCGGCAAAGAGATGCTCTGCCAGGAGACTGGTGTCCGTGGAGGTGTAGCCATCTGCTGCCAGTTTGTAAGAAATCTCGCGGAAGCGTTTTCCGCCGCGTTGCACGTAGAAAATCGTGTTTTCCACGGCATCTGCCGGTATGATTTCGCTGCCGACGGAGGATTGGCGGGTAAAGGCTGCATTGGTGGGCGAGAGCGTACTACCATCGTGCGTGGCCAGAGTCCACTCCCCCTCGGAAGTACCTACCAACAGGCTTCGGGCAGGGCACACCCAGCAAATGCGGCTCTGATTGTCGGCGGATATGGTGAGGTGCAGCGCACTGTCCGCCGCTGAGCTTATTCTGAAATTGGCAAAATCGTTCACCGCACTGGCAATAAGTGTAGTGGGTAAGCCCGGGAACCCCCCAAGCCACATGCGCCCTTGGTAAAAACTGCTGAACACCGGGTAGCCGTTCCGCGGGCCGTAAGCGCCGAAACTCCAGCGGCGTGTACGGAAGGAAGAGCAGGGCTCCAGATAGCTAGAGAGGAGCCTTGCGCGAGCGGAAAACTCAGAGTTGACGCGTGCAATGCGAAATTTGAACTCGCGGCGCCCGCCCATGATATTGAAATACACATGAGCTCCCGGAGACGCAGATGTAGCCGAGCGGCACACCAGCACCATGCGGCAGGGGATATCCTCCGAGCCGGAAATGACGTAGTTTTTGCGCTCTCCGCAGGAGTTCTGTTCTACCGTGCGGATACATGTCCATTGCCAACGCCGGAAATCCAGAGCCTGCGACTCTGTATCGTAGCTGCGCCATAATTCCCAAACCGCATTCCATTCCCCATGGGTGCGCAGTTCCCAGTCTCCGCACACCTCATAAGGCACATCGTTTTGCAGCATCATGACACCGGGCAGAAAGCACTCCGGATAATCTCGCGCAGAATAACTGCCATTGAAGTATGACGGTTCATAGGCTCGCACAACACTGTAAAAGTTGTACATGCCGGAGGCGGCATCTCGCTCCGTATAAACGGCGTCGTTCACAACCCGCGAAGTGGACAAATTCGGCAGTTCTTTCGTGTTGAAAGAAAATGCGTGATTGAGAAAAAGCGTGCGGGAGGGAATCTCGGCCTCCGCCAGCAGGATTTCCTTGCCTTCCATTTCCGGGCGGAATAGACCACGGGAGCCCTCTAAATACAGCTCCGCGTAGTATCCGTTTGTTTCCATCCGCACACGCAATTCATCTGCCTGCAGCTGGTATGTTTCGCGCGGAAACGGCTCCGGGGCGTATTCCCTGCAGCGCCAGTCGTTGTCCGCGTAGCGGCTGAGTATCAGCGGTGCACGATACAAACCGGTAAGGTATACGACATCGTTTACTTGGGTATAACGCATGGCCTGTAGCTCGGCCGCGCTCTCCCAAGGTGCGGAGAGTTGGTAGATTTCCCCCTCCGCCGTGCGCACGGGAACACCATCCCGAAACACGCGCATGCCACCCGGGAAGAGCTCCAGCAGCAAGGAATCGGATTCCGAGAAGCAGAAGGGAATCAGCCGCACTGCGCCGGGGGCCTGTGCCGCGGCCTCGCACACATATGCTGTGCCGTGGCGGCGACTCAGGCCCCCGTATGGCTGCACCATGAAGTTGCGCAGCAGAGCCGCCCCTCGCAGATATGCCTGCAAATCGAATCGGGAGGAGAGCCAGGGGCTGAGCTCTCCCGCCGTAAAGCCAAGTACAAATGGTGAATCTTGCATAGTTCCGCCATTTTGCCACAGCCTCAGCGTGCAGGAAAGAAAATAAAAGCTCCGCCGTTCCTGCAACGTAGGATAGAGCTGCAAGCTCATTTCCTCATTCTGCTTTTTGCAGAAGAGAGGCTATATCGCTGTGACCGGCGGCGGTAGCGTAGTCTATGGCTGTTTTTCCGGTGGCATCTTTCTTTGTTGCAGAGGCTCCGAGGGAGAGCAGTACACGCACGGTGCGGATGTCGCCGCGCTGAGCTGCCCGCATGAGTGCGGAGCGGCGGGACGCGTCCCCTGCCGGCGGGAGGTCGATGTAACGGAACTCATGTGTGGCCGAAGAAGGGAGGCGATACAGCGCCATGGCATCTCCCCGCTCTACAAGTTCGTGTACTTGAGCCACCTGCTGCTGCGGGAAAATCTCCCCGCCGGCCGGCTGAGCACCGGCGCGCAGGAGAAGAGCCACCAGTTCATTGTACTCGCGGTGGTGCGTTGCTGCCACATAATCGCAGCGGCGTGGGTTTGCCCCGGCGGCCAGCAGCTGCTCCGCCACACACAGGGAACCCCAGCGCACTGCGCTCATCAGCGGTGCATGACCTTGGGTATCCGTAGCATCCGGTTCAGCCCCGGCAGCCAGTAGCAGACGCACCATTTCGTCCGCATGCGGGTTTGGGTCTGTGGCAGTACCTTGGCAGTGGCTAAGTGCCGGCTCGGCGTCTGCCTGGGGGCGGCGCGTGTTCGGGTTTGCCCCGGCGGCCAGCAATTCCTTAACACGGGGAACATCCCACCCCAGAGCGTACATGAGCTCATAATCAGCACGAGCCTTCAGCCCGCGCGCTCGCAGGATATCGATCATCTCTTTACTGGGGTAGTGGGGGCACAGGGCGTATTCCAACGCATTGCACCCTTTGTTGTCCACAGCATGCAGGTCTGCGCCGGCGGCAATGTAGAGGTCGAGCAATTCGGGTGTGATACGCGGGGCTTCCACCAGCCCGGAGCCGATACCGGGCGAGGTGAGCAAGGGAGTGCGCCCCTGCGCATCCCGCGCGTTGACATCTGCCCCGTGCTCCAGCAGCATGCGGGCTATTTGCAGAGATTTTTCTATAGGCCACTGCCACTCAATATAATGCAACGCCGTGCGTCCCTGTGCATTCCGCGCGTTCACATCCGCCCCCTTTTCCAGCAACAGCTGTACACTTTCCGGGCATTGACGCGCCACCGCAAGCATGAGCGGCGTGCGGCCATCCGTACAACAGGGTGCCGAGGCGCTGCAACCATGCTCCAGCAGCATGCGAAGCACAACCGGGTTGTCGACATGGTAGCCCACAGCATTGCGCGTACTATAGCAAGATACGGCGGCGGCATCTGCCCCGGCCTGCAACAGAAGCTTTACCACGCCGGGGGCAATCTTGTACGATTGCAGCATGGGGCTACCGCTCGAGGACATGGCGTTGGCATCTGCCCCGGCTGCCAGCAGCATACGCACCTTGGTGGGGTTATTGGCTCCCACTGCCAGCATGAGCGCAGTGAGGGAATGCTCCCGCGCCTCCACCGGAAACACATCCGGGTGTGCCAGCATCTGCTCCAGTTGCTCCGGCTTTCCCTTGCGCACGCATTCATGGAGAGAGAGAAAGGGAAAATCCGCAGCTCGCAGCAAGCGTATGGTCTTAGCATCCCCCACACGCTCAGCTGCCTCCAGCGCAGAGTGCTTAAGTCGCTTGGAGGTGTAACGCGGGTCTGCCCCCAAGCGGAGTAGCTGATGGATGGCAGCATACTGCTGCTCTCTCACGGCGTGGTAGAGTTGCATCTGCAACGCTTCCTTATCTTCCGCTGCCACGGCACCTCCCAGCTTCAACAGGGTGGTGACATTGGCCTCGTTTCCCCAGCGAGCTGCCCAGATAAGGGGGGTACACCCGCTGTAGCCTGCCACCTTTTGCCGCGGGTTGGCACCGGCACGCACGAGCGTCTTCACCACATAGGCAGAGGCCTCTTTGGCGGCAAGCATAAGCCACTCTCCGCCATAACGCTGTACGTTTGCACCTCGTTTTGTCAGTTCGGTGACTGAGTATTGGCGGTCGTGCGCCACGGCAAGCTGCATGGCAAAATCCACATCCACAGGGCCCCGGCTCAGCAAGTCCTCGTGTTCAGCCCCTCCGGCCAGAGACCACTCTGCTGCCCGCCCGGGCTGCGTGCCACGGCTGAGCAGCAAATCCACAACCTCATGGTTGCCGTAGAATGCGGCTTTCTCCAGAGCGGCGGTTGTTTGCTGCACCCCGGCATCCAACAACAAGCGCACGCATTCCGTATGCCCTGCGGCCGCCGCGTATACGATAGCGGTACGCCCGCGCGCGTCCGCCGCTTCCCGGTTGCAAAGCGGTAGCAAAAATCGCAACACCTCAACCCGCCCCAGAGTGGCTGCAAGCAGCAGGGCATTGCCTCCGGCGTTCACATGCGCACCATCCCGCGGGTTTTCTCGCTCACCGCTCATGGGTGTGGGTATGAAGCCCGGGATTCTGCGGTTGAGCACCTCGGGCGCCTGCGGCAAGGCTGAGATATCTCCGTTTATGATGGCTTGTACCACGGCATCCGGGAGGGTGCCGGGGGCAGCGCTCTCCGGGGTGGCAGCGGCTACAAGACAAGGAATGGAAAGAGACAGCGCGATAAGGGTGGCGGTATGTGGATTCATGGTATTCAGGGCTTGGGTTGAATGGTGGCACCGGCGGCTTCCAATTTTTGCAGAAGGTCGGCAGGGAGTTGTCGTGTGCGGTAATGCAGGGGGCGTAGGGTGGCTTTTGCGCCGTACTTCAGCAGCAGCTGCACATGGTCGGCAGCGAGCAGCATGCATGAGCGATAAAGGGCTGCTCCGTTTTCCACATCCGGGTCTGCTCCGCCTGCAAGCAGAGCCTCCATGATTTCGGTAGCATGTGGAATGCGTCCCAACACGCCTTCATCCAGCACCTTGGAGAGAGCGTAGTTGCCGTGTATATCCTGCGCATTGGGGGTGACACCGGCGGCCAACAGACGGCGTACTTTGTCCGCCTGCCCGGCGCCACAGGCATGCACCAACTCACGTTCCGGGGTGGAGCTCAGGCCATACGCGCGCAGAGCATCCGGCAGGTTGCCGTTCCACTTTACGGCGAGGGCTCGATCCAGCGCGTTGTGACCTGCCTTGTTGCAGGCTTTCATATCTGCCCCGGCGGCGGCCAGCATGCGGATGATGTCCACTATGTGCGGAGGATGTAATTCTTCCGCTTCCTGAGCAATTCCCACCAGCCCCAGCAATGGCGTATTGCCATCGTTATCGCGGGCGTTTACATCTGCCCCGGAGCGCAGCAGAAGCTCTGCCTTGGGAGGATAATCCACATAGAAGAGCGGCGTACGCCCTGCGGAATCGCGGGCATTAACATCCGCACCTGCGGCAATGAGGCGGGCAGATTCTTCGCTCCAGGCATTATGCAGCGGGGTAATACCCTCCGCAAATCGCTCCGCGGAAGCAGACAGAGAGAGAACAAGGCTCAATATCAGCGCTTTTTTCATTTTTGTGTAGAGATGGTGAGTTTTTCCAGTTCCTTGGCTGCGCGGGTATAGTTCTGCTTGCGGGCATGCTCCAGCGGGGTGAGTCCTTCGGCATTGCGGCGGTTGAGGTCGGCACCGCATTCAGCCAGAACGCGCACCATAGCCGGCACAAAGGTATCGTGCAGCGGGTAGAAGTTCGGGCGGTTCACATTTGCCCCCATGGCCACTGCGCGTTTGACCGCTTGTGGGTAATCCAGTTGTACAGCCAAGGTGAGCGCCATATCCGCATCCGGCTTCCGCAAAGCGAGCAGCCCGGGGTGCGGATTCTCACTCAGCAAAGCCCACTCCGGTGCCAGACCCGGTAAAACACCGCGAGCCAACAGATAATCCACCACGGCATGCTGTCCGCACAGTGCGGCCGCATACAGGGCGCTTCGGTATTCAGCCGCTCCGGCATTCAGCAGCAGGCGCACACACTCCACATGACCATTTGCCGCAGCATATTCTATAGCGGTGCGACCATGGATATCCGCCACCTCCAAATCTGCCCCGCGAGCCAGCAGGGCACGCACCAAATCCGCCTTGCCGGCAGCCGCTGCGTGCTTGAGCGCAGGTGCCAGATAGTAGCGCCCCTTGGCAGGGCCGGGGTCGAACTCCGAAGCCCGGCAGTACACAGGGCCGGCGTCGCGGTTCACTTCTTCCTGCGTCAGTGACAGGAAGAATGCTGTATCTCCCCGCGCAACAGCCTGTTGTACACGCTCGGCAAAAGCCTCGAAATCTTCTATGCGAGGGGCTGCTTGCTGCCCGGTGGGGGAGGGGATGGCTTGCGTATCCGCCCCGGCGGCTCGAAGCTGCTCGGCAATTTCCTGTTGCCCGGCACGCTCCGCCACTTGCAAGGGGGTATGCCCCCCGGTAATACGGCGGTCGATGGCAAAAAAGCATCGGCTCTCCAGCATGGCTCGCAGCCCGGTGGCGTCATCTTCCTTCAGTATACCATCCATCGCAGACCAATCGGAGGTCATGTGCGGAAGCAAAATGGCAGCAGACGCGGCATCCCCGGCTTGTCGAGCGTACCGAAGCGGCGTATGATGGTAGCGGTAGTGGCTGCGAGCATCGGCATTGGCACCGAGCTGGATAAGCGCAGCAGTCATCGCAGGGCCGCATTTTCCGCGCAGAGCCACCACAAGTGGGCTTTCCCATGGTGAATCGGCAGCCGGTTCGCGGTATGGAAGCAGGAAAAGCAGCTCCGGATTACCACTGAGTACCGCGCTGTATAGCATGGGATACAACTTAGCGTCATCCGTAGGCCATGTAGCGCCATAGCGTAACAGCAGGCGTACCATGTCATCATCCCCCCGGCGTATTGCCAGCAGCAGCGGAGTTTCGCCATACTCGTATTTGCAGTTCACATCATCCCCCCGTTTCAGAAACTTCTCTACTTCCTCGCAATCGCCGCTCAGCAGGAACTGCCGCATCAGCATGCCGGCCGCGTCTTCAAAGGTAACACCATGAGCCGCAATTTCACCCCATTTATCAAACACGCCGCAAAAACACAACGTACTATCTATGCGTGTGTTTTTCGATATTTCCGTGGCGGTTTTGCCATCATTGTTACGCCGGGTTGGGTCTGCTCCCGCACGCAGCAAACAATCCACCGTGCGCCATTCGCGCTCCTCATCACCGGCAACTCCGCTTGCCGCAAGCATCAGCGGTGTGTTGCCATCCGAATCAATAGCGTTGGGATTCGCCCCGGCTGCTAACAGTACTCGAACAGCCTCAGCATTCGCATGCAGAGCTGCCGTATGCAATGCAGTGCGCCAATTGTTAGCGTGGTGACTGTAGGCGTTCCAGCGGGTATCATCGGGGTTCGTCTTTTGTTTCAACAACCAGATAATGGTATTTACGGCGTTATGCGCAGCGGCATACTGCAACATCGCAGCTCGCTTCTGTGTGTCGGAAAATTGATAGCGCTGCCTCTCTGAGGGCGGACAAAGAGCAGATGCATGCTCTGCCAGCCTCTGCACCTCCGGCAAATTGTCATCTGCTATAGCTTGGCGCAGCGCTGCTCCGCCTTCTTGCAGGCGGGCTGGTGCCGGAACACTGTGCTCCCCTGCGCTAAGGGGCGCAGGCATGCAGAGAGCAAGACTCAATAGCAGGATTCGTGATGTTGAAGTCATGGTAAGTTTGAAACGTTTTCGATGCTTTTATAAGAAGTACACGGACTTTCACCTATTTCTTTCAGAAAAAAATGCGCCCTGTCACATTTTTTCTGTGACAGGGCACGAAGAGTCATGCAATAGAGCGCCAAATCAGGCCTTGTTCTCGTCGGTGGTGGAGGTGATAGCCGGGGACTCGGGAGCGGCTTTGCCCAGATAGGAGGGAAGCTCCACACCTAAGCTGCCGGCCAGCTCATGCAGCGGCAGAGTACCGGTCACAAGGTTCTGCACAAACCCGCCTACGCTGCCGGATTTGTCGTTGCCTCCACCCATCACAACGACCTTGTCGAAGCTCAAGCCGCGTACGGCACCGGCCTGCGTCTCCACAATCTGCGGCAGCTGCTCGGTGACAAGCAAGCCGGAGGCACTGCGGGCATCGCCGGCGGCGGCAATAATCTGGCGGAAACCACTGGCCTTGGCTTCCAGCGCTGCCTGAATAGCAGCTGCCTGGCCGCGCCCCACCAGCTCCAAACCTTCACCCTCTGCCTTCTTCTTGAGAAGCAGTGCTTCCGCCTCGCCCTTGGCAAGCTCCAGGGCGGCATCACCCTCTGCCTTGTTGGCTATGATGAGTGCCTGAGCCTTACCTTCCTGCTCCTTCACAAGAACAGCGGCCACAGCTTCTGCTGCGATTTCTTTCTTACGTTTCTGGATTTCAGCGGCCACGAGTTCGTTGGCTGTCTGGGTAGCACGCTCCAACTCGGCTCGCTTCATTTCGGCCTCGCGATTGGCGATGTAGCCGGCCTCCTCGGCCTTGGCTGCTTGCTCCTTCTCGGCCACTACTGCAATACGGTGTGCTTCTGCCTGGCGTACCTTGAGGCGGGCGTTGGAGTCTGCCACTTTCATCTGGGCTTCGTTGTTACCCTCCACGGCTGCGGCATTGGCCATAGCCACCTGTACTGTCTGGTCGCGCAAAGCCTCGGCCTTACCGATTTCACCACGGCGAGTTTCCTCCGCCACCTTAATCATGGCGTCGTTGATGGCGCGGGCAGCGGCTTCCTGACCCAGTGCGGCAATGTAGCCGGATGCATCGCGAATATCAGTAATGTTGGCATTGATGAGGTAAAGCCCCACCTTGTGCAGCTCTACGTCCACACCACCGGTGATGCCCTTGATGAGCTTCTCGCGGTCGGCGTTGATTTCCTCGATGGTAAGAGAGGCTATCACCACACGCATCTGACCCATGATGATTTCGGACGCGAGGTCGCGGATATCCTGACGCGTGCGCCCCAGCAGGCGGCTGGCGGCATTCTGCATGATTTCCGGCTGCGTGCTGATACCGACGATGAAAGAGGAGGGGACATCCACACGAATGTTCTGGCTGGAGAGGGCTCCTTTCAGCGGTACATCGATATTGAGCGGGTTGAGATCCAGGAACGAGTGGCTCTGTATCAGCGGCCATACAAAGGTGGCACCACCATGTATGCATTTGGCCGAGCGTCCGGCGCCTACATTACCGTAGACGATGAGAATTTTGTCCGATGGGCACTTCTTGTAGCGCGTGAGCAGTAGGGCAACGGCTGCCATGATGAAGAGCACCAGAATAATCACGGCAAAAATCGCAGACCCGGAGGACGAGGAAGATGCACGTGCGAGTACGTTGATAGTATTGGCTGTCATAGTATTGTAGTGGTGTTATTTGGTGGAAGAAGGAACTGCACCCAGCGGGCGCACGGTAAGCTGGTAGGTGGTGGCTGCCACAACCTCAATGCGTGTCTGAGCCGGCAGCGGAGTATCTCCCTCCTGCACAGCTGCCATGGTAATGAGCTGGCTGGGGTGGCTCACTTGTACCTGCCCGCCGGGTTCGCCATGCGGGGGGATGGTTACGTAGACCGTGCCGGTCATGCCTACAAGGCTCTCGTACTTCAGCGAGCCATCCGATTTCAGGCTATAGATGGCTTTCATGATGCCGGCTATCAGGAAGAACATCACCACACCCACCAGCAGACCCACAAAAATACCCAGCCCCACACCGCCGCCATTCAGCACCGCCAGATATCCACCCCAGCCAAAGCCTAATACAAAGCCCATAGTGGCTTGCACGGAGAACGTACCGGTATCGCCATCCGCCGCGCCGACATCCAAATCTCCCCCACCCATATCCGCAATAAACGATATGCCGAACATGATGGCTGAGAGCAGAGTGCCAATCCACGCTATTGCGCAGAATATACCCGATGGCGTGTCGAAGTTCGGCAGCAGAGAAGCCGCATCCAAGATGCGGGTTATCCATTCATAAGCGGTAACGAGGGTTTCCATGTCGTAGAGTTTTATTGCCTCTATACTACACCCTCTCCCCCGCACAGTCAAACATAAAGTGTGCCTTCTCTGCTTTTTTAGGTAAATAACTTGAATGTTTTGAAACTTCCCAAAGGTTGCGGGGGTGGGTGAGGATTTAGGGGCGTGCAAACTTCGTCAACAGTGCAATCTGCGCTTGCTATGGTGGGGCTTCGGGTGTAAGATAGGCGCGTAAGATTATGAGCAGACTCAAAGACCAGTTGTTCGAGGAGATACTGCAGGCACGCCAGCGTGTGTATGCAGTGGGCGAGCCAACTCCATTGCAGCGGCTAAACCTGCCGGGGGTTGATGCTGTGGTATATGCCAAGCGTGAGGATTTGGGCCCCATAAAGGCCTACAAGTGGCGCGGCGCCTACAACTGCATGTGTAAGCTCACCCCGGAGCAGCGCGCCGGTGGTGTGGTGGCTGCCAGTGCCGGTAATCATGCCCAAGGTGTGGCTTTAGCCGCCCGCAAGCTGGGCTGCAGGGCACATATCTTTATGCCCCGCTCCACACCTACGGTGAAGCAGAATGCCGTGAAAAGTCACGGCGGAGAAAATGTGGAGATAGTGCTGGTGGGCGATTCATATGATGCCGCCTCTGCCGCAGCTCACGATTTTGCCGAGACCCACAAGCTGACATTTGTGCACCCCTACGATGACCCGGCCACCATGGGTGGGCAAGGTACGCTGGCGGATGAGGTGGTGATGAGCGGGCAGGGGGCATTCGACCGCGTGTATCTTCAAATCGGCGGAGGCGGTCTGGCAGCAGGTTGTGCCTGTTGGTTCAAGAAGTTCTGGCCCGAGTGCAAGTGCATAGGCGTGGAAGGAGCGAAGCAGGCCAGCATGAAATTGGCCGTAGAATGCGGCGAGCGCAAGGCTTTGCCCTATGTGGACGTGTTTTGCGATGGCACTGCTGTGCGTATAGCCGGGGAGAATACCTTTGAGCTGTGCCGCGAATTGCTGGATGGCTTCGTGACTGTGACGAACGATGAGGTGTGCCAAGCCATCCGCGCCTTGTGGAATGGTCTGCGTGTGGTGCCTGAGCCCTCCGGTGCCATGGGGCTGGCCGCTTTGCTTCAGGATTGGGAGGCGGGCCATATAAAGCCCGGCGAGAAGTGTCTGGTAGTGCTTTCCGGCGGCAATATGGACTTCTCCCAGCTGGGAGTGGTGGCCGCGCGCGGCGGTGTGAGCGAGTCGAATCGTACCTTGCGTTACCTGCGTATTCCCATGGAGACCAAGCGAGGGCAGATTATTAAGTACCTCAAGCACATACCGGAAGGTGTGCAGCTGGTAGATGTGCAGTTCGGGCGGCTCAACGGCGATATTCAGCACCCGGTGTTTGGCAT
>JAZNTO010000062.1:0-3379 GCA_045591805.1 Akkermansia sp. | reverse complement strand
GTCAACACATATACAAGCCCGTAATTATTCTCTTGCGATGCCTTCTTCATATCTGGACTCTATCACACAACAATCGCCTAGTCAATCATTTTGCACTTATATTGCACCTTTGAAAGAAAAATTGCGACCAAAAGCCATTTTCCGACCATATGCTTCCGGAATGGGGGACTGCCCGCCTGCTTCGGTTACGATGACATGGACAACATGACCATGCTGCGCACCTTCCGTGCAGATAGCGAGGTTATTACCACCGACCCGAGTGAGCGAAGCGATTATGACCAAACAATCTGGAGATTCCATCCAGCTACCGGATTGGAAATTAGCAAAACTTTCGCGGACAATAGCACCATCGTAAAAACATACGATGCCTATAACCGCCTCGCAACCGAGACGGATGCCCGTGGTAACGTCAAGACTCATTCATACGAGCATGCACGTGGTCTGCACCTTGGCACGACATATACCGTGGTAGATGGTACTGCGGAAACATCTGCCCGCAGCTTCACCTACAATCACTTGGGGCAGATGGTACAGTTGGTGGATGACAGTGGCACGCGCAGCTTTGGCTACAACTCCTTTGGCGAGCGCGAAAGCGACAGTCTGTCGGTAGATGGCGATACCCACCTCATCACCGAAACAAGAGATGTCTTCGGTCGTTCCACAGGTTTCGCCTACAGCAAGAATGGCACTGTGCAGCACACCGTCACCACCGGCTACGGTACAGACGGTCGTATTAGCAGCGCCGGCTTTACCCACGGCGGAGCAGTTAAGCAGTTCGGCTATGAGTACCTCAACGGTTCCAACCTGCTGCACAAGCTCACTAAGCCGAATAACATGACGCTTACACAGACCTACGAAGCAACCCGCGACCTGCTCACCGGCATGGCGTACCACCGAGGCAGCACTCTCGTGGCGCAGCGCCCAAAAAAGAGCCCCCCCTATCGAGCGTGTGCGTGCACGATAGGGGGAGCTGGGGGAGGAGGTTAGTGGCAGAAAGCCTCGGCTGGGATATCGACTCGCGGTGTCTGCTGCCCGTTGTGGGGGCCTCTGTTCCACTCCAGCCGCAGGGTGCCCGGGGCGGAGGCACCTTGCATCACTGAGATAGTGATGGGGTGCAAGCCGGCTTGCAGGGGGATGCCCTTTTTGCCGGTGCGAGCGGCATCCAGCTCTACTGTGTTGGCCGCGGAGGATTCTGTGGCTGTGCTGCCGGGCGTGTAGTTGAAGTCTGCGTCCACCAGGTTGAAGTTGTGTAGCTTCACAAAGGCTTTGCTGCCCGGCACATCGCTGAGAGTCAGGTAGAAATGCCAGTGGTTGCCATCGTCCGGCACGCGGATGTAGCCGGTGTAGGTGGTGATAGTGCCGGCCGGCAAGGAGGCTCCGCTTGGGTTGGCTGTTTGAGCCGCGGTCGCTGCGGGCAGCTCTGCAGGCACCCAAGGAGCAGTGGTCTGCACCTGCTGCATGCTAAGGCCGGGTTGAAGTGTGGCGGTGTCTGCGGGCGGGTTGGCCGGCACGAGGCTCATGTCGTAGCTGCGGAAGCCACCGCAGCTGTTGTTGCGGCGCGGAGCCTGCGGATCGCGGTAGTAGTCGTATGCGCGGCGGTTCCATAGGGCGAGGTTATGCAGGAATTGTTGCATTTGTGGGCACTTTCCGTCGGGCAGAGGGAGGCTTTCGTGCGGGTCGGCCTCGGTGTCGTAGATTTCCCAGGTTTCGGTGCCGGTTTTTACTCCGGTACGCAGGGCTTTGAGCCAGCGGTTGCTGCGGATGTCGAAGAAGATGCGCACCTGCTGCTCGCCGCGTACGCGTCCTTTCTTGTTGGCGGCGTAGTCCCGGTACTGTGCCATGCCGCCGCCGAAGGCGTACTCTGCATACAGTACGCGGTTGGGTTGGCAGCTCAGCGTATCATGCCCTTGCAGCAGTGGCAGCAGGGAGGTGCCATCGCAGCGGGCGGGGGCGGGCACTCCGGCTAGGTCGGCCACTGTGGCCATCCAGTCCTGGAACTGGGTTGGAGTGGTGCTCACAAGCCCTTGCTTTACAATGCCCGGAGCATACACCACGCAGGGGACACGCAGGCCGCCATCGAATACATCGCGCTTGATGCCATCGTGGTTTCCATAGCTGCGGAAGAAGGAGGGATCCTGTGCCGGGGCAGGGTGGCCGGCAAAGCCGCCCACGGCGCCCGGCTCATCGTGCGAGCCGTTGTCGCTGGTGAAGATGAACACCGTATTCTCTGCAATTCCCAAATCTTCGCAGAGTTTCAAGAGGTCGCCCAGCCCCTCATCCACGCGGGTTATCATGGAGGCGTGGCGGCGGGCGGTCATGAGTTTGTGCGCGGCGTTCTTGCCGTAGCGAGCGGCGGCGTAGTCCTGCCATGCCTCGCGGTACTGCGGGTGGATGTAGCTGTCCCAATCCGCCGGGCGCGCTGTGTTAATCATTTGCCCCGGTGTGCCCAGCCACTGTACACCGCCATGCAGACCGCCGCCCGCAGGATAGGGGCCGGCCGGTATGCCCAAGCGCGCATGGGGCGCTACGTAGGTGAGAGCCAGGAAGATGGGCTTATCCTTGTCTGCTGTCTTTTGGTCTGTTATCCATTTCTTGGCGCGTGCGGTGAAGAGATCTGTGCAGTAGCAGCCATCCAGTTTGGAGGTTATGAGTTCATCCCCGTCCCATACGGCGTTGCAGTGTGTCTCCGGGTCGGCGTTGCTTTCCTCCTTGGGGTAGTGGCGGTGGCCGGCCAGGTGGTTGTTGTAGCCGAAGAAGAAGTCGAAACCGCGCTTGGTGGGCCAAGCCGGGCAGGTGGAGGGTGTGCCGCCGCTCTCTCGTCCGCCGCCTATACCCCATTTGCCGATGAGAGCAGTGCTGTAGCCGGCGGCTTTGAGTATGGAGGCTAAGGTGTGGCCGTTTTCCAAGGCGGCATCGAAGCTGTTGTTGCGAATCACCTCCGCATGCCCTTGGTGCAGCCCGGTGAACAGGGAAGCGCGCGCCGGTGCGCATACCGGGGCACAGGTGTAGTGGCGGCGCAGCTGGGCACCCTGTGTCGCCAGCCTGTCCAGTGTGGGGGTGTCGATGCGTGGCGTGTCTGCGTGCTCACGCGGCTGATTCAGTCCAAAGTCTCCCCAGCCCATATCGTCCACCAGTACCAGTATGATATTCGGCTTCTGTGGTGTCGGCGTTTCTGCTGCACCTATGTGGCAAGCTGCCAGTGCCAGCATCAACATGGTAAAAATTGTTCGCTTCATGGTGACTCCACCCTAGCATTATTCGCAGCCTCTGACAAGCAAAAAGCTTACTCGCCCCGCAAAATGCTGACCCGTGGTCGCCGCTCAGCAGAAAACTTGCACCAATTCTGCACCGATTTTGTACCGATTTTGTACCGATTTTG
>JAZNTO010000061.1:0-2506 GCA_045591805.1 Akkermansia sp. | reverse complement strand
GTAGAGAGTGAGCTATTTTGCTGGACAATGGGGGCTATATATGGTATTCTCGCGCACATGAGTGCACGGAGCAGAATAGCAGCTTTTGCGGAACGAATGTGGCGAGTGTGTATCGGGGGGATGTTCACCTTGGTATTAGCTCTGCTGATGACCGGCTGCGAGGAGAAAACGGATGAGCCCACATATGTGGTGGCTATGGAGGCTACATTCCCACCTTACGAGTTTTACCGAGGTGGGGAGATAGTGGGTATAGATGTGGATATTCTTCGCGAGATCGGGCGACGCAAGGGGGTGAGTTTTAAGCTGGAGGATATGGCGTTCGATTCCATCATAACCGCTGTGCAGACGGGTAAGGTGGATTTGGTGGTATCCGGGCTGACTGTGACTCCCGATCGTAAACGCATGGTGGATTTCACTCGCCCGTATTCCGGTGCCCGCCAGGTGGTGATAGCGCCCAAGGGGGCTCCCGTGTATAGTAAAGAGGAGCTGGCAACACTGCGCGTGGGTGTGCAACATGGTTCTTCCGGGGATGTGTATGTGACAGAGAATATCCGCGAGCCGGAGCGTTTTACCAACGGTGCGCTTGCTGTGTCTGCCATGAATGCGGGCAAGCTGGATGCGGTGGTGCTGGATAATGCACCGGCGGAGAATCATGTGGCCGGTAGTCCAAATCTTACCATCCAACCTCACGCTCTGGTGGAAGAAGATTATGCCATGGCGGTGCGCAAGGGCAACACGCAGCTGCTCAATATGCTCAATGCCGCGCTCAATGAACTGGAGGCAGACGGGACGCTCAAAGCCATCATCGACCGTCATATGCGCGACAACAGGCCGGACGCGGAGCAGGTGGCCGATACGGCGTTGGGACGCCTGGCGGATGATTTTAAGACGGATTTTGTGAAGAATGACCGCTGGCGGTACTTGGCAGAGGGGTTCCTTGTGACGATAGAGATAGCGGCGGCCGCAGCCTGTATCGGCATCGCACTGGGCTTCCTCATAGCGGTGATTCGCAGTACCGCGGATATGACGGGGCGCTGGAAGGTGGCGGATTGGTTCTGCCGCGTGTATCTGACGGTGGTGCGCGGTACTCCGGTGGTGGTGCAGCTGCTGATTATTTACTTTGTTATCTTCGGCTCGGTAGATATCAACAAAGTTATCGTGGCCATGATTGCATTCGGCTTGAACTCCGCAGCGTATGTGGCGGAGATTATTCGCTCGGGCATTATGTCTGTGGACAGAGGGCAGATGGAGGCGGGACGAAGCTTGGGCTTGGGCTACGGCTGCACAATGCGTAGTGTAATACTGCCGCAAGCGTTTAAGAATGTGCTCCCGGCGCTGGGCAATGAGTTTATCGTGCTGCTGAAGGAGACGTCCGTCTGTGGTTACATAGCCCTGCAGGATCTCACAAAAGGCGGCGATATCATCCGCAGCCAAACCTACGATGCTTTCCTGCCGCTACTGGCCGTGGCGCTTATATACCTGTCATTGGTGATGCTGCTCAGCCACCTGCTCAAGAAACTCGAAATGCGACTCAAGAAAAATGAACGATAAACCGATACTGGAGGTGCGAAACCTCGTGAAAAACTTTGGCAGTTTGCAGGTCATCAAAGGGGTAGATGTTGCGGTGCAGAAGGGCGAGGTGGTGTTCCTGGTAGGCCCATCCGGCGCCGGCAAGAGCACGGTGCTGCGCTGCATGAATTTCCTGGAGACGCCGGATGGTGGCTCGGTGCTTTTCCACGGCAGCGAGCCGGAGCGTAGCGAAAGTGCGCTGAATACTTACCGCAGCCGCGTGGGCATGGTGTTCCAGCATTTCAACCTTTTCCCGCATCTGGATATCGTGCAGAATATCACTTTGGCGCCTGTTAAAACCGGTGTGCTGAGCCCGGAAGCGGCGCAGAGCCGCGCCCTGCAACTGCTGGAGCGCATTGGCTTGGCGGACAAGGCACACGCTTACCCGGCTCAGCTTTCCGGCGGGCAGAAGCAGCCTGTGGCTATCGTGCGCGCTTTGGCTATGAATCCGGAGGTATTGCTTTTCGATGAGCCTACCTCTGCTCTGGATCCGGAGATGGTGGACGAGGTACAAGCGCTTATGCGAGACTTGGCGAAGGATGGCATGACGATGATTGTTGTGTCGCACGATATTGCTTTTGCCTGCGAGCTGGCAGACCGCATTGTCTTTTTGGCAGATGGTAGAGTGGTGGAGGATGACACCCCGGCGGAGCTTCGTAACTCTGCCAACGCGCGTATTCGCGAGTTCCTGGCATTGCGCCATATGTAATTTTCAGGCTCAATTCCGGAGAGGAAAACGCCGCAGTCCTGCACCGGTGGACTGCGGCGTTACTCTCTCCTCTTGTGGCGATGACTCGCCGCAAAATCTCTTATAGCTTCACGTTGCGCATATCTCCTGTGTTTTTGAATGCCAAGTGGAAGGCGTATGCCTTTTCCAGACTGTGCGGGGTGTGGCCTGTGGGGGTGAGGAAGTCGGAGGCCAAGCGGTCTTAGGAAG
>JAZNTO010000060.1:0-7498 GCA_045591805.1 Akkermansia sp. | reverse complement strand
CAAAGGAATCGGACCGGCTACTTTGGCGCCCGTGCGCTTGGCGGTCTCGACGATCTCGGAAGCGGAGCGGTCGATAGCGCGGCTGTCGAAAGCACGGAGGCGAATGCGGATTTTGGGACTTTGCATGAACGTGCGGTTATGTTTGGGTTAGTAATTCGGTTGGTTTATTTGTTGCCACCGCGAGCCTTGACAATGTCGTTGACAAGGTTCTGGGGCACTTGTTCGAAGTGAGAAGGCTCCATGGAGTAGGAAGCCAGACCCTTGGAAAGGGTACGGATATCGGTGGAGTAGCCGAACATCTCTGCAAGGGGCACATCTGCGGTAAGCACGCACTCAGCACCCTTGTGCTCCATGTTCTTGACCATAGCACGGCGGCGGTTGAGGTCGCCCATGATATCGCCCTGGTTCTCCGCGGGGGTCACAACTTCCACAGCCATGATGGGCTCAAGCAGCACAGGGGCGCACTTGGCAAAGGCGTTCTTCATAGCGAAGATAGCGGCCATCTTGAAGGCGTTTTCGTTGGAGTCCACTTCGTGGTAGGAGCCGTCGATTACGTCTACCTCCACGTCTTCCACGGGGTAACCGGCCACGGAGCCGGAGTTCATGGCCTCATTCAGACCGGCGTACACAGCGTTCATGTACTCCTTGGGAATGGCACCACCCACAATCTTGTTGGCAATCTTCAGGCCGGTACCACGCTCACCCGGGCGCATGGCGATAACAACGTCGCCGTACTGACCACGACCACCGGACTGCTTCACGAGCTTGCCCTGCACGCGGTCTGCGGACTTGGTGATTGTTTCGCGGTAGGCAATCTGGGGCTTACCTGTGTTGGCCTCCACCTTGAACTCGCGCTTGAGGCGATCCACGATGATGTCCAAGTGCAGCTCACCCATGCCGGCGATGATGGTCTGGCCGGTCTCCTCGTCCGTCTTCACGCGGAAGGTCGGGTCCTCAGCAGAGAGGCGCTGGAGAGCGTTGGACATCTTCTCCTGGTCGGCTTTGGTGAGGGGCTCCACGGCCATGGAAATCACGGTATCCGGGAAGGTGGGGGGCTCCAGGGTGAAGTCGAAGTCATCGGAAGCGAGGGTGTCACCCGTGGTGGCATTCTTCAGACCCACGATAGCGGCGATATCGCCGGAGAACACCTCGTTCACGTCTGTGTGCACGTTGGCCTGAATCTGGAGCAGACGGCCTACGCGCTCGCGCTTGCGGGTACGGGGGTTGTACACGGTATCGCCCTTGCGGATAACGCCGGTGTACACGCGGATGAACACCAGAGAGCCCACGAACTTGTCTGCCCACAGTTTGAAGGCAAGCGCCACGGGCTTGTCCTCATCGGAGGGGATGATCTCGCGAGTCTCGAATGTCTCGTAGCCGTTCTCGTCCAGGCCTGTGGCCACGGTACCGGTCACGGTAGCGAGCTTGGCCTCCAGCGGGGAGGGCAGGTAGTCCACCACAGCGTCGAGCAGACCCTGTACACCCTTGTTCTTGAAGGCGGAGCCGCCGGTCACGGGCACGAACTTGTTGGCAATGCAAGCGCGGCGGATAGCCGTCTTGAGGGTCGGGGCATCGATGGGTTCCTCCATGAGGTAGAGCTCGCCGAGCTCCTCGTCCACGTTTGCCACGGCGTCGATAAGCTCTGCCAGAGCAGCCTCACCAATCTCCTTCAGGTCGCCCTCCAAATCCTTCACCTCGTAGGTGGAGCCCAGGCGGTCGGAGTCGGAGTAGAAGATAGCCTTCTGGTTCACCACGTCGATCTGGCCGCAGAGCTTATCCTCGGAGCCGATGGGGATGAGCACGGCAGCAGCATTGGCACCGAGCTTGGTCTTGATGTCGTTGAGAACGTTGTCGAAGTTGGCACCCGTG
The DNA here is from genome assembly GCA_045591805.1 of Akkermansia sp. GTDB lineage: Bacteria > Verrucomicrobiota > Verrucomicrobiia > Verrucomicrobiales > Akkermansiaceae > Akkermansia. The sequence continues at coordinate 5,629 of JAZNTO010000060.1, read as the reverse complement.
CGGTCCATCTTGTTCACGAAGCAGATGCGGGGCACGTTGTACTTGGAAGCCTGGCGCCACACAGTCTGGGTCTGGGGCTGCACGCCGGCCACACCACAGAACACCACGATAGCGCCGTCCAGCACACGCAGGGAGCGCTCCACCTCAGCGGTGAAGTCCACGTGGCCGGGGGTATCGATAACGTTGAGCTGGAAGTTCTCGTTCTCGAAAAGCTTGCAGCAGCCTTCGGCAGGTAATTGTTTCCAGTTTGTCGTAACAGCGGCGGAGGTAATGGTAATACCGCGTTCCTGCTCCTGTTCCATCCAGTCGGTCGTCGCAGACCCTTCGTGAGTCTCGCCGATCTTGTGGATCATGCCGGTGTAGAAAAGGATGCGCTCGGAAAGCGTGGTTTTGCCGCCGTCGATGTGAGCTGCGATACCGAAGTTACGGTAGCGCTCAAGCGGGGCCTTGCGGTCAGGACTGCTAACACTAGCCATATATCAGAAAAGTAATATGAATGTTTTGGTTTTCAGAGATTACGAGAAAAACTCCGCGCCGGTATTACCAGCGGAAGTGAGCAAAGGCGCGGTTTGCCTGAGCCATCTTGTGCACGTCGTCGCGCTTGCGAACGGCAGCACCCTGGTTGGCAGCAGCCTCTTTGATTTCGTTGGCAAGAGCCTTAGCCATCGGTATACCCTTGCGGTTGCGGGCATAGTTGATAATCCAGCGCATGGCAAGAGCCTCGGAGCGATCCGGAGCAACCTCAAGCGGCACTTGGTAGGTAGCACCACCCACGCGGCGGCTCTTCACCTCCACACGGGGCTTGGCGTTCTCGATAGCACGTGTAAGCACCTCCAAGGGGCTCACGGTATCGGTACCCTCGTTGGCCAGGTCGATAGCCTTGTATACAATACGCTCTGCCAGGGAGCGCTTACCGGCCAGCATCACCTTACCAATCAGGCGACCAACCAGTACGGAGTCGTAACGGGAATCACGACGTTCAATCTTCTTATAGACGCGTTTGCGACGAGCCATAATACTTAATTCTTAAAGGTTCAGAGGTTTACTTCTTCTTAGCGGGAGCGGCGGCACCGGCCTTGGGGCGCTTGGCACCATACTTCGAACGGCCACGGCGGCGCCTGTCAACGCCAAGGCAGTCCAGAGCACCCCGAACAATGTGATAACGAACACCGGGAAGGTCCTTCACACGGCCACCACGCACAAGCACGATGGAGTGCTCCTGCAGGTTGTGACCCTCACCACCAATGTAAGCGATTACTTCTTCGCCATTGGTAAGGCGGACTTTAGCTACTTTACGCAGAGCGGAGTTCGGCTTCTTCGGCGTACGAGTCATCACCTGAAGGCAGACGCCACGACGCTGCGGACAGCTATGAAGAGCACGAGACTTCGACTTCTCTTCCGGTACGATTCGCCCTTTTCGGACGAGCTGATTAATGGTCGGCATGTTTCCTATTAGTTTATTGTTTTACAGGGGCTTAGGGAGTTCTTCAGCAGCCTCATTACCCGGAGGCTAGCTGCCGTTTCTCCGTCGGCAAACCCGATAATTGTCTCTCCTTCTACGCATTCCTGCATACGAAGGGGACACCAGTTTACATTATTTTAACGATTTGGCAAGCCTTTTCTTCTGAAAAATCAAACTTTTTCGCATTTTTTTGCTTTATGGCATAAATTTTTCGCTTCTCTCGCGCGCGGGCGCGCGCGTTTTTACCATTTTTTATGCAAAAAAGTGTCCTGCCACGGCAAACACCGCAGCAGGACACCCATACTCACAACTTGCAAATTAAATATCCCAGGCGTCCAGCCATTTGAATGAGACCACGCGGAAACGGCGTCCGAACACGCGGTTGGCAGTGGTAAGCCCCTTGGCCTCACGGCCATCCGGCTCGAACTCGGCGGCCGAGGGCTCATTGGTGGGATCCACATAATCCATGGTGCGCTGTACCACAGCCTCGCACCAAGCCTGAGCAAGGATAGCCCTGCGGGAGTTGCGCACGCAGCCGTATGCACGCACGGTAAATGTATCGTCTCGCACGGTAAGGATATTGCCGAGAGAGGCCAACACGTCGCTCTGGATGAGGTAGCCGGGAGCAGCCGTGTAGATGGAGCCCTCCTCCGCTTCCTTGAACTTGTAGAGGGAGCCACCGCCCACCGCCTCCGTGGTCTCTTCCATGAACATGTCGTTGATATCCGTGGCATCGATAGCGGCCTGCAGGGCACCCTTCAGCGCAAACTCCTTGTTGGTATCCAAACGGCGGTTGATGAAGTCGGACATACTCAGGAAGGGGCCGCGCTTCTTCACCTGCTTCACCATCTCTTCCGCCAGCCGGCGAATCTTATCCGACTCCAAAGAGCGCACCTCGCCCCAAGCAGCCAGCATGCCGCTGTTACCACGCAGGGAGGTAGAGCCCTGCATCGGGCTGTAGCCACCCAGCGAGTCGATACTCGAAGCCGAGGTGGACACCATGAAGCGGGAGAAAAGCACGGAGCTATCCGACTTGCCGGGCTCTACAAGCGCGAGCTTGCCGTCCGCATTGGTCACCAGCTTGCGGCGTGCAAGCCCTTGCAGCACGGAGGTCCAAGCCTCCACGGAAATGGAGTTCACATTGAAGCCGCCGTCCACCATGAGATACTGTGCAATGTACTTCCAGCCATCGCCGTCCATGATACGCTTCACAATATCACTGTTCTTGTAGGGGGTGTTGCTCTTCACATAGCGAGCTACCGGCAGCGGCTCTTTACCTTCCAAGAAACTCGCCAACACCTCCTGAGCCTCTTTCTTGCTGCCGCCATGGGGCATGTCGGACACAGAGGAGCAGAACCAGCGATCCCACAGAGCATCGTTGATAAGCAACCCGTGGTCGTAGAAATCGCCGAAAATCTTATCGTTGCCGCCGAGCTGATTGTCGATATTGGACTCGTGGAAAGTGTACACATCCGTAGCCGGCAGACAGGGGTCTGCAAAGGAATTGCCGATACCCACGCCGGGCACACCGGCCTGGTACTGCATGCGGCGCAGAGCAGCCTGAGTTTTGTAGTCGTTGCTACCACCGGCTTCATACCAGCCGGGTTGCAAACGCATACCGGCAAAACCGGCCAGTGAGAACGGAGGATGCACCGGCAGCTCCAGTACGGATACGTAGGAAACCTGCTCACCATCCGCCGTGATGCCCAGAATACCATTGTTGCCGATGCTGTCCATCGGGCAGGCATTCATACCGGCACCTACGTCCAGAGCGGCCAGCTGGTATGGGTGGTACTGGCGCTGCTGGTCATCGGGGTTGATAATCATGCTACCCCAAAACGCAGGGCTGGAGAGCTGCCAGCTCTTGGTGCGGTAGTCCTTCCCCTCGAAAATGCGGGCATCCAGATTCCGATTGGCGGACTTGGGCACAATACCCAGAGCAGCCACAAAGTAGGGCACCGCGCTGTCGCTCTGCGAACCATCTGCGCTCCAGCGGGCATCGTTGCGGTTCTCATCGCAGAATACGGTATTTTGCGTGGGGTCACCGGGATTGTACCACCCCAGCAGACCACGGTGGGGGCTCTGCCCCAGCTTACCATCGCCGCCGGATGCACCGCTGGCTTCCTTCATGCCACTGTAGCCATTGAACACAGTGATAGCCTCCTTGTGACGTGGCGCAAAGTGGTGCCCGTCTGTAGTATGTTGCCCACCCTCGTGACTAAGGCCGAGACGTATACGGATATACCAATCGCCGTTATCTATGGAGCTGCGCGTCTTGTTGGCATAGAAGTGCGCCTTGTAGCCGGACACAGAGCTGGCATTATAGCCCAGAGTCCAAGGGTTGGTATATGGCTTGGTGTACTCATCCGTAGCGCGAGCCTTGCCGGGGGAGAAGAAGAGAATCTCACCGGGCTTAAACTCGATATCGCCGGTCGTATCATTCAGCGAAGCCTGGAAGTAGTCGCCATAGTCCAGACCGAAGCCCTTGTCGGATGCATCCTGGCGGAAACCATAGTTCTGCCAGATATAGGAACCACTATTGGACCAGCCCTGCAGCCAAGTAGCCTTGTAGGGAGCAGACTGAGACCAGAGCTGCTGACCGCGAATCTTCATGGGCACGTTGTAGGGGTTCCACCACAGGAACATGGGCGCAAAGCAAAGGCGCAGATCGTACTTGGGATCCTCATCCTTAGCGGAGCTCTCCACCGGGTCGGTCACGAGACCGAAGGTGTTCATGAAAGCCAGCATCACAGGTGTACGGGCATAGCCGGAGCCGGTACTGCCCTGCTCCATCATGGAGCGGCTGTCGTACACCGTGCTGTTTCCGCCCACAGAGTTCGGGTCTGTGGCTATGGCCGTGGGGCTACCGTGCGGATATATCGAGCCGCTTATGCGGGTATAACAATCGTTCACATTGCCGATGAGACGAGCGGTGAAGTTGTCCTTATCCTTGGCGGAGCCATCCGGCCAGCAGTTGTAGAAAGCATGCAGGTTCTGCCAAGAGCCGATAGGCATATTGGATTCCGTACCGCTAGGCACATCCCCGCCCTGCTCTACGATGGGGCAATCCTGCGAGGAGCGCGAGCCGAAATCCGTACCGCGCAGGGATTTCTTGTTGAGCAAGAGACAAAGATCCTGTTTCAACCCACCCGTGCGTACATTGATGGGCAAAGAGTAGGAACAGGTTGTCACATCGAAGAAATAGGGCATACCTGCATCCTGAGACGAGGAAGATACCAGCGGCACGCTCGCCATGGTGAGCAGTCTGTCCGGCTTATCTATCTTCTCGGGCATGAAGGAGAGATACTCGTTGTCCACAAACATGGGGCCAGGCGTATTCCAAGTGCGGTGCAGCACATCCAGCGGGTTGCCTGTATCCTCCGGGGTCTTTACGGTAATCTTGCTCTTCTGGTTTTCGCCGCCAATCCACCAGGCAAAGCTGCCCGTGTTTCCGAGCTTGCCTTTCCGCTTCTTGGAAGAAGCCGGCATATCCACCAAATCCGCATACACGAGGTTACGCCCCGTCAGGCGCTTACCCAGCGTACCCTCGCCCACCAAGCAAATGCGGCTACCCGGCTGGCGGTTACCCAGAGATGTTACGGCGTTGAACTGAGAGAGCTCGCCGGGCTGGCGGGAGGAAATAAGCCAGCGGCGGAACATGGAGGAACGCCCCTTATCATAAGTGGAGCGAATATCGCGGCTCTTACTCTTGCGATCCACCGGCTTACCATATATGGGGCCGGACCAGCTATCCCACACCCCCAGAATATGCAGCGGCACTCCGCCCTCCTCCTCGGACACGATGCCGGAGCTGGCCGTCACACGACGATCCGGCCCCAACGCCATCTGCAGTTCGCCGATGGCGGCATCCAGCCCCACCAGAGCCTGCTGGCGAGCCTCTGTCTGCAGGGAGGTCTGCAAGGCTATACGATTCTGGGATGATGCTATGGCCAAAATTCCCACGGCCAAGAGAGTGAGCAGCATCATCAATGTAAGCGACGCGATAAGAGCAAAGCCATGCTTTCGTCTCTTAATCAACCGCTTAGGCAAAGGAGTCTTGTGTTTGTGCTTCATACACTATATGCAAGTACCCCTCTACTATACACCACAATGACGTGGCGTCCAGCAAAAAGTACGAGGAACGAGGCTCAAAGGCTGATTTCGGCT
>JAZNTO010000059.1:0-3764 GCA_045591805.1 Akkermansia sp. | reverse complement strand
GCCGGAAGCCGGGCAGCAACCCCCGGCAGCGACACCACCGGCCGCCGCCGCCCCGCCGGCGCCTCCTGTGGTGCCCGGCACGGCCGCGGCATACAATGCGGAGCCCAAGTGGTCTTCTGCGGATTATGTGCACCTTATGTCCGGGCGACTTCCGGAGGGCTATAACCTCCTGATGCCCGGGCGGAAGCAGAAGCCGCTCGTTGCCCCGAGCCGCCCGGCTACGCCCGGCAAAGCAGATGCCGCGGAGGCAGAGAGCGATACCAAGGTGCCCGGGCGCTACTGCAAGTTGTACCTGGATCCGCGCGGCACAGCCCTGCGGGATTCGCAGATGCTGCTCAGCGATGTGGAGCGCGGGGATGTGGCGCATGTGCTGCGCGAGCTCAACGCGCATTCGCGCTTTCACCTGTATGTATCCGTGTTTGTGAGCGGGCAGGAAGTACCGCGGGAGCTTTCCGCCACCAATCTGGTGACACATGTTGCCCAGCCCGGGCAGTATGCTGCCGTGTTGCAGTATGGCGTGGGCGAGCCGGCTACTGTGGAACTCGGGTTCAAGGAAATTAAGCCCACGGATGCTCAGCTGCGCGAGTGGCTCGAAGCCGTGCGCCGCAGTGTGACCGCCGCCGGGGGCGGTGCAGAAGGTCTGCTGGCCGGTATCCGCTGCCTGCATGCCTGTATTAGCCCGCTGGAGAAAGACTTTGTACCGCTTACGCCCGACACCGCCGGTGCCGTACGCAAGATCGAGCTCCCCCTCAAACCGGAGGAAAAGGAGAAGGAAATCAGCTGGAAAGACAAGGCGCAGGCTTGGGTGGAGGCCGGCAACGCGACTCCGTATCTGGTGCTGGGTGGTGTCGGTTTTCTGCTGCTGTTGTTGGGAGGCTGGCTGTTTTACTGGCACCGCAGTTGCTGCCGCCTCATCGATACTGAGCCGGACTACCGCTTGGCCTCTCGCTATGGCGCGGGGGTGTCGCGCTATGTGCGGTATCTGGAGGGCAAGGAGGGCAAGAAAGAAAAATCGCCTATCTGACACTCAAAAGCACAAGACCGGAGAACCATGCTGCATACGAAAAAACTTCTGCTATTTCTTGCCGCCATTCTGCTGCCGCTTTCCTGCACACAGGTGGCAGAGGTGGATTGGGAGGCTGTGCCCGGTAGCAGCAACTATGTGTTGGATTACCACGCAGGGGGAATCCCCCGCCAGAAAAAGGTAGCTTTGCGCGAGGCGGAGCTGCTGCAGCTGCGCGCCTATTTGCAGGCTTTTGTGCAGGAGGGGGAGAGCTCCCTGGTGACCTATGCTCCCGGGCTGGTGCTCTCCGGCGAGTATTATGCGCTGAATTTCCTGCACAACGGGGAGCTGGTGGTGCTGAATATCCGGCAGCAGGATGAGGCTGCGAGCCGCCAGCTGGTGCGCAAACGCAGCGCGGCGGATGACGCCCTGCTGGAGCTGCTGCACAGGCGCAGCCAAACACGCTCGCTGCGGCGCTGACCCCCCAATGATTATAGCGGAAGCCGGGCTAACTTCTTGCCGCTGCCGCCGGGGTGTGCTATATAGGGCGCTGCTATGAAATATGTTTTTACCCCGCTTCTTGTGGCAGGCTCGCTCTGCAGCGTAGCTTGCGCTGCGCCCTATGTGCTGCCCGCCAATCAGCCCGGTGCCCTCACACCCTACGATATACAGCCCGTTTATGCTCTGGAAGCTCTATATGGCAAAGCTGCCCACAGCGACGAGCCGGATGTTTGGGGGCCGCGTCTGCGGTTCAACCTCTACAGCGATGCTGCGTCTGAGCTGCGGCAGCAGTTCAGCCTGAATGTCGCCGCCCTATGGGGGAGCGAAAGCTCACACGCGGCGGAGGGTAGCTGCAGCACAGACCTCTTCTTGCTGCCGCTTACCGTCGGCTACGATATCAACATAGCCCTCAGCGACCGAATGCTCTTTTTCGTAGGCGGTAAGGCCGGCTATGCCTGGGCGGATGCAGATACCACCTGCCGGGATTCCCACGTGCGCCGCAGCCGCAGCGGAAGCTCCGGCGGCTTCACCTGGTCCGCCGGTGCAGGCTTCAAATACATGCCAAACGATACCCTCTACCTGAGCCTGGGCTACGAGTATGCCGGCACGGATATGCACGTCGGCCACCACAGCAGCGGCTCCCTACGCCAGCACATTATCTCCCTAGGCGTTGGCTGCCAATTCTGAATGCTAACAGGCCGTTGCCCCATACACAGGGCAACGGCCTGGATCAAAACAAATGAAACGGGGTGGCCATCGTACCGATATCGTGCCGCTATCGTGCACAATCGTGCACAATCGTGCACATTTCGCCGGGGTCTAAATAGGTGCTATTGTTTATATGTATTTGATGGCGAGCTTGTTGTTAATAATTGTGCACGATTGTGCATGATTGTGCACAAATTCAGGCATCGTACCGATATCGTGCGCAGTTCGCCGGAGTATAAACAGGCGCTAATGTTTATATGTATTTGATAGCGAGCTTGTTGTTAATAATCGTGCGCGATTGTGCATCATTGTGCATGATTGTCATCCAACAGAGCGGCCGTCGACATGGAATTTTCTTCGCAAGTTATTGGAAAAGCAGACCTCGCATTTAGCTGCACCAAAAATAGAGTTTAGGATTTTTTGTCCATGTATCGCAAGCCGCAGGCTCGCACTCCCAATTTAGCCTCTGTGCAACATCGCTCTATTGGATGACAATGATTGTGCACAAATTCAGGCATCTTACCCCTATCTGCAGCAAGCCGCTGTTCCCCTCTCAGGAAACAGCGGCTTGTGTAATTTAAGAACTAGCTCTTAGAAGTTACTTTCGGCGGCGGCGTGCAGCCAGACCAGCCAGAGCCAGCAGGCTCAGCGTGGCCGTGGTGGGCTCGGGAACGGAAGGTGAAGGAGGAATAGACGGAACAGGCGTACTCAGCGTAACTGTTGTCACGGGAACATACTGTCCCTCCCAAGAGTTAATCCCGTTGCTCTTGTAAGTACCCCAACCACCGGGGATGTTCTGTGAGAAACTATTCGTAACAGATGTACCCCATGACATAGCAGCAGCCTGATAGCCGGCAAATGTACCCAGAGTAGAATCATCTGTTGAGGCAGCCACATACAGGAACTGATAGCGGTCAGAAGAGTTTACAGTGATACCGTCAAAGGTCAGCGTGAACGTGGTGTTGGCTGCATACTGGACAGTGGAAGACGTGCCCAGGAAAGTACCCACCGTGCCATCGGCATCATACTTGTAGACAGCAACCTTCATGTCGTTAGCAGAACCATCGGAGCGGGACAGCAGGGTGATGCTATCCAGATTCAGCTCCGTATCAGCAGGCACATTCGTGGTCAGGTATGTAGAGTTGTCGAAAGCAAGGGTGAATCCATAGTAGTTACCCTGAGCTCCGGCACCGGACTTTTCCGGAGTGCTGGCGGTGTAGGTGTCAGCAGCAGCCACACCGGCCAGAGCAAAAAGAGCAATGATTGTCTTTTTCATGATTGTATGATTGAATTGATTGTTAAGAGCTTAAACAGCTCGGGCAGGGGCATCCTCGCGCGCGTTGAGGTGCTGAGTTACCTGCACCGAACTGACTAAGCGTAGTCTACAGCATTACCTATGCTGGATTAGTGCTTATAGGCTAATAATTAAGCGATAATAAAATAACAGCCAGCCGAATTTGGGCCGCAAAAAGGTTGCAGCATCTTCGTAAGCTATACTTTTTTCAACAAAATCGAACTTTTTGCTTGCATCAGCATAGGTAATGCTGATGCA
>JAZNTO010000058.1:0-7768 GCA_045591805.1 Akkermansia sp. | reverse complement strand
CTTGGGGTACCAGATGGAGTTGTCGCCGGTGACTACCACGAAGCCTTGTTCGAGCAGCCATATCATATCCGCGGCATAGGGGGCGTATGCTTCGGACGCAGCTTTACGGCTTTCCTCATCTGTGCCGCCTTGTACACCGGAGAGCTCTGCAAACATGGCCTCCACTTTCTCGCCGGAGTGTTCTTTGCTCCAGTTTACAATGGCCATCATGCGGTCTGCTAGCACGGTGTCTGCGGGGATAGCGCGCACGCGGCTGGGGCCGGTGAAGTGGTTGCCCTGCCATTTGTAGATGGGCATGTGGTGGCGTGCGAGGCCGTGGCAGAGGTTCGGGATGAGCATCTGCGGGGAGCGGCGTGTTTTGTCGCCTAATATGGCCAGGTGAGCAGCCAGACCGGGGGAAAGTACCTTGCGCGGCGTAGCGCCGTTCACAAATACTTTGTCCACCACCTCGTATACGCTGCTGTAGTGGTGTGCCGCGAAGTCTGCTTCCACAGCCTTGGCATCCTCCAGCACGGTGTCGGCAGCGTCCTCTCGTGTGGGAATCCACACCGTCTTTTTGGCAGCGCTTGCGAGCCAGTTCTGCACGGCTTCCTCGTCTTTGTTGAGGGTGATACGTGTCTTGAATGCCTCCGGCGACATGTTGCTGTAGCGGGAGCGGTAGAGGTTCATAAGGGCGGCCTGGTAGCCATGCCAGTTCACGGGACCGATGACCTCGCCGCCCAGCGAGCATGTGGCGATGGCGGTGAAGTTGCCCTTGGGGGCTTCGGTTTCTACCTCACGGGCGGTGTAAAGCTCAGAGAACCATGGGGCTTGCCACAGGTAACTCACTGCCTCCGCTTCGGTAAGCCAGCATGCGCCGTCCCCCTTGGTGGAGTGAATGAGCATGGGGCCGTTTTCGAGTTTCATGAACACCAAGTCGTAGCGGTCTTTGGAGGACATGACCACGCGGGAAAGATCGAGCAGGGGAAGAGCACGCTTCTGCCGGGCTATTTCTTTGCTGAAGAGTTCCAGCACACCGTTGGTGGGGCGCAGTTCTACCCGGAAGCCATCTGCCGGCTGCGGAAGTTCGCGGCGCGGAGCAGCGTCCCGGTTGTCGCGGGAATTGCGTCCGCTGCGCGGGGTGTTGTTTCTGCGCGGGGTACGCTCGGAGCCGGCGGCTGTATCATCCCTGCGAGGGCGGGGTGCGCGGCGTTCTGTACCGGGGCGTCGAGGTGTGCTGCGGCGCTCGGATCGCTCGTCGGAGTACATCTTCGGCTGGGACTGTGCAGTATCGGCTCCCTGCTTGGCCCAAGCAGGCCCAAATTGGAAACCGGTCAGCTCGGAAAGGTCAAAGGGCGTGTTGCCCCCCTGTGTGCTGTCTTCCATATAGAAATAATGTCAGTAAAAATCTGTAACTGCGTATAGACTACCCTTAAACGGGCAGGATTGCAATCTTTTTTTGCGGGAGCGGGGCGAAAAAGCGTGCTTTTGTGCGCATTTTGCCCTGCTTTGGTGGATTTATGGCGCTGTTTCCTCGCAGAATTCGACCCCGAGCAAGCAAATGTCGTCGTCCTGTCCGGGGTTTTGGGTAAAGCTGTGCATGGCGGCCAGGGAGAAATCCAGCATTTCTTTGATGTTTTGCGGGGTGTTGGCTTGCAGAAAGTCCATGACCCGCGCAACGCCGAATTCCTCCCCCTGCGCATTGCGGGCTTCGTGCAGGCCATCTGTAAAGAGCATGAGTTTCATGCCGGGCTCCAGCGCGATGTCGCTCTCGCGGAAAGGGGCATTCTCCAGTAGCCCCAGAGCGGGGGAACGCCGCATGAGCGGCTGGTACGCTTTGCCGTCCGCTCCCAGTACGATGGGGGCCGGGTGTCCGGCCGTGGTGAGGGTAAGCCTGTGCTTACGGAGGTCGAAGTAAACGTAGCAGGCCGTGGTGAACATGGTGAGATTCGCCTTCTCGAAGATGCTCCAGAGCTGGCGGTTCAGGCTGGAGAGGAAGAGGCCGGGGGTGTCTGCCAGGCTTACGAACTGCTCCAACAGGCCTCGCAACATGGAGGCTATGAGCGCCGCGCGGACGCCATGCCCCATCACATCGCATATCAGCATGCCCACGCCGGATTCGCCCACGGGGAACACCTCGAAGCAGTCCCCGGCCACGCCGGTGCAGGGTAGGTACATGTGTTGGAACTTCGCCATGTGGCGCACTCCGGAGGTATCCCGCCACTCGCGGTTCGGGATGCGCTGGGATTGCAAGGCTATCTGAATTTCTCTGGCGAGCGATATTTCTTTTTCGAGCGCACGGTTTCGCCGGTCGAGCTGCTCTGCCATGCGGCGGTAGCGTTGCTGGGTTTCGACTAGCTCCGTCACGTCCGAAGAAATGCCCACAATGCCTTTCACTGTGCCGTCCGCTGCGTACCAAGGGAACTTGGAGAGCTTGCACCAGGAGCTCTCGCCGTCTTTCCAGCTTTCCTTGTGGATGCGGTTGGTGATGGGTTTGCCCGTGCGCATAATCTCCAGCTCTTCCTCGCGAGCCACCTGTGTGGTGTCGCTGGAGAAGAAGTGTGTATCCTTGCAGCCGATGAGGTCGGAAGGCGTGCGCACGCCCATTTTTCTGGCAGTGGCCTCGTTTGCCATCACGAAGCGGGATTCGCGGTTCTTGTAGTAGATATTGTCGGGCAGGTAGTTGATAAGGTTGCGGAAGAGGTCGCGGTCTTCCATGGCGTGCATGTCTGCCATCTTGCGGCGGGTTATGTCCACCCACACACCTACCAGCTGCACGGCTTTCTTATCCCGCCCTCGCTCGGCGAGTCCGTTCACCCGAATCCAGCGCCATCCGCGCGAGCGCTGGTTGAGTAGACGCACCTCCACCCGCAGCGGGGAGGACGTAGGGCGATCCAGATAGCGTTGCACGGCGGAGGTGAAGTAGCTGCGGTCTTCCTCGTGGATGGTGAACTCCGGCTCGGTAAAAATGTTCGGTGCAAACTCACGCACGGGCAGCCCCATCATGCGCAGGCATTGCTCTGTGTAGTAAATCTCGCCGTTGTCGATATTCCAGCAGTATACACCCTCTTCTGCAGCGCGCAAGGCTTTGCGTACCAGTCCCCAGTTGAACACACCCGGCACGGTTGCGCGTGGGGGCTTACTGTCAGAATCGCGGCTCATCACTTTTATTTGTACGCTTTTCGCTGCAATAGTGCAAGCCAAATTTTCTGTTTTCTGCATTTTTATGCGAGCTGTGCAGTGTTCTGTGCTGCGTTGGCGCATTTTGAGCTTGCAATCGGCAGGGGAATAGAGTTCAATAGCGGTGTATGAAAAAGTTAGCTTTTTGTGTGTTCTGTACCGTGACGGTGCTTGTGCTGAACTCTTGCGGTTGCAACTGCAACTCGTACAGCCGTGATGCCCTGCGCGACATTCCCCGCTCTTCCTCCCGCAGCTTCTATTGATAAGCGCTTATGTCGTTTGAAATCCGCGAGAAGCCGGCCACGTTCGAGCGTGCCTTGCTGGTGGGGCTGGGGCTGCCCGGCGAGTCCCGCCGGGAGCGCGCTGCCTTGCTGGCCGAGCTGGAGGATTTGGTGAGCAACTTGGGTATCGGCATAGCCGAGGTGCGCTTGGAGTTCACCCGCGAGCTGCAGGCAAAGTATCTGTGCGGAGTTGGTAAGGCGGAGGAGATTCGCGACTGTGCTCTGGCGCTGGATGCGGACTGTGTGATTTTTGACAATTTGCTGGCACCCTCTCAGCAGCGCGAATGGGAGAAGCTGCTGGAGGTTACGGTGATGGATCGCGAGGAGGTGATACTGGACATCTTTGCGCAGCGGGCTCGCACGCGCGAGGCTGTGCTGCAGGTAGACTTGGCTCGCATGCAGTATGCCCTGCCACGCATGGCCGGTATGTGGAAGCACCTGGACCGCCAGCGCGGCGGCTCCGGCGGAGGCAAGGGCGGCGGCGCTGCAGCCCGTGGCGAGGGCGAAAAGCAGATTGAGGTGGATCGCCGCTTGGCTCACGAGCGCATAGAGGCTATACGCGCCGAGCTGGAGGTGGTGCGCCGCCAGCGTGGCACCCAGCGCAAGGAACGCAACCGACAGGGCATCCCCACTGCGGCTATCGTCGGTTACACAAATGCGGGTAAGTCCTCGCTGCTGAATCTGATAACCGGTGCAGGGGTGTTGGCTCAGAATATTCTGTTTGCCACGCTTGATACGACCAGTCGCAAGATTGAACTGCCGGATGGTCAGCCGCTGGTGCTCACGGATACGGTAGGGTTCATCCGCAACCTGCCGCACCGCTTGGTGGAAGCGTTCAAATCGACCCTGGAGGAGGCTACTCTGGCCGATTTTCTGATACAGGTGGTAGACGCGAGCGACCGCGAGGCTTTGCGCCACTACGAGACTACTTGTGAGGTGTTGGCCGAGTTGGGCGCCGCTGAAAAGCCCATGGTGGTGGTGTGGAACAAGACGGATCTGCTGCCCGAGGAGGTGCGGGAGAGTACGCTTGCTGCGCTTTCTGCCAAGGTGAGCTGCCCTTGCATTGCTGCCAGCGTGTTGGCAGAGAAGGGGGTGGAGGCTCTGCTGGCCGCCTGTGTGGAGATGCTCTCGCACCGCGTTACAACGGCTCGCTACCGTATACCGCTGGCAGAGAGTCGTATCATCGCCATCATGCACCGCGACGGCAAAGTGCTGGGCACAGAGTACGAGGGGAACGATGCCTTGGTGGATGCAATTCTGCCGCGCGAGTTTGCGGCACGTCTGGAGTCTTACAGAATCTGACAATTATATGAAACGACTTCTTCTTTTGCCTCTTTTGCTTCTGCCGCTTGCTTGCCAACCCACCCCGGAGGATTTTTACCGATTGGGAGCGGAGATGGAGGAGGCTGCACGCAACAAGAAAGTGCCGCGAACGTTTGAGGATTATATTGCGAGTCCGAACTATCGTAACTCTCGCGATTACTGGCGAGGCAAGGCTATAGAGCAGTACAACCCGGACAATTCGCGCGTGGAAATCCTGCTGGATGTGCAGCGAGGACGCCTGTATATCAACGATACCATCGCTATGGATTTTCCCGTGTGCTCCGGGAGAGTGGGCGGACACGAGACCCCGCGCGGGCGCTTCCGAATCTCCGAAAAGAAGCGCGAGCACCATTCCTCCCTGTATGGTTCCTTTGTGGATGCTCAGGGCAATACCATGCAGCGTCAGGTGCGCTCCACGGATAAAGCACCCGCCGGGAGCCGTTTCGAGGGCACTTCTATGCCTTACTGGATGCGTTTCAATGGGGCTATAGGCATCCACACCGGCGATATACACCGCGAGAGCGACTCACACGGCTGTGTGCGTGTTCCGCAGGAGGCCTGTAGCATCCTTTTTGAGAAGCTTGCCATCGGTTCGGAGGTTATTGTGAAGTAAAATGTTATGATTGCGCGCCTACATTCAGCGGCTGTAAGCGGTATCGATGGCTACGAGGTCATGGTAGAGGTCGATATGCAGCAGGTCAAAGATACCGGGCGCATGCTTATCGTCGGTCTTCCGGATACAGCCGTGCGCGAGAGCGTGCAGCGTGTGACCTCTGCCCTGCGCAACAGCTCATTCTTCTGCCCGGGTGAGCTCCTAGTGACGGTGAACCTGGCTCCGGCCGACATGAAAAAACAGGGCCCCGGCTTTGACCTGCCCATTGCACTGGGGCTGGAGATGACTATTCAGCGCCACTACGATGAGGTGCCCAAGCCTTGGAAGCGCCGTGTGCCGCCGGATACAGAGGATTGGTGTATCATAGGCGAACTGGCCTTGGATGGCATGGTGCGTGGTGTGCGGGGTGTGTTGCCGCAGGCCGTTGCAGCGCGGGATGCCGGCCGCAAATACTTGATGGTTGCGGCGGAAAATGCCGCCGAGGCTGCTGTGGTAGAGGGCATAACAGTGTATGGCGTGGAGAGCTTAGCGGATGCTTGGGCTCTGCTGCTGGAGCGAGAGCGTTTTGCTCCTTATCGTCCGGAGCCGGAGGCACAGTCGGCGGGTTCAGAGGTGGATTTTGACGAGATAAAGGGGCAGCCCTATGCGCGGCGAGCCATGGAGATAGCTGCGGCCGGCGGGCACAACCTCCTGCTGTGTGGTAGCCCCGGCAGCGGCAAGAGTATGTTGGCTCGCCGCTTGCCCACTATTCTGCCACCGCTTACGCCGGAGGAAGCGCTTACTGCCAGCAAGATTCACTCTGTGTGCGGTTTGTTGCCGCGCAACAGCGGCTTGCTGCGCTCGCGGCCTTATCGTGCGCCGCACCACACGATATCGGATGTCGGGCTCATGGGCGGTGGCTCCAACATTTCTCCCGGCGAAATCTCTCTGGCGCACAATGGGGTGTTGTTTCTGGATGAGTTGCCGGAGTTCTCCCGCCGCACGCTGGAGACCCTGCGTCAGCCGCTGGAGAGTGGCATCGTGACGATTTCTCGCGCTTCCGGCAGCATGGATTTTCCCTGCGATTTCATGCTTGTGGCGGCTATGAACCCCTGTCCCTGCGGATATTTGGGAGACCCACGCCATAGTTGCCGCTGCAACTATGCTGCTATAGACCGCTACCGCCGCAAGATTTCCGGGCCTCTGCTGGATCGCTTCGACATGATAATCGAAGTGCCGCCTGTGGACCCTGCCGGGCTGCTCAGCAAACCGGACGGCGAGAGTAGTGCCACTATTCGCGCTCGAGTGGTAGCCGCTCGCGAGCGCCAGCAGCGGCGCTATGCTTCTTTGGGTGTCACCTGCAATGCTCGTCTCAGCGGCAAGCAGTTGCGCAAGTTCTGCCCGCTTTCCCCGGTGCAG
This sequence comes from Akkermansia sp., assembly GCA_045591805.1. GTDB lineage: Bacteria > Verrucomicrobiota > Verrucomicrobiia > Verrucomicrobiales > Akkermansiaceae > Akkermansia. The sequence goes on along the minus strand of JAZNTO010000058.1, from coordinate 994 downwards.
CAGCAGATGCTGCTCAATGCTGTGGAGCAGTTCGGGCTTTCTGCTCGCGCCTTCGACCGTATCATGCGTGTGGCTCGCACTATCGCAGATCTTGCGGGGCGTGAGGTGCCGGCGGATAACGACCTTTTCGAGGCTATCCAGTTCCGCCAATTCGAGACAAACCTGCGTTCCTAAGTCGGCCGCCCTACGCTAGGCGAGGCACCCCGGGCAGTTGCGCACAAAGTGGCCGGGGCTGTGCTCTACCATATCCGGCACGCTGTCGGTGAGGCAGAGCTCGGGCTTACCTATAATGTTGCGGGGGCGGAAAGCGCAGCCGCATATCGGCTGCCGCAGGGTGGGCGGCAGCCCCGGGATAGTCTGCAACTTGCTGCCTTTTGTATGGCGAGCGGGGATGCTGGCCATAAGCGAGCGGGTGTAGGCGTGCAGCGGATGCTCCAGCAGCTCCTGTGTGGCGGCGCATTCTACGGCGCTGCCGGCGTACATGACTTGGATGCGGTGCGCGTATTCCCGCACTACCCCCAGATCGTGCGTGATGAGGATGATGGCCGTGCCCAGCTCCCGTTGCCGGGTTCGCAGCAAGTCCAGTACTTGTTTCTGCACGGTGACGTCCAGCGCCGTAGTAGGCTCGTCTGCTATAAGAAACTCCGGGCGGGTGATGAGAGCCATGGCTATCATGACTCGCTGGCGCATGCCGCCTGAGAACTCGTGCGGGTAGGATTTCGCTCGTTGAGCCGCATTTGGTATGCCGGTTCGCTCCAGTTCTTCGATAGCGAGTTTCTGCGCATCTTTGCGGCGCATGCCTCGGTGGATGATGAGCGGCTCAGCCACTTGATCCCCTATGGTCATGCAGGGGTTGAGGCTGGTCATGGGATCCTGGAATATCATGGATATCCGGTTGCCGCGCAGCTTTGCCAGCTCTCTCTCCCGCAGGCGCAGCAAATCCCGGCATCAAAGCCGGCCACAGCGCGCTCCGCTATGTGTGCCGGCGGGCGGG
>JAZNTO010000057.1:0-4953 GCA_045591805.1 Akkermansia sp. | reverse complement strand
GCGCGCGTAAAGGCGGGTCTGCTCCGGGGTGAGCAGGCAGCAGGCGGGCACCTGCGGCTGGGGCGGCAGCTCGGGGAGCAGGGCGGGGTCGCGCATGAGGCGGCGCAGCAGGAAGGGGCGCACGAGGCGGCGCAAGGGTGTGTAGTCGCTCCCCATGCTTTGCACCAAGGCGTTGAACTCTTTTTCTGAGCCCAGCAAGCCGGGGTTCAGGAACTCGAAAAGGCTGCGCAGCTCGGAGAGCGAGTTCTCCACAGGTGTGCCGGTGAGGGCGACACGGCGCGGGCTGCTCAGGCGGCAGATAGCGCGGGTGCGCTGCGAGTCCGCATTTTTGATAGCCTGTGCCTCGTCCAGCACCAGAGCGGGGTAGGAGCTGCGGGCGAGCAGCTCGTTGCGCGTGGCGATGCCGTATGTGGTGAGCCCTACATGCGCGCGGCGCAGGAGCCAAGCGGGGTTGCTGCGCAGGTAGTCCGCGTCCTGCCGGGAGAGGGCATAGGGGTGCAGCACGGCTACCCGCAGCTGCGGGGCAAAGCGGCGCAGCTCTTGCTGCCAGTTTGCCAGCAGGGAGGCAGGGGCCACGATGAGAGCGGCGCCGCGCCCCTCCCCCAGCTCGCCGCAGCGTGCCAGATGCACCAGCCAGCAGATGACCTGCAGGGTCTTGCCCAGCCCCATATCATCCGCCAAGCAGGCACCGAATCCGGCGGCAGTGACATTTTGCAGGAAGCGCACGCCGTCCAGCTGGTAGTGACGCAGCGTGTCTGCAAGCTGCTGCGGCAAATCCGGCATGGCATTGCCGAAGTGCAGGTTGGACAGCGCAAGTGCCAGCCGCGCGCCTGCAGCGGCGCGCATGCCGTCCTCCGGCGGCGGAAGCTGCGGCAAGGCATCGCTGCGTTTGCCCAGCAGGTAGCGCAACCCCACCAGCAGGGGTATACCCCCAGCGGCCATGCGGGTAGCCTGCCGCCAGCTTTCCAGCAGGCGGGTGAGCTTCTCGCGGTCCAGCCGCACCCACTCCCCGCGGAAGCGTACAAGGCCATCCTCCTCCCCGGCTAGGAGCTGCGCCAGCTCCTCGTCTGTGAGGTTGTAGTCCCCCAGCACCACGCGGGGGTAAAAGCGCAGCAGGGAGTTCACATTCACAGAGGGGGCGGCATCCGGCTTGCCGGTGCCGGGCTCTGCCACATCCAGCCGCACTTCCAGCTCCACCCGCGGCGGCTGCGTCTTCCAGAGGTTCACCATGCGAGTCTCGATACCCGCCTCCTCCAGCAAGGGCAAGGTCTCCAGAAACTCATGCGCCTGCCGCGCGCTCCACCCGCAGGGCTTGTACACAGCTTGGGAGTTGATGAGCTCCGCCAGAAATCCACTCTGCGCCGCCACCTGCCGCAGAGGCCGCAGCAAATCCAGCAGGGCGGCAGAATCCTCCGCCAACAAACGCGCCGCCAAACCCAGCGGCGCATGGCGCGGGCGGCCATCCTGCCCCACCTTGTGCACAAAGGTAGCCAGAAAGGCAAAGGGGGCGGTTTCCGCGGCATCTCCGGCATTCTCCGCCAGGTGGAAGCAGAGCATCCCGAGCTGCTGCCAGCCCTCCCCCAAGCGGCTGAGCCACTGCTCCGGCGTACAGCACTCGCGCGCCGCCAGCCAATCCACCGCCGGCCCCAGGCTTGCCACCCACGCCGCTACATCCGCCGCCCCCACCGGCTCGCCAAGCAGCGGCGGCAGCGCCTCCAGCATGTCCGCTGCCTGCGCGGGAGAGACTGCCGGCACCACCGGCTCCCCCCGGCGGATGGAGCGCAGGTAATGCATCATATACTCCCGCGCCCACTCCCGCAAGCATGCCAGCACCGGAGCCGCACCGGCCGGCAACCCATAGCGCAACAAATCCAGCATACCCCGCCCGGGCGAGGCGGCAAAGGCTCGCTCCAAGCGCGGCTGTACCTCGGCCGGCACAAGCCGCAGTTTACCGCCCTCGTGTTGCAGTGCTATCTCCACAGCGCACATTGTAGCGAGACCACGCCCGGATGGCAAGAAAAAATGGCACCGTTTTTGCGCCTCGAAACGAGATTTAACGGGGCGGAGCGGAGAGTAGCTGCTGCATGCGAGCCTCTATACCGCGCCTAATATCAGAATAAATTGCGGAGGGATAGCGCTCAACCATATTGGCCGTAAACACCGGCAAAATTTCACCTAAGCGTCGGAGAAGTTTGTCCATTTCCCGCTCGGCTAATCTGGACGACAGCCCCATTTTAGCCGCCATGCGCAGCATCTTGTTGCGCGTTATCCAACGAAAGTCATATCGACCTTCGATTTTCATAGCCAATTTAGGAGCAAGAGCCGGGTACACCGTCGTAGAAATCAAGTCGTACGCCGGTGCCAAACCGGGGCGATTGTTGGTGTATAACACAGAGAAGTTTTTAGCATGCGCATCGCCATTGCCTACTAAAAAAACAAAGATTATGCGTTTCAGAAATTCAATAACATCTCCTGCCGAAAGTGCCATATCCCGCATAAGCTCAAAACACTGCCGCAAGGAGGGACCACCCTCGGATTGATATTTAACAGAAGGCTCATACCCAAGCAACTGGCAAAAATCTTCTTGGTGAAGACGCTCGCAATTCCGCCCGGACACGCGTCTATCGTAGCGAGTTGTGACGTAGTAGGCAATCCCCTTGATGGTCAGAATATCGCTCTCCGCAACCCTCAACCCGCAGGCAGCAGCCAGTCGCATGCAATACAATTCGTTGAAAACGCTTTCCGGGAAACGCTCGATACCCGGTTTGATAATGTGTGTGGAAGGCGTCCCGTGCAGCGGCAATAATACGCGACCGCTCCGCACACAAGCCACAAGTTTGTCTTGCGCCCCGGCTCCCGAAATACGAAAATCCTTTGCACCTATGTTCAATGGACGCACAGCCAAACTACTCAGTACCTCATGAGCTTCGTCCTCACTCAATTCGGCATACTCCGGCTCTGCCGGCCTGGGAGCACGCTCCGGTGGATAAAGAGCAACAGCCCCCGCACAATCTTCTCCGATTGCCCGCAACATAGCGAATATGTTGTTCGCAGATATTCCCAGAATTCGAGCTATGCGAAGACGTACACTCTCATCCGGAAGCAAGTTAGAGAAAAACGCAACAAGTGCCCCGGAGCGATACGTTTCACGACTCAGCGGCAACACATAGGCCAGGGGTACAGCATTGGGAGATTGCAGATAAGCCTCATCGTATACGAATGACAACCGCCCCAGTTCAGAGCTAAGCGTACCCACCCTCCGGTTATTCAGATATACATACAAGTGTTGCATCAGCGTCTATCCCAGCGGTTGAAGATATACACCCCGAGTCCCAGAGCCTCTATGACTCTGAGCAATTTTTCCACCTGTATGGTGGCCTTGCCGTTTTCCAGATCAGAAATGAAGCGAGTACCCGTACATGCCACTCCGGCAAGCTGCTCCTGCGATATACCCTGCGCCTTGCGCTCGGCTCGCACAAGAGCCCCTATTTCGCGTGTGGTGCTTAGATTTTTGGTCGTGCTCATCTACTTATTCTTTCCCGTTCGGGAATATAATAGTCTAATATGCCACAAAGTCAAGCTTTTCGTTACCGCTCGGGAATATTTTTCTCATTTTCCGGCTCACCCACATGTTTTTATTCCCGCTCGGGAAAAATAAGCCGTTCAGTTCTCGTATCCGGCTCCAAGAGCGCAAGGCTGTCAAATGGCGAATTGCTTAAATATCCATAGAACCAATAGAACCGCCAAGGCAAGAGCAGCTAATATCCAAGGAATCCACGGCATACACACCTCCCACAATTTACCACCGGTACCGCCGGCATTGGACAAGAGCTTGGCTGTGTATCTATCTGCCCGCAACGCATAATAGAGAGGGGTAGCGCCTCGCTTATCCTGCACGGTCACATCTATGCCCTGATCTTCGAGTAGGAGCCGAACGCACTCCAAATTTCCCCGCGCAGCGGCTCGGTGAAGCGGCGTGCGGCAGTTTTTGTCCTCCCTGTTTGTATCAATCCCCGGAGCCGCCAGCAGGAGTTTCAAGATTTCCGTATCTCCGCGCGCGGCGGCTCGGTGGAGAGGAGTCCGGCCATCTTTTCCCGCCTTGTTCACATCCACCCCCGGCGCTGCCAGCAACAGGCGCACGCACTCCGTGTGCCCGGCACCGGCGGCCAGACAGAGCGGGGTACCTTTCATGAAATCCACGGCGTTGACATCTATGCCGGGCGCAGCCAGCAGAAGCTGTACACACTTGGTGTGGCCGGCGCTCGCAGCGAGGCAGAGGGGGGAACCTTTCATGGCGTCCATGCCGTTGACGTCTATACCGGGTGCAGCCAGCAGAAGCCGCACACACTCCGTATGGCCGGCAAATGCGGCTTGGCAAAGAGGTGCCCCCTGCATGAAATCCATGCTATTGACATCCACCCCCGGAACTTCCAGCAGAAGCTTCACACACTCGGTATATCCGCCATTTGCGGCCAAACAAAGCGGGGTTCCCTTCATCTGGTCCGTCCCATTGACATTGATACCGGGAGCCGCCAGCAGGAGTTTCATACAGGCAAGATCTCCCCGCTCCGCCGCTCTGTGCAGAGCTGTTCGGCCATCTCTCCCGGCTCTGTTCACATCCACCCCCGGAGCTGTCAGCAAAAGTCTCACCCCCTCCAGATAGCCCTCTTCCACAGCGGCGGATAAGGGTGTTATATCTTCGTGCAATATATTGGCATTTACACCGGCTGCCATAAAGAGCTCTATCAACTTTGAGTCTCTGTCCTTTACAGCTTGCAAAAAAGCTGCCGCATAGTCAGCTTTTTCTATGCCCATTTTCACTAGGATTGCACGTGCTTCTATCCACAATTCATCCGTTCTACCATCATGAGCAAATGGTATCTTTTTCTGTAACTGTCGCATGGTACGTTCACAAGCATACTCTTGCCCCCATTGATTGTCAATCCTTTTTTA
>JAZNTO010000056.1:0-4300 GCA_045591805.1 Akkermansia sp. | reverse complement strand
AAACTCGGATACCGTAGCTAAGCTACGCTCACTCGTATGTCGGAATTCGTCCTCGTACTTCCTCAAACTCCTTTAGCATTGTCCCAGAGGACGATGTGGAGTCGGTCTCCGAGTCGGACGCGGTGGAGCAGGCACATTTGGGCTACGGCGGGGCGTGCGGATTCCAGCTCTTGTCGGTTGGCGGCGCAGGGCATGAGGATGATACGCTGCTGCGGCAGCTCTAAGGCAGCGATGGCGGGCCAATCTTCCTCGCCGCGAACGACGAATTTGAACCAAGCACGCTGAGTGGCGGCAAAGGCGGCCAGCACATCCGGCAGCAGAGCTAGGGCGGGGGAGTTGCCGGCATGGGTGAGCTTGGGGGAAACGTTCCACTGATTCACCCGCGCGGCAAGAGCCGGGGTGGGGGGCAGGGTGCCGTTGGTCTCCACTTCCACGTAGAAATCCTGCGGAAGCAAGTCGAGCAGGCGCTCCAGAGCAGCGGCTTGCAGCAGGGGTTCCCCGCCGGTTATGACCACAGCCGGGCAGCCGAAAGCCAGCAGGCGTGCGGCCACTTCCTCCTCCGAAACGTCACAACCGGGCAGCCAACTGTAACGCGTGTCGCACCAGAGGCAGTGCAGGTTGCAGCCGGCGAGTCGCAGAAAGACGACAGGGCTGCCGGTACGAGCACCCTCCCCTTGGAGGGAATAAAAAATCTCCGGTTCGGATTTCAGGCGTGCAATGTTCATGAGAATATGCTATATTAGCTGCGTGCTACCGGGGGTCATACCAGATTCCGGCTGCTACGTCAACCGCTTTTTTTATCAGAACCGCAATTTTAGGGAAAATCATGAGCGAGAGCACCCCGTATCGAGTATTGTTTGTATGCCTGGGCAACATCTGCCGCAGCCCCGCGGCGGAGATTATATTCAACGCCGTAGCGGCGGAGGCCGGACTGAGCGAGCTAGTTGTGGCGGATTCCTGCGGTACGGCTTCGTACCACACGGGAAGCCGGCCGGATTCGCGCATGCTGGCCGCTCTGGAGCGCGCCGGCTACAGCTACGGCGGCCACCGCGCCCGCACATTCCGCCTGGCGGATTTCCGGGATTTCGACCTCATTGTGCCGCAGGATAAGGAAAACGAGCAGGATATTCTGCTGCGGGCTCACGGAGTGCCGGATTCCGGCCGAGTGCTCGGCATGTGGCTGTGGTTCGGCGAGGAGGAGACGGAGAGTTATGTGCCGGATCCCTACTATGGCGGGGCGGACGGATTCGATGCCGTGGTGGCACTGCTGACACGCAGCATGCGACGCCTGGTGGAAGAGTTGGCGCAGCAACTGAAACCGGAGGAAGCGTCATGAGCCTGATACGGCAGTTGCTTGCCGTGGTAGCAGCCGCATGTGCCACAGCCGCGGAGTGGGGCACGAACTACGAGGCGGCTCTGGCGCAGGCAGGGGAGCAGGGCAAGGCGGTGCTGGCGGATTTCACCGGGTCGGACTGGTGCTACTACTGCATACGCCTGCGAAAAGAGGTGCTGGAGCAGCCGGAGTTCGCAGCTTGGGCGGAGCAGAACTTTGTGCTGCTGGAGGTGGATGTGCCGCAGAACCCGGAGTTCGACCGCAAGCTGTTGGCTCAGAATCAGCGGCTCTGCACCCAATACCGGATAGATGGCTACCCCACGGTGCTGGTGTTGGATGCCCGCGGGAGGGCGCTGGGCGGGCTTTTCGGCTATGTGCCGGATGCGGCTGCAGTGCAGCGCACGCTGGAAAAAGGCTTGAGGGCAGATGCCTTGTTGCGCCGTGCGGCGCAGCTGGAGGGCGAGGAGAAGCTGCGCCTCATGCTGGAAGCCTGGCGCTTGATACCGGCAGACCTGCACGAGCTGAATATCCCGCTGCAGCAGGAGCTCTCCGCGCTGGATACGCAGGATATAAGCGGTCTGCGCGCTGCAGCCGAGGCGGAGCGTCGCTTGGCAGAGTGTACGGCGGCGGCAGATGCCGCGCCCACGGATGCCGCGGCTCTGGAGCTGGTGGAGGCCGCGTTGGCACGGGCTGTGCCGGAGAATAGGCGGCAACTGTTGGAGCTGAAGTATCGCCTCCTTATCCTGGGAGTGGAGACACCGGAGGATGTGTATGCCGCGGCAGAAGTGGCATACGCCGCCATCGATGCCGACCTGCGCCTCTCCCCCAAGGTGAAAGAAAGCCGCAAGAAGCAGCTCCGCGGCGTCTATGCCAACCCGCAGACCAGTATCAACCGCAGCCGCATGATTCGCCGCAAACGCCCGAAGAAATGAGCGTTTAAGATTTGCGGAGGGCACCACTGAGCTTCATCAGTACGGCGCAGACCGCTGCGAAAGCGGAGAGCTTGGCGGCGAGGCTCCACCAGCCGCTGCCGGGTACCAGCTCGCCGATGCCCCAAGCGCAGAGCAGCATGGGCGGAATCCACCGCTGCCAGCCGGCGAAGATGCGGGCGTAGAAGCGGCGCGGGCTCAGCCCCAGACCGCGGTAGTGGATGAGGTTGAGCATGAGCAGCTGGAGGGTGATGGAGCATGCCGCCCATACGGCCTGAGCTGCAATGCCCCACCACAGGCACACAAAGTAGCTGACCACGATGAAAAGCGCGCTGTTGAATGCGGTGATGGCTACCCGCTGCTTGAGCGCGTTGCGGGCTTGGCTTATTTGCCAGCCCAGCGCCTGCACCAGGCTGAATGTTTGCGGCACGACCAGCGCCACAGCTATGAGGCAGCTGAGCTCGGCTTGCGCGCCCAGTTTGTGCCCCACCCACAGGCTGAAGAATTGCCGCCCATAGAAAATGAGCGCCACAGCGACGGGCTGCAGGATGCAGAGCTGCACACGCCCTACGCGTGCCATGGCTTCGGTCTGCACGGCCGGGGAGGCACCCCGCACCACCAGACCCACCACGCGAGGCAGGAAGAGCTGTGCCAGGCAGCTGCCCAGCAGAAAGTAGTTTGCATATATTTGCAGGCCGCAGGTATACACGGCTGCGGAATCCGCCCCGCAGGTGATGGCTACCAGATAGTTGCCGGTGCCGGCATTGAGCATGTTGATGAGCTGGTTGAGCAGCAGCCACCAGGAGAAGGCAAAGAGGCTGCGGCACAATGCGGAGTCCCACCCGCCGCGCAACTGCAACCGGGCGCGCAAGCCCACGAAGCAATACAGCATGTTGAGTCCCACGGCTACCAGCCCGGTGCCTATGTTGAACGCTACTAAGCCCACGCTGCGCCAGCCCCACTGCAGCACCAGCCAAGTGCCCACGGCGTTTACCACGCTTGCTCCCACGGCTATGAGCCCCGGTACGGCGTATTTTTGCCGGCTGTCTGCTATGCCTGCCAAGCTTCGCGCCGGGAAGAGCAGGGCGGCGTTCAGCAGCGTCATGAGGTATAGCACGCGGTAGATGCTCAGCTCCCCGGCTGTGAATTGCGGAAATATCTTATCCAGAAACGGGTAGACCCCCAAGCCCAGCGCCAGCAGAGCAGCACCGGCCAGCGTGTACAGTATGGTGAGCATGCCCAGAAAACGCGCCTCCCCGGCGGAATCCCCGCGCGCGCGGTACTCGCTCAGGTACTTTGTGCCGGCAGTGCGCCCCAGGTCGCTGAGGTAGAGGCGCACCAGCAGCGTGCTCGCCAGCATGTAAAGCCCGTATTCCGCCGGCCCCAGTGCCCCCAGAATATACGGCGTGAGCACCAAGGGCACGCCAATGCGCAGCCCCAGGTTCACGTAGTTCAGCACTGCTCCGGCGCGAATCTCGCTCATACCGCACCCCTATATCCCACCCCACAACCCACACCCTACTTTATACTTTGTAGATTGTAGATTGTAGATTTTCGCCTAGGCTTCTTCCACATCTGTCTCGCGGTTAAGCGGCAGAGCCTTCAAGATATCCTGAGTGAACTCCGGGCAGGAGAAAATGGTGTTGTGGTCTGCCGGGTATGTTTTGGTGGCAGGAGGCGTGGGGAAGGCGCGGATGAGGCGATCCGTGCTTTCTGCCGGGACGATGTTGTCTATCTGCGCGCGCATGATGGTGACCGGGCAGGTGATATGCGGAGCGTATTCTGCGGAGTTCCAGGAATCCATGGGCAGGATACGCGGGAAGAAAGGCACCTGATTGCAGGCCACTTCCGTCATGTTGTCGAAGGGGCAGATGAGCACGAGCGCCTCCGCTTTTTTGCCGGCTGCCACCTGCATGGCCACGCCGGAGCCTAGGCTGTAGCCCACCAGCGCCAGCGGGCCGGGGGGGCCCATGAGCGCGCGCGCCTGGGCTATGCAGCTGGTGGCGGCTGCCACAAGGGGTGCCGCGCCCGGCTCGCC
>JAZNTO010000055.1:0-9276 GCA_045591805.1 Akkermansia sp. | reverse complement strand
ACCGCTTGGCCTCCGACTTGTCTGCAAAGGGGGGGGCGCTGAGTTTTGCCCGGATATTCGGATGCGCTTCCAGCAGGCTCTGCCAATCCTGTATTTCATCCGGCGTCAGGCTGTTGTGCCACTCCTCGGCTTGCCTGTCGTGGATAAGCTCATTCATATACAGGGTACAGAGGCTGGTCGCATCTATCCGCAGACCGGGGGCATTTTCTGCCAAGCGTCTCATATTCGCCCCATGCCCTAAGGCATCTGTGGTTGCACAGCGCAGAAGTTTCACACACTCGCGCAGCAGGAGGAGTTTGTTGTTATCTTCCGCAGTAGGGGGATGCGAGTTGAGGTGAGCTTCGATTCTATCCAGCTTACGCGCAGTTGTTTCAGCGGTGTAGGGGGCTGCGGCAAGCTCGGAGAGCAGCTGCATATCCTCTTCTGTGTTAATGCGCGTGATGATGTTGCCCGTAAGCTCTCCGGCATCTTCTATCCACAGTCCGGATACCAGCGATACACTGCTCCAGAGTACCCACACACCTCCCAGAATACACACCCAGCGCAGCCATTTCCCGGGCTTGGGTGGCAGATTGAACACGGCTTCATCCGGCGTTTCATCGTATTTATAATGAAGCCCGATGTTGGGAGTCTGCTCGTTTTCCCGCTCCTCGCCTCGCGCAGGGTCGCTTTCCTCGTATAGATTGAACTCCGGGTTGATTTCCAGCACGGCAATGCCTCCGGCACACGCCTGCTCTGCTACGTTACTACCGGATATCGTGGCAATACGCGCAAACTCTGTCGTGGAATCTTGGACACAGCCGTGTGTGGTGAAGGTCTTACCCCAGCCGCGCTGCGAGGTCAGCCAGTCGCTTTCGTGCAGTAGGTGAAGCACATCTTCTGCAGAGGCATCCTTGGGCATGCTCAGGATACACTCGCGCTCGCAGCGGTTGCTCAATAGCGCACGTGCATTGTTTTTGTGGCCTGTCATGCGTAGCCAAGTTGGCTGTGCAGCAGCTTCCGGAAGCGCTGCGGCCGTGAGCCTGGGCTCGTTTTCCGTCTCTGTATCTGGGCTGTGCCAGAATCCTATCTTACAAAGCGCCAGGGTTACCCCGGCCGGGGTAGGCCGCGAGGCATTGCGCCGCAGGCTTTGCACCTCATCCTGAGTCAGAGCCAAGTGGTGCACGCAGTACCCGCCTGTGGTATCCGTGCGCAGGCAGGAGAGCACATGGAAAGTCGTATCGGCGCAGATAAGCATGCGGTAGCTATGCCGGTCGCCGCTCAGGCAGCTATTCGTGTCCGGGCAGCGGTAGCGGCTTATACTGAGCAATTCCTGCTTGAGTGCGCGCGGCGTACTACTGCCCACGGCCACGATTTGCCCCCCCACGCTATCTCCGGTAGGAACACTTTTTCCTCTGTATATGAGTTGGTAGGACATGGCTTCAACTGTTGGTTCCCGGGAAAAGAGCCGGTTCTATGCTACTGAGCGCCCAGATGAATGGGTCTGCTACGCGAATGGGGGAGATATGCCCCGGTGTGGGGTGTTCGCAGCTGTCGGCCATACCCGGCGCGGCACCCAGTGCCGAGGCTGCAAAATAGCACACATTGTCGGACACGGCTTCTGCATTGGTACAGATATTCGGGCAGATGCGGAACAGTAGCTCGCGCAGCCGCACAGAGTTGGCCGCTATGTTGGTAGGCCGCAACTCACCGTTGCGCACACTTGGCAGCAGTGGCTCCGGCCCCAGTAGGTGGCTCCAGATATCACTCTTTCCCACTATGACAGCCAGCGGCGTAGATACTTTTTGCCCGGGAGGTATCTGCAAGGCGCTGCGCAGCTTTATCTCCATATCTGCCAGCAGGGCATTCTGCTCTCCCGGCACTGTATCGGGTAGGGCGGGTAGCTGTGTATCGGCATCCCGAAGCATTGCGCGGAACGCCGGGTCGGCGGTGGGGTCGAAGAGGTAAAAGATGGCATCCGTTACCTTGAGGTGCTCGCAGTTGCCGTATTCTGCGCAGGCTTTGGCTGTATGGTTGTAGAGCACGATGGAGTGCGCCCCGGCGCCCTTGCTGAGGGTGTAGATAAAAGGGCGCGGCATGTCGCGATACATGCCCTCTTTCCATATTTTGCGGTAGAGACTATCTTTCAAGTACTCGCGAGAGCTGAACTCCGGTTCAGGGGCGTCTGCCGCAAAGAGGCGCATGCGCATATCGTTTAGCGGTGCATTGAGCTCCGGGGAGGCATCTCGAAACGGCAGGTTGAACTCCCGTGGCAGCAAGCGCTCCAGCTCGTGTACCAAGGCTGCCAGATAGCAGGACTTGCCGGCACCGGAGCCGCCCACTATCGAGAATATGTGGCTTGCTGTTTTAGCAAAAAATGGCGGCAGCTTGTGGTGGCAGTGCGGGCAGGCTTGCTCGTGGCATGTCGAGCCCTGAGCATCTGTGGTGTAGTCCTTTTCCGGCGGAGCAGCAGGCTTAAAACGCTGCATGGCATCCGGCCCGAGCTTCTCGTCCCCGCAGAGTCTTGGGTGAGTTGCTATGTAGAGCGCTTCCTCCTTGGCAAATGTAGCCCAGCATGCGGGGCAGCGGAACTTGCCTTTGGGCGTGGCTCCCTGTGTATGAGCCATGTGCACGGCTCCGCCGGTACGAGCTACGAATTCCGCCACTTTTTGCATGTCCGACAGCCGGAAGGCGTAAAACCCCAAGCCTTCAAAAGTTGCCAGTGCTTCCGGGTTGGCCGCCTGTGGGCTCATCGGCAAATCCAGCAAGGCCATAGCTGCGCTCCATTCGCGCGAATCCGGGGTATAGATATACCAGGTACGCGGGTCGAAACGGCTGAAATCCGGCCTATCCTGCTCAAGCCCGTACCAAGCTATAAAACATCCTCCGGCCAGCACGCACAAGTAGTGTGTATCGGGTTTAACTGCAAATCCCTCGCTCAACTCGCAGCCGTTCACAGAATAACTCGCTACATTCCGCGCAGGGAAAAAGCGGCACTTCCCGTTTCGCTGCGCAAACACGCCCCCCCGCGAGCATTCCATCATAGCTCGGAAGGTGTTTTTGTTTTCCTGGCCTATCGCCATAAAATCCCCGTCCGATACACGGAGTTTCCCTGTCAGACAGTCGAAGATGTACAGTTGCCGGCGGTTCATGCGTTGCACCTCCCTTATAGCATATACTCCCCGACACGTCAAGAAATTATGTTTTGTGGCAGAAAACTCACACAAAAGAGCTGCCTTTTTTCGTATTTCGTGTTATAATACCCACATGCACATTCTCGTAGTAGAGGACGATGAGGATATAGCGGAGTTGGTGGCGTTCAATCTGGAGCGTCGCGGCTGGCGCACGACTTTGGTTCACCATGGTGCGGAAGGCTTGGAGAAGATACAGTCTCTGCGCCCCGACTTAGTGATACTGGACATCATGCTGCCGGGTATGGATGGCCTTGCTATATACAAAGCCATGAAACAAAATGCGCTCACATCGAGCATCCCGGCGCTCTTTCTCACGGCTCGCGCCCAGCTGGAGGATAAATTGGAGGGTTTGCGACTCGGGGCGGATGATTATATGACCAAACCATTCAGCCCCAAAGAGCTGGTGCTGCGTGTGCAGAATATTCTCGCGCGGGCAAATGCCGGTGCCGCTGCTCAGTTGGTGGTGCGTTGCGGCCCGCTGCTGCTGGACAAAAATACCCTGCAAGCCACTGCTGCAGGCGAACCGCTAGACCTGACTACCGCAGAGTTCAAGCTGCTCGCCTACCTTATGGAACGCCCCGGCAAGGTGCAGGATCGCTACGAGCTGCAGAATATACTCTTCGGCTACGCAGATACTACTCAATCCCGCGCTCTCGATACGCACATTAAGCGTCTGCGCCAGAAACTGGGACCCTATGCTCCCGGAGTCGCCACGGCTCGCGGCGCAGGCTACTACTTCGATCCGGAGGCATTGGAAAGTACAATCTACACGTAGATTGTAGATTAAGTTGGCCGTGGCTAGGTGTTGCTTACTTTGTAGATTGTAGATCAGTAGATTGTAGATTCAATGTGGCTATTTCAGCTTCAGAAAATCCGTAAAGTCTGCAGATGAGGCTTTCCTGCTGCATATCCAGCAGGCGGGCGTGGGTGTGCAGCTCGCGTATACGGGCGCATGCAGAGTCGAAGTATTCCTCCCACTCGTCTTTCTCTGCCAGTTTGAGCTTGAGACCGGAAGCCTTCAGGAATGCGCTAAAATCCAGCTCGGTGAACTCGCTGAGCTTGCTGCTTAGTTTTTTGCCGCCGTTTTCTGCGCTGACTCGGTGCAGGAACCTCTGCGTGTGGTGGCGTATGGCTTTTTCTGCCTCGGTGCGTTGTTCTGCCAAGCCGGCTAGTTCGCTCTTGCTCTCTCCTAAATCCGGCACCGGAAACTTCTCGAAATACACCTTGCGTATCTCGCGTGTACCACCCTGTAACTCGGGACAATTATACCACAGCCACAGCTTCGCCGCTTTGCTGTTGAATATGGCGGTGAGTGCTAACATATACTCCCGATCTTGTTCCGTAGAGTTCATGATAAAGCATTTGTTGTTGACAAACAAACCACTTTCATCGAACATGAACGGAAATAATGAGGTGATTTCCGAATAGATAATCTTGGGCTCGAAAAACTTTTTTAGGTACACGCAACTTCTCAAATTGTATGGAGTACAACCTTTGTCTGAACGCTTTGCTAACTTAGACCAGTAGTTATCCAAGTGTTTCTTTATTGCCGGATATATATTGATGTCAATCGCGTCGAGGTTTTCTTCAGGAATTCCATTGTGCGGATTAATTAGCCACTCCGGCTTCCCGCGATTTGTCCATGCGGCGATATCGCGTCCGCGTAGCATGGGCTTTATGATTTCTGCGCTGCGGGGGTCTTGCTCTATCAGGGCATTACGTGTGGATTCGTCAATGAAGAAAGCATCGTTGAGACCGGTTTTGATACCGTAATTAATCTCGACGGGGTGGGATGAAAGCGGGGGATGCTGCTGCATTTTGTTGAGCACGGCGGTATGCTCTTTCGGGCGAATGATCCAAGGATTTTCGCCGAACTCAGAGGCCGGATAAGGCGAGAGGCCTGCGGGAATTTCGGCCATAAAGTCGCCGTGGTAAGTCTTGCGGTTCAGGGAAAGCGCCTGCACGGTATCAGCGGGCTCAGCTTTCTGCGTATGGAAGATGCAGACGTAGGTTGTGGCATCGCGGAAGAACTGCACATCCCCAAAGTTGATGATTTGGCGCAGCCCGGTGCGACTCATAAAGGCTCGCAGCCCCTTGCCGTAGTCCGTGAGCATCCACTTATTGGGCATGATGAAGGAGAGACTGCCGCCGGGCTTGAGCAGGCTGTATGCACGCTCTGTAAAGAGGCAGTATAGGTCGCCGTTTTTGTCGAAACTCTTGTAGCCGAGTGTGGCGTAGATTTCCGACTGTTCACGTATGCTTTGCAGAGCGACGTATGGCGGATTGCCCAGGATGATGTCGAACCCGCCTTTTGCAAAGACTTGCGGGAAAGCCTGTTGCCAGTCGAAAGCGTTGGTAGGTGCATGCTCGCGGGAGTCGATAAGGCTGTTCCCCACGCAGATATTGGCGGAGAGGGTAGAGAGCTTACGCCCTTTCTGCGCGGTGCGCAGCCAGAGGGAGAGCTTAGCTATTTCCACGGATTCCTCATTGATATCCACTCCGTAGAGATTGCGCTCCAAGATGGAGTTCTCGATATCGGAGAGGATAAGCGTCTCGCCGCGGATGAAAGCGAGCGTTTCATCGATGAGTCGGTGCTCCTCCATGAGTCGCACCAGAGCGCCATTCAGGAAGGCTCCGCTGCCGCAGGCGGGGTCGCAGATGGTGAGCTCCAGCAACCAGGCTCGGTAGCTTTCCCATGCTTCTATGATGCTTTTTTTCTTTTGGGCGGAGAGTTTAGGCGCGTCTGCATCGGGGGGCAAGGGGCGACGACTCTCCACCAGCTGACCAAGGGTAATTTGCACCATGTAACGGGTGATAAAACCGGGCGTATAAAAGATGCCATCCTTGGCGCGTTTATCTGTAGTAATCTGCTCGCCGGAGCTTAAGGCGGCGGTCATTTCTTCTATCTCGGCCAGCGAGTGCTCGAAGATGTGCCCCATGATGTTCACATCCACCTCCGAAGCAAAATCATAGCGGGTGAGAGCGCGGGTATGGCGCAGCAGCAGCTCGCTGCTCAGCGATATGTTGTCCAGCACCTCATCCGGCCGGAACAGCCCGCCGTTGTAGGCGAAAATATCCTTACTCCCCTTGTGCAGATTGTTAAAAATCCCTTTGTAGAAGTCGTACAGGGGGCGGTGCTCACCTATGCCGAATTCCTCCTGCTGCGCGTTGTATTGCTCCCAGTTATTGTTGATGTAGGTAATTTTGTTGGGAGGGATAAGCCCGCGATCCTCCGCAAAAAGGATAAAGAGGAGGCGATCCATCAGTTTCTGCGATTTTCGGAAAAGCAGTAGTGGCTCATACTGCGGATTGCGCTCGCGCATGTCGTTGAAGAGCTCTCGTTTGAATGTCGCGTAATCCTTGTACAGTAGCTCGGAAATATCCTGCTCTTTAATGATAGAGGCATCCCGCAGGCGCTGCGGGAGGTCGGTCTTCACATTTTCGTATGCCAGTAGAAGCCAGAGCAGGGTGAACTCCTCGCGGCTTAGGGTGAAGAGGTGGAACTCTTCGTAATCCACCGTGTTATCTATGTAAAAACGCAGGCGTTCAAAATTGGATATCACCACATAGCGCACGCCGTTGTGGCTGTTGCGGTAGCCGAAAGCCTGCGCCTCTACGGTGCGGAGGTCTTTTGTGGCTACGCTTTTGAGCTCGATAACCATGCGCGGGATGGCATCCACCATGACAGCTCCGTCTGCTTTCTTGCTATCGCGCTCATTCTTGAGCTCAGTCGTGAGGTTCCAGCCGGGATCCGGGTTGATGGTATAGCCCATCACATCCACAAAAAGCTCGCGCAGGAAGCCCTCTTGGTACTGCTCTTCTTTGGCGGTGCGTATGTTGTGCTGTTTCTCCGGGGCGGCGAAATGCATGCAGTATCGCGCATAGAGGGCATCCAACTTTTGTTTATCGGTAGCAGATGCGTAGTTGGCTATGACGGCTCGTTGAAATAATGACATGTGGCGAGTTGATTTCCGGTTGTTGAATAGGGGAATAAGTCATCTGCTCCGGAAGCGCTCTCCCGACCGCCGTGCAGATGTTATCATTTCCCGTTCGCATTTCCTTATCTTAAAGCAATACTGCCAAATGTCAACTAAAATAAGTGCAACGCGACAAAAGCTTTTCGCGAGGAGGGGTTACCGGGGCTTGTGGTTGTTCCGGTATCGGTAGACCTCGGATTCCTCCACCAGCTTTATCAGGGAATATCTGCGCTGAGCCTTGCGCAACATATCGCGCAGAGGTGAGGCGGGCGGCAGCTCTGCGAGTATGTCCTCTTCGCCACCTGTGCAGGCAAAAGGGATGGCTCCTGCCGACAGTAAATCCTGCACAAGCTCGGCGTTTCCAAGCCGCAGTGCCAGCTGAAGCGTGGTGCAGGGGGCTCCGTTTATATAACTGACTCTATTGATAGCCTGCGGGTTTTGTTTTACCAATGCGCGGATGCTAGCGACATTCGCACCCGCAAGCATAGCCTCGTTGAGCGGACCGGGTTCCTGCGCTTCAAAATCCTCCGATGAAATGAGCTCAATAAGCCCTTTTTTCCGCAACTCGGCATCATACTGCTGCGAGCAGAGAACAAGGTTGAAGAGGTTGTAGCGGGAGGTCTCGGCGTTTATAAGGCGGGTGATTTCTGCATCCTCTGTCGGGCGGCCGTAGTAATCTTTCAGTATGCTCCCATCGTAGCCTGTATGAGGGCGGTAGGGGATGGCTCCGCGCTCCAACAACTCGCGCACCAGTTCGGCATCTTGGCGCTGTATGGCGTATTGCAGTGGGGTGAAGAGGGTACCCTCTTGCGGTAGCCAGACGTTGAGGCTCTCCGGGTGTTTGTCTGCCAAGGCCAGAATATGGAGGCGATATGCCTCCTTGGGCAGATCGCGTACCACGCCATCCTCACAGGCTTTGGCTATGGTATAATCCTTCGCTTCAGCAACAGCCGGGCAACAGAGTAAAGCCACGAAAAGAAGGTATGTCTGTTTCATATCACTTATAGATACGCAGCTCTCTTCTCCGTTCTTTCAAAAAAAGGCGTAAAACAAAACGCAAGAAGTTGCGCTTTGTTTCCTGCGTTTTCTGTAAGCTCGCGTGAGCCTCCGCTTAAGTCACCGGCACAAGCGAGCTTTCTAATCGTCTTTATGCCTCAAGCTTTTTTTTCTCCGTATCTTGGTTTTTCGCAACGTCTAAAAACGGGGCGAATCGAAAACGATTCGCCCCGTTGAAAAATAGCTTGAAGCTTCTTGCCGCTTTACTTCTCGCTCAGGGAGCCGATACCGGGCAGAATCTTGCCCTCCAGCAGCTCCAGAGAAGCACCACCGCCGGTGGAGCAGAAGGAGAGCTTGTCGGCCACCTTGAACTTCTTGGCAGCAGTCACGGAGTCACCACCACCCACGATGGAGATGCAGTCGCTCTCTGCCAGGCACTCAGCCACGGCCTTGGTGCCCTTGGCGAAGGAGTCCAGCTCGAACACGCCCATGGGGCCGTTCCAAAGCACGGTCTTGGCGCTCTTGATGATGGCGCACATCTCGTCGATGGCCTTGTCACCGATATCGATGCCCATGCCACCCTCGGGTACCTCGCCGCCTTCTGCCCAGGGAGCAGTGCAGAAGGTCTCGGCACCCTCCTCGAACTTGAAGGTGTAGCGGGTGTCGGCGGGCAGGATGAACTTTACGCCCTTGGCAGCAGCTGTGGCCAGAATCTCGTTGGCCAAATCCAGCTTGTCGGCCTCAATCTTGGAGGCACCCACGTTTTTACCCTGAGCGGCCAGGAAGGTGTTGGCCATGGCACCGCCGATGATGAAGGTCTGGCTCTTCTCCATGAGCTTGGAGAGCACCTGAATCTTATCGGAAACCTTGGCACCGCCCATGATTACCACGAAAGGCTGCTCGGGGGTCTCAAGCTTGCCCTCCAAGTACTCCAGCTCGTGCTCGATGAGGAAGCCCATGGCGGACTTCTCTGCATAGTGAGTCACGCCCTCAGTGGAGGCGTGGGCGCGGTGTGCGGAGCCGAAAGCGTCGTTCACATACAGTGTGGCATTGCCCAGCAGAGCCTTGGCAAACTCGGGGTCGTTCTTCTTCTCCTTCTTGTCGAAGCGCACGTTGTCCAGCAGCATCAC
>JAZNTO010000054.1:0-10446 GCA_045591805.1 Akkermansia sp. | reverse complement strand
TCTACCTCGTCCTTCGTATGTCGTCCTTCGTACTTCATCTTGGCTTAGCTATGGGCGGATTATTCGTCAATCGTAAATTGTCAATCGTCAATCATCTACGATCTACGGATCTACAATCTACAAAGTAAAAGTACGGCGGGGCTCTGCCCCGCGGGAATCGAAAGGCCGGGTTGCTCCACGCACCCCGGCCTTTGCGTGGAGCACGAGCAGGTTAGAGTTCCGCGAGCCTCCGGGCAAAATCTCTCTATTGGACGGCAATGATCGTCAATCGTAAATCCATGGGTTATATGCTCAGAGGAGGCTCTTAATGCCTAGCGCGATGAGTAACAAACCTGCGATTGATTCCAGCCGGCGGGTGGGTAGGTGGTGCAGGAGTCGGGCACTGTGGAACGCCACCAAGGAGCAGATAAAGGTAACGGCGCCGATGATACTCACGTTCAAGAAAAGCTTGAGGAGGGAGATGTTGGTGCCCCCTATGTCTCCCAGTGCCATGGCTATGCCTATGGCCAGAGCATCGATGGATGTGGCTACGCCTACCATCAGCAGTGCAATAAGTCCTAGAGGATTGCAATTTTCGGCGCTGCAGGCGCATTTTTCTGTTTTTCGGGCTTCGTAGATGACGTAGCATCCCAATCCGCAGAACACCATCGCAACAATAGGGCTCTGCCATTGGGCTACACTTTCCTGCATGCTTTCTCCACCCAGATAGCCCGGCAGCGGCATGGCCGCTTGAAATCCCCCCACTGTCAGTGCCAGCCACAGCGAGTGCCATACACGCCGACATCTCAGTACCAGCCCGTATGAAAACGAGTACACTGTGGCATCTACAGCCAAGGCCAGCGCGATGATGAAGATTTCGAGCATGACGGGGGGCAGAAAAAACAGGCGGGCCGTAGCCCGCCATATTTTTGTGTTTTCTTAAACAGAAATTGCCTTTTTAATAGTGGCCACCCATAGGGCCATTGTGCCATTTCCAGGCCGTTTCCACAATCTGCGTGACATCCTGGTACTTGGGAATCCAGCCAAGGATTTCCGCGGCCTTGCGAGAGTCGGCAATCAGGCGGGGCGGGTCGCCCTCGCGCCGAGGTCCGTATGTCACGGGGGCTTTCATACCTGTTACTTTCTCGGCGGCATCGATAATCTGCTTCACGGAAAAGCCGTTGCCGGTACCAAGGTTGAACCAGTTGGTATCGCCGCCCTTCATCAGGTAATCCAGTGCGCGCAGGTGAGCATCTGCCAAGTCGTCCACATGGATGTAGTCGCGTATGCAGGTGCCATCCGGAGTGTCGTAGTCGGTGCCGAATACAGTGATACCCGGGCGCTCGCCTTTGATGGCTTGCAGGATGACCGGGATGAGGTGGCTCTCCGGCTCGTGGTCTTCGCCAATAAGGCCGTCCACAGATGCACCGGAGGCGTTGAAATAGCGCAGGAACACGCTCTTCAGGCCGTAGGCACGCTCGCAGTCTTTGCAAACTTTCTCCAGCATGAACTTGGAGCCGCCATAGGGATTGATGGGATCCTGCTTTTCTGTCTCGGGAATGGGCACCTGAGTGGGCTCCCCATAGGTGGCGCAGGTGGAGGAGAATACAAAGCGCTTGCAACCGCCCAGCATCATGGCGCGCAGCAGAACCAGGGGCTTAGCGATGTTGTTCTCATAGTACTTCAGCGGGTCGGTCACGGACTCACCTACCTGAATAAACGCCGCAAAGTGCACCACCGCATCGAACTTGCCGTTCACCAGCAGAGGGTATACGATAGCCGGATCGCCCAAATCGCCCTTGACGAGCTTCCCTTCCTTGTCCACAATCGCGGCAGGGTGGCCGTACACCATGCTGTCCAGCACGGTTACATCTGCGCCGGCTTTCACCAGCTGCCGAACTGTGTGCGAGCCAATGTAGCCGCATCCTCCGGTAACGAGTACTTTCATGATTAGTCTGTGTTTGTATAACGATCAGAGATTAGAGCATGGCGGCCAGCATGGCTTCCAGCTTGCGAATGTCGGCGGCGAAGCGGCGGATGCCGTCTGCCGTTTTTTCTGTGGCCATGGCGTCCTCGTTGAAGAGGAAGCGGAAGCTCTTCTCATCCGCCGGCATGCGTTCAATGTCGCTGGCTTTTGCAGCATCTTCGTTCAGGCTGGGAACCACAGGTTCCTCGCCGGCGGCAAGCTCTGCCAGCAGGCCGGGGGAAATAGTCAGCAGGTCGCAGCCGGCCAGAGCCAGTACCTCTCCTTTGTTGCGGAAGGAGGCTCCCATAATCTGTACCGGGTAGCCGAACTTCTTGTAATAGTTGTAAATGGTGCGCACTGATACAACGCCGGGGTCGGTCTCGGCGGTGTATTCCTCTTTGGTGTTGGCTTTGTACCAATCCAGGATTCGACCCACGAAGGGGGAGATGAGCCGCACCCCGGCCTCTGCACATGCCACAGCCTGCACGAGGCTGAAGAGCAGCGTCAGGTTGGTGGGGATGCCCTCTTGCTCCAGTACTCGAGCTGCTTGTATGCCTTCCCAAGTGGAGGCTATCTTGATAAGTACACGCTCGCGGGGAATACCGGCGGCTTCGTACATAGCCATGATGCTGCGGGCTCTTGCCACAGTAGCTTCGGTGTCGAAGGAAAGGCGGGCATCCACCTCGCTGGAAACGCGCCCCGGTACGCGCTTGAGAATCTCCAGACCAAAGGCCACAACTACCTTGTCCACTATCTCATCCATCAGAGTGGGGGTAAGTGCACAACCTTTGTAAGGAGCCACAGCCGCCTCTACAATGCTGCGGTATTCGGGCTTACCGGCGGCGGCGAGAATCAAAGAAGGATTGGTAGTGGCATCTTGCGGGGAGAACTCCTCCATCTGGCGGAAGTCGCCGGTATCTGCCACCACGGTGGTGTACTGTTTCAGTTGCTCAAGTTGTGTTGCCATAAGCGTGCGTTATTATCTTGCGCGGCTATCATACCACACAATCCCGCAAAGCACAAGCCGCTTTTGCCTCAGAAGTAGGAAAAATCATTTCCGCCCATTCTTTCAACGAGGAAGTGTACGGCTCTGTTGTAGGGGCGGGGGGAATCCGCTGGCCGTTGGATGATGCAACTTCTGTGTCATAGGACGAGCAAAAAATCGGCAAATGAGTTTTTTGTGCCGATTATGCTTGACAGTACTCCGACGTTCTGTATAATTCTCCCGCGCTGCGACGGTAACGCAGCCTCAAAGATTATGAAGGCAGACATCCATCCCAAGTACAATCCTGTTGTGTTCGTGGACATCACCACGGGCCGCCGCTTCATCACTCGTTCCACCGCTACTTCTGCCAAGAAGGAAGAAATCGATGGTGTGGAGCACTATGTGATTTCCTGCGGTATCACTTCCGACTCTCACCCCTTCTTCACCGGTAAGAACCAGTTCGTGGATACCGAGGGTCGTATCGACAAGTTCCAGAAGCGTTTCGGCTCCGTGCGCCGCGCCAAGAAGCCGACTCTGGGCTAAAGTTCTGCGCTTCAACGCAAGCTTTCCGCCTGCATCCTATGACGGGGTGCAGGCTTTTTTGTGCCTTTTTGTAACCCGCTGAGCTGTTACGAAACCTAGAAGCGATAAAATCGCTGCTGCGCGTAGGTGTAAAAAATGAGTCCGCCGTAGGGCGGACTCAAAAGAGGGATTTGTCGAGGCGTCAATATAACCTGACGCTGCGGCATTCTGCGGAGCAGGAAGGGGGACTTAGAGCCTATTTTTCTTCTTGCGGGAGTATTCGAGCATGGCCATTTGCTTGGCCAGCTGTGCGGCGAGGTAGGTTTGCTCCTCGCGGGAGAGCACGGAGCCGCTGTTGCGCAGGGCAGCCTGTGCACGCTCCACCGCTTCCTGCACGGCAGAGGCGTCTATTTCGCCTGCCTGCAGAGCTGTATCCGTGACGAGCAGCACGTTCTCCTTGTCTACTTGCAGGAAACCACCGCCTACAAAGAGGCTCTGCGCAGTGCCCCCCTCGGGGCGGTAGGTGAGCTCTCCGTTGGCTACGGCGGCAATGAGATCCGCGTGACCCGGCAGAATCTCCATCTCACCCTCCACAGCAGGCAGCTGAATGGAGCTCACAGCCGCCTGCAGAGCGGTGCGCATGGGGGTGATAATGCTGAATTGCAGAGGCATGGTGTTTAAGCTTTCTCTACGGTGTCGATGCCACCCTTCATATAGAAGTTACCCTCGGGTACGTTGTCCCACTTGCCGTCCAGAATCTCGCCGAATCCGCGCACTGTCTCGGCCACGGGGACGTACTGTCCCTTGATGCCGGTGAATACCTCGGCCACGCTGAAGGGCTGGGAGAGGAAGCGCTGAATCTTGCGGGCGCGGCTCACCGTGAGCTTGTCCGCCTCGGAGAGCTCGTCCATGCCGAGAATGGCAATCATGTCCTGCAGATCCTTGTAGCGCTGCAGGGTCTGCTGCACGCCGCGGGCTCCGCGGGAGTGCGCCTCGGCCACCAGCTCGGGAGCGAGCGCTTTGGAGGTGGAGGCCAAGGGATCCACGGCGGGGTAGATGCCCTGGGCAGCCAGAGCACGCTCGAGCACCACGGTGGAGTCCAAGTGGGAGAAAGTGGTGGCGGGGGCAGGGTCTGTGAGGTCATCTGCGGGCACGTATACAGCCTGCATGGATGTGATGGAGCCTTTCTTGGTGGAGGTGATTCGCTCCTGGAGGCCTGCCATTTCCTCTGCAAGGTTGGGCTGGTAACCCACGGCGGAGGGGGTACGCCCCAGAAGTGCGGATACCTCGGAACCGGCCTGGGAGAAGCGGAAGATGTTGTCCACGAAGAGCAGCACGTCACGGTTCTCCTCATCGCGGAAGTATTCGGACATGGAGAGGGCGGAGAGAGCCACGCGCAGACGCGCGCCCGGGGGCTCGTTCATCTGGCCGTACACGAGAGCCACCTTGGAGTTTTCCGGGTTCTCTTGGTCGATAACGCCGGACTCGCTCATTTCCATGTAGAAGTCGTTGCCCTCGCGGGTACGCTCGCCCACACCGGCGAATACGGAGAGACCGGAGTGCGCCTTGGCGATGTTGTTGATAAGCTCCATGATGAGCACGGTCTTGCCCACGCCGGCACCACCGAAAGAGCCGGCCTTACCACCCTTCAGGAAGGGGCAGATGAGGTCGATAACTTTGATGCCGGATTCCAGCACCTCGGAGGAAGTGGCTTGCTCCTCCAGAGTGGGAGCATCGCGGTGGATGGGGTAGCGCTTCACGCCATCGAGCTGGCCTTTTTCATCCACTGTCTCTCCGAGGACGTTGAAGATACGCCCCAGCACCTTGGGACCTACGGGCACGGAGATGGGGGCGCCGGTGTCGACAACCTCCATGCCGCGTTTCAGACCGTCTGTGGCGCTCATGGCAACGGTGCGAGCCCAGCCGTCTGTGAGGTGCTGCTCTACTTCGAGCACGAGCTGCTTGGTTTCGCCTTCCACCACGTAGTCAACGGTGAGAGCGTTGTAGATGGCGGGCATTTGGGACTGGGAGAAATCGACGTCTACGACGGCGCCGATGATCTGCACGATTTTACCTGTGTTCATGATTGGGAAAGTGAGAGTTTTGATTTTGAAAATGGATGTGGTGTGAAGGAGGTATTACTCCATGGCCTTCATGGCGGTGGTGATTTCGAGGAGCTCGTTGGTGATTTGGGTCTGGCGTGCTTTGTTGTACTCCAGAGTCAGCTCGCCGATGAGCGTCTTGGCGTTCTCTGTAGCGGCCTTCATGGCCACCATGCGGGCGGACTGCTCGCTGGCCTTGCCCTCCAGTACCATCTGCACCAGCAGATTGCTGAAGTAGAGTGGCAGAATGGCATTTAGCAGTGCCTGCGGGCCGGGTTCGAGCAGGAAGTTCGGGTTCTGCTCGTCCTCTATGGCGTCCTGCGCTGCTATGGCCAGAAGCTCTTCGGGAGTGATGGGCAGCAGCTCCGTAATTTGCGGACGCTGTACCATGATGTTGATGAACTTTTGGTAGATAACCTTCACGCTCCTGTAGGTGCCGTCCGTATAGCCGGTGCGGATGAAGTCGAAGATGGGCTTCAAATCCGCCTCGTCGAAAGTGTCTCCCAGCGAGAAGGTTGCCGCAAGCTTGCGGCCGCAGCGAGCCAGCTGCGGGTTGAGCTTGGCGCCTATGGTCATGTAGTCCGCCTCGGCAGGGCAGCTTACCAGCACCTCCTTGAGCAGGTTGGAGTTCAGGCCGCCGCAGAGGCCGCGATCCGTATTCACAACGATGATGAGCTCTTTGCCGCTCTCGCGCTTCTGCATGAGGGGCGAGGAGGCGGTGGAGATGGTGTCCTGCAGGTGTTTGAGCACGTTGGCCAGCGCGCTGATGTAGGAGCGCCCTTTGAGAGCCAGCTCCTGGGCGCGGCGCATCTTGGCGGACGCAACCATTTGCATCGCTTTGGTGATCTGCGATGTGTTGCGTACCGACTTGATGCGGCGCTTAATGTCTCTGAGGTTTGCCATGGGGTCTTACTTCGTCAGGCGGGATTTGAAGGAAGTCATGAACTGCTTGAGCTGCTCATCCAGCTCGGGCGTAAGCTCCTTCTTGCTTTCGATTGCGGCCAGCAGGTCGGGGGTGTTGGTGGTGGCCTCTTCCTCCATGGCGCGGCAGACTTTCTGCACTTGGTCTACGGCTACGTCGTCCAAGTAGCCTTTCTGGATGGCGTAGAGGTCTATCACCTCGATACCGAGGCTCTTGGGGTCGTACTGCCCCTGTTTGAAGAGCTCCACAATGCGGCGCCCGCGTTCCAGCTTGGCCTTAGTGTTGGCATCGAGGTCGGAGCCGAATTGCGCGAAAGCTTGCAATTCTTCGAACTGAGCGAGGTCGAGCTTCACAGAGCCGGCAAGCTTCTTCACAATCTTGGTCTGGGCGGAGGAGCCTACGCGGCTCACGGAGATACCCACGTTGATGGCGGGACGCACACCTTGGTAGAAGAGGTCGGTATCCAGGAAGATTTGGCCATCGGTGATGGAAATCACATTCGTAGGAATGTAGGCCGAGACGTCACCTGCCTGGGTTTCGATGATGGGCAGAGCGGTGAGCGAGCCACCCTTGCGGCCGCCCTCGCTGTTGATGCGAGCGGCGCGCTCCAGCAGGCGGCTGTGCAGGTAGAATACATCGCCGGGGTATGCCTCGCGACCGGAAGGACGGCGCAGAATGAGTGATACTTGGCGGTAGGCTACAGCGTGCTTGGAGAGGTCATCGTAGACGATGAGGGCGTCCTGACCTTGATCCATAAAGTACTCGCCCATGGCGCAGCCGGAGTAGGGAGCCAGGTACTGCATGGCAGCACTGTCGGAAGCAGAAGCAACTACCACGATGGTGTAGGGCATGGCGCCGCTTTCCTCCAGCTTGGCAACTAGGCGGGAGATGGTGGCGCGCTTCTGGCCGATAGCCACATAGATGCTGTAAAGCGGGCGGTGTCCGGGCAGCTTACCCTCTTCTGCCAGCTTATTCTGGCGAGCTTGGGAGATGATGGTGTCTGTAGCGATGGCGGTTTTGCCGGTGGAGCGGTCGCCGATGATGAGCTCGCGCTGACCGCGACCGATGGGAATCATGGCATCGATGGGCAGGATACCTGTCTGCACAGGCTGGTTTACGCCTTGGCGGGAGATAATGCCGGAGGCAATCTTCTCTACCGGGTAGTAGTCCGCAGCGCTGATGGGGCCTTTGCCGTCCAGCGGGTTGCCCAAGGTGTCCACCACGCGCCCCAGCAAGCCCGGGCCTACGGGGACTTGCAGTAGGCGTCCTGTGGTCTTGCAGGTGTCACCTTCTTTCAGCCCGTTGCCATTGCCGATAAGCACGGCGCCTACCTCGTGTTCTTCCAGGTTCATGGCGAGACCCATGACGCCGCCGGGGAACTCAATCATTTCATTGAGCATGGCGTTGCTCAGGCCTTCTATGCGAGCCACGCCGTCGCCTATGGCTTTGATGGTGCCCACATTGTCGCTGACGGTGGCAATGGTGGCGTTGCGAATCTGTGCTTCGAGTTCTTGTACGATGTTGCTCATACGCTTGTGGTGATTTTTTATGAAATTGGTCGGTTGAGAGAGGGATGAATTATTAGGAAATAAGTTTGGCAAGGCGCTCTATGCGGGAGCGTACGGAGGCATCTGTTACATTGTCGCCCACGCGCACGGTCATGCCGGCTATGAGGCTCGGGTCTGTTTGCCACTCGTAGTTCAGCCCGGGATGGCGCGCATCCAGCTTGGCACGTATAGCGGCTTTCTCGGTATCCGACGCGGGGCGAGCTGTGGTGATGGTGGCTGTATGGCGGGCTACCTCCAAGCGCACCAAGTCTGTAAGCGCGTGGAGTATGGCCAGGTAGTTGCGCGGCTTTTCGGTGCACAGGGTCGTGGCTACGCGGCGCACTACGTCCTCCTGCAGCACGCCATCCGGGCCGATGCAGAGGCGCATGAGGCGGCGAGCCTGTGCCTGAGCTTCCTTCGTAATCTTCATGATAAAATGGGGAAAATGGAGGGACTTACAGCTGCTTGATGGCTTCCTCGTTGATGGCGCGGTGGTCTGCTTCGGTGAGCACTTTGCCGGTCACTTGTGCTGTGGCGGCTGCCACCAGGCGAGCGAACTCTCCCTTGAGGGCGTCTTTCTCTCGCTGGGTATCCAGCGCAGCCTGCGTGCGAGCGTTTTCTATGATGCCGCGAGCCTCTGCACTTGCTTTCTCGCTCAGGTCTGCCTGCAGCTTAGCGGCGGTTTGGCGGGCATGCTCAATCTGCTTCTTACCCTCGTTGTGGGCATCCGCCAGTATTTGCTCGCCGGTCTCTTTCACCTCTGCCAGTTCTTTCTGACTCCGGGCGTGCATGGCTTCCCCTTCTTCGATGCGGGCGCGGCGCTCCTCGAGCTGCTTCATGATGGGCTTGACACCGAAGATGACAACCACGGCCACCAGAATCGCAAAGGCGATGAAGTGTGCGATGAAAATGTCTGTGTGCAGGCCGAACTTACCGGCCATTTCTTGTATGCTGGCGGCTATTACCGGAGTGAACATGGTGAGTGAGTGTTAGTGTGTATGTGTGGTGGAGAAAGTGAGAAGCGGCGGCGCTGTTCTCCGCAGCGCCCCCGGCTTGCCGGGCTTTAGCCCATGAAGATGGCTACGAATGCCACACCTTCCACGAGAGCGGCAAGGATGATGGAGATAATGAGCACCTGAGAGAAGGCGCCGGGGTTGCGGCCGGCGGATTCGGCGGCCTTCATGCCGATGAGGCCGATGCCGAGACCGGCACCGAGAACGGCGATGGCGGACTTAAGCGGCGTCAGGTCGGTGCCTGCAACGGCGTTTGCGATTGTTTCGAGCATAGTGTGTATTGAGTTTATTTGTTGATTTCAGTTGTCTTCTGCCGACCGTCACGTCTTTGCTGCATGATCCGGCGCGGCGGGAAGGGGGTTAGTGCGCGGCTTCTTCATCGCCTCCCACCTGCGTCTTGAGGAACAGGGCGGTGAGCATCAGGAATACCAGCGCCTGCACAAAGCCGACCAGCAGCTCCATGCACATGAATGGCAGCATCGCGTACCAGCCGATGGCGCCCATCTTTTCCAGAATGGCCTCGCCGGCGTAGATGTTGCCGAAAAGTCGGGCTGCAAGTGCCACAGGGCGCACGCAGATGGAGAGCAGCTCAATGAGCCCTACGAAGAAGAAGATGGGCATGAGCGCATATTTCAGAAAACCGGTCAGGCCGCCCTTCACGCCGAAGATGTGACCCAGGAAGTGTTTGATTCCCTGCTCGCGGATACTCCAAATAAACCAGAGAATGGCATAGAGGAAGCCGAGGAAGAGTGTGACGTTCAGGTCTGCATTTGCGCCGCGGAAGAGTGGCTGGCTTTCGTAGGTGATTTCGCCCACTCCGGGGATGAGTCCCATGTAGTTGCTTGTGAGGATAAGCAGGAACACCGTGGCAAAGTACCAAAAGTATTTTTTCGTAAGTTTCTTGCCGGCGAGCCCCTCGATGAAGTTGTAGAGAGTCTCGAACACCCACTCTACAAAATTTTGCAGACCATAGGGTATGCGCTCCATGCGCCGTGTGGCCAAGCGCAGTACCACCACCAGCACCAGAACCGCCAAGCTAAACATAACCAGCGAGTTATTAACAGGTATACTATGCCCTTCCCAGAAAGGTATCGGTATCTCCCACAGCACCGGGGCATTCATGGAAAGTCCCTCGTGGTGTCCCTCCGCCATTACCGGCCCGCCCGCTAGCAGTGCCAACGCTGTCAATTTCTGTACAATGCTCTTCATCGTCACTCTCTCTAATTTAGCATTTCTCCTCCGTGACGTCAAGCAGGAAATCGTGTTAAAGCTACGAAAAATTGTTTTTTGCGCTGCCCGATGTATCTAATTCCCGAAAAAGCTGAACTAATACGGACAAACGTGCATGCGGGGAGGCGGATATTGCGCGTTGCTCTGTGAGCATGGAATAAATAAGCTCGCGCCGAAGTC
>JAZNTO010000053.1:0-2839 GCA_045591805.1 Akkermansia sp. | reverse complement strand
TGTGCGATGATATGGCACTCACCATCGAGGCCACTAACTACGTGCTGGCGCAGTACGGCCGCGCCCCGTTGGATCGCGCCGCCTTTCGCGCCGAATTCCAACTTCCCTACCCGGACTACTACGCCGTGAAGATACCCGAGGCAAGGCTGGAAGATTTGGAGAACCACTATCGCCACGCCTTTGCCGCATCCACTGTGGGGGTAAGTCTTATCCCGCATGCGCGCGAGTTTGTGCTGTGGTGCTGCAGCCGAGGCATACGCTGCTACATTCTCACCAGCATGGACCCCAAGGCCTTTGCAGAGCAGGCTCACCGGCTGGGCATGTACGACTATTTCCGACACATCCACTCCGGCATCCACAACAAAGAGCACTACATCCCTACCCTCATGGCACAACATGCACTGGAGCCGGCGCGCACCGCCTTTATCGGAGACATGCAGCACGACATTCGCGCTGCTCACTGTGCCGGCATCACAGGCATCGGTACCCTCACCGGCTACAACAACCCCGCCCAGCTGGCAGAAGCGGCACCGGAACTCACCGTGCCCCACTTGGGGGCACTGCAGGCACTACTCTCCAAGTGCCCGCCGCCTGCGCCGGCTACGGCGGATACGATACACCTGAACAGTCTGGAGCTTAGCTGCTGTATCGGCGTACCGGAAGCAGAACGCGCCACCCCCCAGCGCCCCACCGCCGACATTCACCTGCACGCCCCCTGCCCCTTTGCCACCATGGGCGAGGACATATCCCGCACCATCGATTACGATTCACTCTCCCGCCGCTTGGCGGAGCTGGCAGCCGCTGAGCCTACCATCCTGCTCGAAACTCTGGCTCACAAGCTTGCAACCTGCTGTGTGCAGGAATTCGGAGCCGGATGTGCCGAAGTCGAACTGCACAAATACATCCTGCCACAACTGAGCTCTACCTCCGTGCGCACAAAAGTAGTGCGAGATAGCATACTATAACCTTCTAATTGACCATGATAGATTTCACAAATGGCAGCCTCTTCAAGCTCAGCCCGGTAGAGCCCGCTACACTGCTGCCCCGCATAAGCCCCCTGCTGGTGGAGGGAGAGCAGCTCGTTGCGGCATTCAAAGCCCTGCGGGATTCTGTGGTGTTCACCAACAAGCGCGTTATTGCCATCAACGTGCAGGGTATCACCGGCAAGAAGGTGGATTTCACCTCCCTTCCCTACAGCAAAATTCAGGCTTACTCCGTAGAAACGGCCGGTACTTTCGACCTCGATTGCGAGCTGGATCTGTTCTTCAGCGGTGACATCGGCCAAGTGCGCTTCGAGCTGAAAGGCAACTGCGACATCTTGGCTCTTAGCCGCATAATTGCATCTTATATCCTTTGATATTTAATACCTTTGCCGCGTCTCATCATCGAAACGCGGTATTTTTTTGTAAAAACATAAAAAGAAAAGCTTGACCTCACTCTAACTTTGTATTACTATGTGTGCGCAACGATATGCGTTATCCCATACTGACAGCGGAGGAAGCGGCAGAGCTTATAGAAGACGGCGAGTGCATAGGCCTGAGCGGTTTTACGGAGGCGGGCGCGGTGAAGGAGGTACCGCGCGCAATAGCCGCCCGCGCGCGGGCAGAGCATGCCGCCGGGCGCCCGTACCGCCTACAGGTGATGTGCGGAGCCTCAAACAGCCCGGCCGTGGACGGGGAACTGGCACAGGCAGAGTGCATGAGCCTGCGCATGCCCTACATGTCCTGCCCGCACACGCGAGCCCGAATCAACAACGCAGAGGTGCCATACATTGAGCCGCATATCTCCCTGTTTGCGCAAAATATGCGCTACGGTATCATACCTAAGGTAAGGACCGCCATAGTCGAAGTGTGCGATGTAACAGACGATGGCAAGCTTGTCTTTACAATGAGCCAGGGCTCCTCTGCGGATTTCTGTCTCATGGCAGAGCGTATCATCTTAGAACTCAACACCTACCACAAGCCTTGCCTGGCAGAAATACACGACATTTTCATACCGGAAGATCCGCCGAACCGCACGCCCATTCCCCTGGTAGCTCCGGAAGAAAAAATCGGCACGCCGTGGGTACAGGTAGACCCGGCCAAGATAGTGGGAGTGGTGATGACGCACAGCAAAGACGGCCTCGCCCCCTACAGACCGAACGATGCCGTGACCGACCGAATAGGCGAAAACGTGATACGCTTTCTGGAGCAGGAATACGCAGCCGGGCGTATTCCGCCGGAGTTCCTACCCATCCAGAGCGGTGTGGGCAATGTAGCCAATGCCGTGCTCAAAGCTTTGGGGCGTTCGCAGGTGATACCTCCGGTAAAAATGTACACTGAGGTAATCCAAGAGAGCGCGCTGGAACTGGTACGCAGCGGGCGCGTGCTTTTTGCCAGCGGGTGCTCGCTTTCTGTGAGCGATGAAGCCATGGAGGAGGTATATGCCAACTTCGATTTCTACCGCGACAAGCTCCTGCTACGCCCTACGGAGATGACAAACAACCCCGCCATCGTGCGGCAGCTAGGGCTCATCTGTATGAATACGGCACTGGAGGCAGACATCTTCGGCAATGTAAACAGCACCCACCTGCTCGGTAGCCGAATCATGAACGGAATAGGCGGCAGCGGAGACTTCGCCCGCGCGGCGGCCATCACCATTTTCAGCTGCCCCTCCGTGGCAAAAGGCGGAGCTATCTCCGCCATCGTCCCCATGGTCAGCCATGTGGACCACACCGAGCACGATGTTCAGATACTCATCGCCGAACAGGGTATTGCGGATTTGCCCGGTAAATCCCCCCGCGAGAGAGCAAATATCATCATCGAGAATTGCGCCCACCCGGACTACCGCCCCCTGCTGC
>JAZNTO010000052.1:0-4567 GCA_045591805.1 Akkermansia sp. | reverse complement strand
AGCCCCAGCAGAGCCGAGCAGGTCACAGACTTGCCGGAGCCGCTCTCGCCAACGATGCCCAGTGTCTCGCCTCGTTGCAGCTCGAAGCTGACGTCGTTCACGGCATAGTTCACCCCGGCGCGGGTGCGGAACTCCACGCTCAGGTTTTTTACGCTCAGAATAGGCTGCTCGCTCATAGCTGCACATATTATAGCGGGCAGCGGCTGCAGAGTCAATGCCTATGACTGAGCTTTTACCTGAGCCGGCACAGTGGCATCGTTTGTTTGCACCCACAGCTGTGTGCCCGGGGCACTATGTTCCGTGCAGACGTAGGCTATAGCGTGGCAGTGCCCGCTGGCCGGGGAGGTGGCTGCACTGGTGATATTGCCAATATGGCGCCCGCTTGGTGTGTGCACGCTGTCGCCGGGGGCAAAGTCGTGGCCTTGTGCGGTGCTGTGCAGGGCTACCAGCCTGCCTTCTGTTTGCGGCATGCTGTGCAGGATATTGCCGCCGGTGTAGTTTTTATGCCGTGCGCAGAGGTGCTCCAGCCCGGCGGCTGCCGGAGTAAGTGAGGCTGCATCTTTTCCTACGTCCGCTCGCCCCCGCTCCAGGCGCAGAAACTCCCGCGTGCGGAGTCCGCAGGGTATAGCCCCTGCTGCCATGAGCTGCTCGAACCAGCCTATGCCGCTTGCCGCAGGGCAGAATAGCTCTAGGCTGTCCTCGCTTACGAGCCCGGCTCGCAGTAGCAGGCAGCGCTGTCCGCCCCGCCGAAATATGCGAAACTCGCCCCGCTTGGGCAACTCCGGCTCAAAGTGCACGCGTGCCAGTATCTTCCCCGCATCCGGCCCCAGCAGGGCGATGCCGCAGAGCGTATCCGTCTTGTCTGCCAACTCCGGAGCAGAATAGCGTATGTCCCGCATAAGTGATTCATAGTCCGCCCTCGCCTGCGATGCAGAGCCGATGATGAAGAAACTCTCTGCATTTTTGCGACACAGGGTAACGCGATCCAGAATCATGCCATCTGCCCGCAACAAGAGGCTCTGTTGTGTGCTGCCGTCCGGGCAGTCTGCTATGGTGTTGCTCAGCAGCTTCTCCAGGCATTCCTGGGCACCCTTCCCACGCACTTGGAATTTACCGGTATCGGAAATATCGAAGATGCCGCAGGCAGAGCGAGTGGAGAGGTGTTCATCTATGAGATTGGTGTATTGCAGCGGCATGTTCCAGCCGGAGTCTATGCCCATGCCGGCTCCGAGGCGCCGGTGGAGTGGTGTGAGCGGTGTTTCTTTCATGCACCCTATTGTGCCGTTTTTCGGGGGCAGATGCAAGAAGTTAGCCCGAACTGTTTGTGCACCCGAGCAGAAAAAACTCGCCTTTTTGCGGAAGTTCGGGTATAATGCGCGGACTTGCGGCAGAAAAGCCGCTGAACAACAAATTGTATAAGCCTGATATGCAATATCGCAGAAGCGGAAAAAGCGGCGTGCTGCTGCCGGAGATTTCTCTGGGATTGTGGCACAATTTCGGAGCCGGGGCGGATTCGACAGAGTGCCGCGCTCTGGTGAGCCGTGCCTTGGAGCTGGGGATTTGCCATTTTGATTTGGCGGACAATTACGGTCCCCCACCCGGCAGCGCCGAGGAGCGTTTCGGGAAGCTGTTGCAAAGCGATTTTGCAGCGCATCGCGATGAGATGTTTATTTCCACCAAGGCGGGGCATCTCATGTGGCCGGGGCCGTATGGGGACTGGGGGTCGCGCAAGCATCTGCTTGCCGGGCTGGATGCCAGCCTTCGCCGCCTTAAGCTGGATTATGTGGATGTGTTCTACTCCCACCGCCCCGACCCCCATACACCCTTGGAGGAGACTGTGGGCGCGCTGGTGCAGGCTGTGCGCAGCGGTAAGGCGCTCTATGTGGGGCTTTCCAAGTATTCCCCCTCGCAGTACAACCGCGCATGCGAGATGCTACGGGAGGAGAAAGTGCCTTGTCTGCTGCATCAGTTTCGCTACAATTTGCTGGACCGCGCTTGCGAGGCCGCTGTGCTTCCCGAGGTGGAGGAGCAGCAGACGGGCGCTATTGTCTTTTCTCCGCTGGCTCAGGGCATGCTTACCGGCAAGTATCTCAATGGTGTGCCCGCGGATTCTCGTGCGGCGGATGCGAGTTCTGTGTTTCTGGATGCAGAAAAGGTGGCAGCGGAAAACGCCCGCGTAGCCGCTCTGCAGAAGATAGCAGCCGAGGCCGGTCTGCCGCTTACCCAGCTGGCTTTACGCTGGCTGCTCCGGCGGGAGGAAATCACCTCCGTGCTCGTCGGTGCCCGCCATGTGCAACAGCTCGAGCAGTGCGCAGCCGCTTCCGGCCAAGCGCCTTTGCCGCAGGAGGTTCTGGCGGCTATAGATGCCCTTTGCTGAGTCGAATAAAACCCCGCAGAGTTTCCTCTGCGGGGGAGAATAAATGGCTGCTTTTAAGCCTTACGCTTTGGCCTCAAACGTGTCCGCACAGGGACAGACATTCTGAGTCCAGCTTGCTTTGCCGCTTTCGGCAATGTGCACGAGAGCGTGGTAAGTGTCCTCCGCATCTGCACCTACTACAGCGGCTATTTGCTCCGCTGTGGCAGGAGTGTTGCTCAGAGCAGCTTCTGCATCCGCCAGCAGCTTGAGGAACACATTGGCCGCAAGCTTGCCGGCCTGCACGCCCGGCTGGTGGTAGGCGTTGATGTGGATAAGGCTGGCATAGAAGCTCACCGCACGCTCGAACAGGGCAATGAGCATACCAAGCGTGTAAGCATTCACCGTGGGGATAGAAATGGTGATGCTCTGGCGGCCGCTTTCGCTCAGAGCCTTGCGGGTTCCACGCAGGAAGCCCTGCAGGTAATCGCCGGCGGTAAAGCTGCCCTCCACCTTCACGGTGTCTGTGGGAGCCTGACGCACCTCGATGAAGGTTACGAAGAAGTTGTTGAGCCCATCGCGCAGCTGCTGCACATAGGCGTGCTGGTCGGTGGAGCCCTTGTTGCCGTATACGGAGATACCTTGGTTCACCGTCTTGCCATCCAGGTCGAGCTCTTTGCCAAGGGACTCCATGATGAGCTGCTGCAGGTACTTGGAGAAGAGCACGAGGCTGTCCTTGTAGGGCAGCACCACCATATCTTTCTTGCCCTTGCCCTCGCCGGCGGCATACCAAGCCAGAGCGAGCTTCATAGAGGCATTGGCGGCTGTGTCGGCCACGCGGGTGCGAGCATCCATATCCGCAGCACCTTTCAGCAGCATGTCCACATCCACTCCTTGCAGAGCGGCAGGCACAAGACCCACAACGGAGGTCTCGGAGGTGCGGCCTCCCACCCAGTCTTCCATGGGGAAGCGCTTCACCCAGCCCTCTGCCACAGCTACTTTGTCCAGCGTAGAGCCCACGCCGGTCACGGCTACAGCCTGAGCGGCAAAGTTCAGCCCCTTGTCGGCGAAATAGGCTTGCGCGCACACCATACCATTGCGAGTCTCCGGAGTGCCGCCGGATTTCGAGATGACCACGGCCAGTGTCTCCGTGAGCGGCAGGGTATCGAGCACCTTGTACATGCCGTCCGGGTCTGTGTTGTCCAGAAATGCCATGTTCAGCCCATTCGCGGGCAGGGCATCCGCCACCAGCTCCGGTCCCAGCGCCGAACCACCGATGCCGATGACAAGGCAGGTGCTGTATTTTTTGCCGTTGGGGGCGAGTATCTTACCGCTCAGTACATCGGCTGCAAATGCCTTTAGATCTGCCAGCGGACCATCTATCTTGGCCTTTAGCTCCGCCGTGGGGGCTATGGCACTGTTACGCAGCCAGTAGTGCCCCACCATGCGGTTTTCGTCCGGGTTGGCGATA
Organism: Akkermansia sp.; assembly: GCA_045591805.1. Lineage (GTDB taxonomy): Bacteria > Verrucomicrobiota > Verrucomicrobiia > Verrucomicrobiales > Akkermansiaceae > Akkermansia. The sequence continues at coordinate 743 of JAZNTO010000052.1, read as the reverse complement.
ACTCCGGATTCCAGAGCGGCAATGTCAGCATATGCGCGCTCGATAAGCGGGCTCATCTCTGCCAGAAACTCCGGGGTAAGCGGAAGTTTGGAAAAATCGAGGGAAATCCCCATTTCGGGGTAACGCAGAAGTTGCTGTGCGTAGTTCTTCATAACGGGCGCGGATTATACCCCCACGCCCGCTGTTTGGCAAGCTTTTGTTGTGACTGAACTGCACCAATTTACGGAAAATGGTCTTTGGTATCCAATAGAGCGGCCGTAGACATGGCATTTTTTGATTGGGAAGTTGGCGGTTGAATTTTGAATGTTGGAAGTGCAGAACTAGGTGCGCAAGCACGCGGAATTTCGACTTTGCAGGTTGGAAGTGCGCGAAGTTTGAACTATGGCCGGTTCATTCGTCAATCGTAAATTGTCAATCGTCAATCCTTTCGACTTTGTAGATTGAGTTCGCTCATTTCGTATGTCGGAATTCGTCCTTCGTACCTCTACTTTGTAGATTCCTCTTGTCTTTCTCTATCTGTTCGTGTATAATACGCGCAGATAAACAGAGTATTCTTTCCATGTGCGACCATACGCAAAATCTTCTTGCTCTGCCGGTTGGGGTGGAACTGGGGCATTACCGCATTCTCCGCACACTCGGGCGGGGTGGATTTGGTATTACCTATCTGGCGTAAAATACGCAAAACGGCGAACAGGTGGTGATAAAGGAAAATCTGCCTTCCTTCTGTGCTGTACGAAATCAAA
>JAZNTO010000051.1:0-22626 GCA_045591805.1 Akkermansia sp. | reverse complement strand
TGGCCGGTACGCTGGGAGCTTTTTCCTCAACTTCGATGTGAGTGACGGGGCGGAACGGTAGCATAGCGTGGCCGAAATCCCCGTAGTAGTGAGCCTGGGTGAAGCGCACGGTAGCACCTATTTGCAGCTTGCCGATGAAGGAAAAGAGCAGTTTGTCTTCCTGCCCGGGAGTGGGCTTTTTGATGTCAATGATGACGATGGAGCCCGGCTCCATCTTATCGTCGCCATATTCGCCAAGCTTTTGATAGTCTTGGTTCTGGAGTACGCGGAAACGTGCCACTTTGGTAGCGTGGTCGCATTTATCGGGGCAATCCGCCGTGAGGTGGCGGCAGGGGATATCCAGAGTGCCGAGGTAGTGAGCGCGCACGGTGTTGGTGGCCAGAAGGTCAGCCTTGGCAGGCATGGGGGCGGCGGACAGAGCGGATGCAGCGGTGGCTGCCAGACAGATGGTGGTGATAGTGTGTTTCATGATGCGGAAATGATGTGTATTCGCTCTGATTAATACGCACCGAACGGAAAAACGCGAAATGAGGCATGTTTTTCTTGAAATAAAAAGCCCTGCAAATGCAGGGCTGCTTTCAGCGGAGCGGGGGGGATTCGAACCCCCGGTACGGGTTAGTGCCCGTACGACCATTTAGCAAACGGTTGCTTTCAGCCTCTCAGCCACCGCTCCGTGTGCGGAGAAGTATAGCGGAACTTGGGGCGTTCGTCAATCCGAAAATGAAAAAATGCCAAAAAAAGTGTGTCCTCTGCCCATTCTTTTGCCGGAAAGGTGGCGCCGGGTGGCTACAAAGGGCGGAAAACCCAGCTTCGGATGGCTCGGAGCATGGCCGGGGTGAGCTGGTCATCGCAGAAGATGCCTATTCCGGCGGGGACTATGGCGCGCAGGCGGTTCAGCTCGTCCGGGAGCAGCTCCGGCGTGGTGTCCGGCAGGTGGAGACCGGGGGCTATGGGCAGGCGCCGGCTGCTTTGCTGCATGGCCTCGAAGGTGCATGTAGCCGACCACTCCGCACTTTCATTGTAAAAGGAATAGTAGACCATGGGCAGAGCAAGGTCCAAGTCGAAACGTGACCAATCCTGTCGCACGAGGAGGGCGGAGATTTCCGGGGTTGGGAACACTGCACAGGCGGCACGCAGGTTGTGCTGCCGGATGCGCGCACAGAGGGCATTTGCCACGCGGGCTACACTTTGCAGGTTGAACTCCCGCCGGGCGGCAGCCGCGTCCTCCTCTGTGCGGATGGTGTGGCCGAATTGTGCCGCAAATAGCTTCCGGCAGTGCTCGCAGTGGCAGTAGTCGAACTCCGGTAGCTCGCGGTCTTGCACAAGTCCGTATTTTTCCCACAGTCCGCGGGGCAGGATGGCATCCGGCAGGCGCATGTAGTCCAGTTGAATGCCGGTGAGACCGGGTATGGAAGCCAGGATATCCACCTGTGCGAGCAAGTGTTGCAATGCCTCATCGCTGTTGGGGCAGAGGAACTGGTAGTACTCCACATATGGGCGGTCCGTAGGGCGGTGGCAGGATTTGCCGAGGCGGTTCACGGCGTACCAGTCCGGGTGTTGTAGGGCTGTGGCATCCTGCGGGCGGTTGAGTGCCCACAGCCAGGCATACACCTGCATGCCTTGTGCGCGGGCTATGGGGGCAAGATGTGCCTGCTGCTCCGGCGTGCCGCCTATGATGACGGCATGCACTCCGGCCTGCGCGATGTCTGAGAAATGCTGCTGCCACCAGACGGTGTCGCCCGTATGCTTGTCGCCCTGCACCCAGAGGTAGAGCGGCGGGCGTTTGTGGGCGGGGGCGGTGGTGGTAAGCTGTCCGTGGGAATCCAGTGTGAGTACGCAGCCATCCGCTGCTGTGCATTGCAAGACAAAGTGCTGCGGTGTGAGAAGAAGGGGCTCGACCCCCTCTTGTTGCAAGGTGGTGGAGAACTCGCCGTGTTGAGCTCTGTGTGCCAGCTGCGCGGTGTATTGGGCAAAGAGCCTTTGCTGTGCTGTATGGGTGGCGGGTAGGGGCATGCTCTCGTAGCCGCTGCCAGCAGGCTTATCGCTGAGCCGTACGTAGCCCCAATGCTCCGGGCAGTGGATGTTGACCACGCCTGTGGGAGCCCATACGTGGTTGCTTTCCGGCAGTGGGGCGCCCTGTGCATCCGTGCATTTGGTGTAGCCGCTGGGGGCAGCGGCATCCGGCTGAATCTGCCAGCCCACGCGCGAGAAATTCATGCGCAGGGTGGTGCCCGGAGGCGGGGGATCGGTGCGGCGTGGGTGGTTAGAGTGGCCGGTGATACTCTGCCACGGGATAGCCAGCTCTACGCTCCAGCCCGCATCCGTGTCCGCCGGGTTATTGAGGGTACCGCGCAGGTGCACGGCGTGTTTCAGGCCGGGCATGTCCCAGTCGTGCAGGGCAAGATTTGCCTCGCGGTAGGGGGCTGTGAGCAGAAGATCCCACACCGTGTTGAGCGCGTTGATTTCCAGCTCTACATAGTTGCGTGTGTCGCCGTCCGGGTCTATGAATACCTCGAAATCCGGGTCGTGGTAGATGACGGAATCCCGCTCCCGAAGCGTTGCCCACAGGTGCGGCTCCTGCATGTCTGCCTGCACATACAGATAGCGGGCATCCCAGAGCATACGCACGGTGGTGGTGTTTGCTATGGCTGCACCCTCAATATCCCGCAGTGGGGTGAGCGCCGTTGCTGCCTGCCAGTCTTTTTCATCCCCCTTGCCGTCTATGCATAACTCCTGCGTGGCTCGTTGGCACACATAGGTGGGCGGTGCCGGGGGGAGCGAGGCGGTGGCTACTGCGGTGGCAAGATGCAGGATGGCGAGTGCTCTCATATGCCCAACATAACATATTCTTGCCTCCGGTAAAAGCAAAAAAGCCGCAGCTGACAGGCTGCGGCTTGTAAAGCGGGGGCTGCTTTTTAGCGGAGTACGATTTGCTCCCCGGCGGCATCCACGCGTATGGTGCTGCCGTCCGGGTATTGGCCGGAGAGGATGGCGAGGGAGAGCGGGTCCAGGATATCGCGCTGGATGGCGCGCTTAAGCGGGCGCGCACCGTACACCGGGTCGTAGCCGTGGGTGGCCACTAGGGCAGCGGCGGCATCCGTGAGCTCGAGCTTCAGGCCGCGGTCTGCTAAGCGTTTGCGTACGCGCTCCAGCTGTATGGTGACGATTCGCTTGAGGTCTTCCTGCTGTAAGCGGTCGAATATGATAATCTCGTCCACGCGGTTCAGAAACTCGGGGCGGAAGTGGCCGCGCAGAGCATCCAGTGCTTTTTCGTTGCGTGCGGCGGCATCACTTTCTGCCAGGATGAACTGGGAACCGATGTTGCTGGTCATGATAAGCACCGTATTGGTGAAATCCACCGTGCGTCCCTGGCCATCCGTCACGCGGCCGTCGTCCAGCACCTGCAGCAGTACGTTGAATACGTCCGGGTGCGCTTTCTCGATTTCGTCGAAAAGCACCACGCTGTAGGGGCGGCGGCGCACAGCCTCGGTGAGCTGCCCGCCCTCATCGTACCCCACATAGCCGGGAGGTGCGCCGATGAGGCGTGATACGCTGTGCTTCTCCATGTACTCGGACATGTCGATACGCACCATGGCTGCTTCGTCGTCGAACAGGAACTCCGCCAGCGCTTTGGCCAGCTCCGTCTTGCCCACGCCGGTGGGTCCCAGGAAGATGAAGGAGCCCAGCGGGCGATTCTCGTCCTGCAGGCCGGCGCGGGAGCGGCGCACAGCATCTGCCACGGCTTTCACCGCATCTTTTTGGCCGATGAGACGTGCGCCGATACGCTCCTCCATGTGCAGAAGTTTCTCTCGCTCTCCTTCTGCCAAGCGCGCGGCGGGTATGCCGGTCCAGGTGGAGACAACCTTGGCGATATCGCTCTCCGTCACCTCCTCTTTCAGCAGGCCTTCGCCGCTTTCCTGCATGTGGAGCAGGGCCTCGCGGGCCTCTTGCGCGGTTTTCTCCGCAGAGGGAATCTCGCCGTAGAGTATCTCGGAGGCGCGCCCCAAGTCGCCGCGGCGCTGAGCCTGCTCTGCCTCGGTGCGCAGGGTGTCGATTTGCTGCTGGGCATCGCGGGCGCGGGTTACGATTTCCTTCTCGCTCTTCCAACGGGCAATCATAGAGTCTACCTTTTCCTTGGTATCGGCCAGCTCGCGGGTGATTTTTTCCAGTCGCTGTTTCGAGTCCTCGTCCTTTTCTTTGGCGAGAGCCTGTCGTTCCATCTCCAGCTGCATGGCGGTGCGGTTCAGCTCGTCTATTTCGCCGGGCATGCTGTCCAGCTCTATCTTGAGGCGCGCAGCGGCTTCATCCACCAAATCCACGGCCTTGTCCGGCAGGAAGCGGTCTGTTATATAGCGGTTGCTCAGTGTAGCGGCAGCCACCAGCGCGCTGTCCGTTATATGCACACCGTGGTGCACTTCGTAGCGTTCTTTCAGGCCACGAAGTATGGCGATGGTGTCCTCCACGCTTGGCTCTGCCACGTACACGGGCTGGAAGCGGCGCTCCAGTGCGGCATCTTTTTCTATGTACTTGCGGTATTCGTCCAGCGTGGTGGCTCCTATGGTGCGCAGCTCGCCGCGCGCGAGGGCGGGTTTCAGCAGGTTGGCTGCATCCATACTGCCCTCACCGCCGGCTCCGGCTCCCACCAGTGTGTGCAGCTCATCGATAAAGAGGATAATCTCGCCATTCGAAGCTGTGACCTCTTTTATGAAGGCCTTGAGGCGCTCCTCGAACTCGCCGCGATATTTGGCACCGGCCAGCATGGAGCCTATGTTGAGGCTCACCAGACGCTTGCCCTGCATGCTTTCCGGCACATCGCCGTCCACGATGCGGCGTGCCAGCCCCTCGGCTATGGCGGTCTTGCCCACGCCCGGCTCGCCTATGAGCACGGGGTTGTTCTTTGTGCGGCGGGAGAGGATTTGCATGACGCGGCGAATCTCTCCATCGCGGCCTATGACGGGGTCTATTTTCCCTTGGCGGGCGCGGGCGGTCAGATCCGTACCGTATTTCTCCAGCGTCTCGTATTTTTCCTCCGGGTTTTGGTCTGTTACACGCTGGTTGCCGCGCACTTCCTTGAGCGCTTGTAGGTAGCGAGCTTGTGTCAGCCCACAGGTCTCCAGCACGCGGCGCAGCTCGGTATCTGCCTCCAGCATACCGAGCACCACGTGCTCTACGCTCAGGTAGTCATCCTTGAGGCGCTTTCGTTGTTCCTCTGCTGCAGTCAGACAGCGGTCCAGCTCCGGGCCTATGCCCGGTGCCTGCGCTACGGCGCCGGTTTGGTGGGGTTTGCGGTTCAGTTCCTCCTGCAGGGCTCGTGCCAGTGCTGCCAGCTCTACGCCCGCTTTGTTCAGCACGGAGGCCAGTACACCGCCCTCCTGCTGTACCAGTGCCAGCAGCAGCTCCGCAGGGTATATTTGGGCGCGGCCTCCGCTTGCAGCGTTTTTCTGCGCGGTTTGCAGCGCCTCCATCAGTTTTGTGGTGAGGTTGTTGTTCATCTTGTCGGGTGAGACACCTCAGGTAAGCCCCTTGTTCAAAAATAATTATGCGAAGTTGTAAATTGGAGAGCCGGAGTATACGTTATGGCAAAAATTCCACAGTCGAAGGTAATTCATTTTTTTCTTGCGCTTCGGTGGTGATGGGATATAATACGCACTCAGGAAGAAAAAGTTATGAGGAGTGCAATTTTCAGAGTTGTCGTAGGGTGGCGTGTAGTGCTGCACTATTATCGGGAATCGGCAGATGCAGTGATATCTCATGCAGATGTGGGAGTTCAGGAGGGGATACTGAATACAGTGCTGGCATGAACGTAACTGCTGCTCAGATTAAGAAACTGCTCACGATAGTGGAATTACTGGATTCTCCATCGGCTATTCAGGCTGATGGCGCCGAATCTGAGGAAAATACGCTTCGTATTTCTGAAGGTGTCGATAAAGGTCTGTTTAGTTGGGTGGATGTGAGTTTTGCTCAGGAATTGCTGAAGGAATACGGTAGTGCAGGTGAGGTGTGCCGCGCATTTCAGCAACAAGCGAAGCAGGTAGGGAGTTTTCTGAGTCGGATGCGGACTTTGATGTTTCCGAATAGCAATGCAGAAGGAGAGAAATTGACAGATGAGAACATACGCCATTTGCTTTTTCGCCTGAATGCCAAGTATGATGAGTCAACGCGAAACTTTCTGTACCATGTCCGAAATAAAATGTCGGAACATGTTCCGGAGACGCAGTTGTCCTACTATTTGGGAGTTCCGAAGATGGATGTCAGTAGCCTATCTCAGTTGACGTATTCGGATGTTCTTGCTTTGCTGCAGAAGAGCTCTAATGCTTATCTGCTGAAATATGATTATAGTAGTGCGTATCTGGTCTCAACCCTGAAACCGGATTTGCCTGTCATCTGGCCGGCGGGGGCTGCTATTGTGTGCTACGAGAGCAAAAAGCTCCGGAAACGGCATTTGCGAGGGCTGCTGACCATGGATGAGTGGCGTGATTTATACCGCAGCTGAGTTTCCTGTGTGCCGATGACGGACGCTCGACTGTCGAGGCAAATTATCTGCTCGGCGCCGGCTGCGTGCAGGAGCTGAGGGGCTGCAGGGCAGCGAGGGCGATAGCTAACTTTAGCATGGAATTACAGTGTCCAGTCCACATCGATGCGGACGGTTTCGCCTTTTTTGTCCACATAGTTCACATAGCCATTCAGGGCGCCGAACTTGTGTACCTCCATGGTGACTTTTACATCGAAGCAACAGTAGCGCGCAATGTCGAGCATTTTTTGCGGGTCTCCGGTTTTCTGGTACTCTGCCCACCATTTGAGGGCATCGAGCCCTTCCGCTGTCTTGGAATTACCGAGTGTGACGGAAGCCACGGAGTCGAGCTTGAGGCGGTGACCGACGCGTGAAGTGAGGTCGGCGCAGATATCGAGGTTGTTGGAGACATCTGCGAGAGTCCAGAAAGTGAAGGGCTGGATGACCTGGTAGTCGAAGCCGATGTGGTTGTAGCCGACCACAAGGTCTGCCGTGCGCAGCTCCTCGATGAGCTGTTCCACTTGGTCTTGTGTATAAATGTGGTAGGCGTTGTCGCGGGTGGAAAATGTGACAGCGACGGAAATGCCCATTTTGCCGGCTTCGTGCCAGCCGCCGACCTGTGCGGCGGAGAGGCGTGTTTCGAGGTCGAAGTAGACGATATTATTCATAATTGGTCGGCGGGAAGAGTGCGGCGCAGCCCTTCGTAGAGCATGATGGCCACGGAGGTGGAGAGATTCAGCGAGCGGGCGTGTGTGCCGGGCATGGGGATGCGCAGGGCAGTGTCCTGGTGGGCGGCAATCCAGCGCTCGGGCAGCCCCTTGGATTCCGGGCCGAAGACGAAGTAGTCCCCGTCCTGCACGGGTAGGGCAGGAGCCCAGATGGAGTGTTTGGCCTTGGTGGAGAGGTACCAGAAGTGGGCAGTGGGCTCGGCTGCAGCCTCGAGCTGCTCCAGGGAGTCCCAGAGGTGGAGGTCCACATGCGGCCAGTAGTCCAAGCCGGTGCGGCGCACATGCTTCTCGTCCAAGCTGAAGCCGAGTGGCTTAATGAGGTGTAAGCGGGAGTTTGTGGCCACTGCGAGGCGCCCGGCGGCGCCGGTGTTGTGTGGAATTTCCGGGTGGAAGAGGACGATGTGGAACATGTCGCGTTATTTTGCTCCCTTGCCGAAGATGGCTACAGGAATGGTGCGCAGGATAAGGACAAAATCTGTCCAGAGGTTCCAGTTGTCGATGTACTTGAGGTCTTTCTGCACCAGAGCGTTGAAGTCTGTGTTGTCGCTGCGGTCTTCTATCTGCCAGTAGCAGGTGAGACCCGGTTTCACGCTCAGGCGGCGCCGCTGGGCTATCTCCGGGAAAGCGGCAGTCTCGTACAAAGGCAGGGGGCGCGGGCCTACTACGCTCATGTCGCCGGTGAGCACATTGAGCAGCTGGGGTAGCTCATCGATGGAATACTTGCGGATAAAGTGGCCAAAGGGGAAGATACGCGGGTCGTTGGTGAGCTTGAAGATGGGGCCGCTCATCTCGTTGCCGTACTTGGCCTTAATTTCATCCAGTCGCTTGTCTGCATCCGCGTACATGGAGCGGAATTTCCACATGCCGAAGGGGCGTCCGTACAGTCCGGAGCGCTGCTGGCGGTAGAAGATTTTGCCCTTGGGGTCGCTTATCTTGATGCCGATGGCAGCCACTAACCAGAGCGGGGAGGTGAGAAGAATGCCGAAGAACGCCATGAGTTTGTCCAGAAATGCTTTGAGCAGCATGGACCAGGAGTATACCGGTGTGGAGCTTAGGATGAGGACGCGCTGCTCGCCTATGTCCGAAACATCTGCCCGTAAGCCGGCCAAATGCGAGTCTTTGAGGTGCACATAGACATCTATACCCTGCAGCTCGCAGCGGGTTATGGTTTCCTCGTGAGCGTGGTAGGCGGGCAGGCCGCCGAAGAGGACGAGCTGGTCCACATTGTGCTGCTCGATGAGCTGCTGCACCTCTGCCTGAGACGTTTTACCGGCTATAATCTTGCCGACCACCTTGAAACGGCTTCGCCAATGGGGCGGGAAAGATTCCCACTCGCTGTCTGAGTCGTCCTCCGAGCCGGCCAGCAGCATGCGGCGCAGGTATTTCCTGCCGTGTCCGGTGCGCAGTTGCAACTGCAGCAAGAGGTAGTAGCGCAGGAACAGCCCTATGAGCGTGAGTAGCAGGCACACCAGAACAACATGGTTCATGTATACCGAGCTGCCGCCTTCATCCACAAACTGGTAGAAGCCAAAGAAACTCAGGAAGTACACCGTGAAAGCCAGCAGCTGCCGCAGCGCAGAAGAAATGCGCTGCCGGTTCTGGCGGTGGTAGAAGCCCACTACCCGCAGAATCACCGGCACGGCTGCAACCGCAGCACCAACCATGAAGGGAGAGGCGGTAAACACGTTGAAGCCCGGGGACGGACTCCAACCTATATATGGCGCCAGAAGATTAGTCACTGCCGGTGCTACATGAGCACAGCACAGAGCCAAGATTAGGTCTGTGAGCGGTAAGGCTCGCGAAAGAAAAGATTTGTTGCCGGACATGGACATGCGTGGATGCCATTCTAGCAACTACGAAGGCACAAGGCAAGCGCAAAGTGCGGAGTTGGCGCAATTTTACGATACAGACTCGGCCGGGCGGCGGATGCGTGCGCGCTCGAAATCTGCCGGGCAGAGAGTGCAGTGCACTTTGTCGCCGGGGCGCAGAGTTTCCAGCAGGTGGGATTCTTTCTTTTGCACGAAAGCCACAGTGGGCTTACCGTTGGGCAGTGTAGCGCGGAAAGCGGTGGGTGCGAAACGCTCCACGATGGTGCAGATGCAGTCTATGTATTGGGAGGGATAGGCGGATTGGGTGCTCATGGTGTGTCAGAACAGGAGATCAAGAACATCTGTGGCAGAGGGGAGGGGGGCGGCCGGAGTGGGCGCGTCCGGGGCTTCCTCCGAGTCTGCCGCTTGAGGGGCGTTGCCGCCGGAGAAAAGGGAGTCTATGAGGCCGCCCACTGCTTCTGCGGCCTTGCCGGTGGCGTTCAGCGCGGCCTCCGGGGCGGCCGCAGAGAGAATGGCGCCCAGGCGGACGGTGAGGTCCTCTTGCGGGGCGGTAGTTGTGCCGCTCAGGTTGATGTTGAGCCAGCGGAAGCCGGCCTCGCCGGAAGCATTGAAGAGCTGGCTTGCGGCGGTGGGGTGCAGCTTGGCAAGGGGAGCTGCCACGGATTCGGGGAGCCCGATAGTGAGCGTGCCGCGTAGGGCACCGCCCTCTGCCACGATGACGTGTCCTTTCACGCGCAGCAGACCACCGCGGGCGCGCACATCGATGTTGTCGAACAGCCAGGCCTTGCGAATGTTGTAGCGAGGCAGGGAGAAGGGGTAGCTGAGGCGGCATTCGGCTTTCTCCAGCTCGAGGCTGCGGTAGGGGAGAGTATTGCCAACCGGTATTTTGGAAAGGATGGGTAGCCCCTCCAGAAGTCCCTGTTGCAGGGAGAGGCTGCCGGCGGCTTCCCGGAGATTGTTCCGGGAGCCATTGAGCTTGAGCTCGCCATATAGCTCGCCGGAGAGGCGTTTTTTCCAGTCCTCGCTCAGGATTCGCTCTACATTGGCCTTGTTGGCTTTAATTTCCAGGTGCCACAGGCCGTTGGTATTGTGGTAGGAGCCTTTTGCGCGCAGCTCGCCGGGACTGAGCATGAAGCGGCATTCGGAAAGGATGGTGGATTTGGGAGTGTAGAGAAGAGTCGCTGTCTTGATGCTGCAATTCTGCAAGTAGGGTAGCGGTGTGTGGAGTCGGCCGTTTTCGGTGGTGAGCTGCCACTCTTCCATGCGGGTGGGGTGCAGGGGAGCTGCTGTTATATTGCAGCCGGAGAGGTTGTAGGTGTCGCCATCGAGCTTCAGCCCGATATCCGCATCCGAGCACTCGAAAGCGTGCAGAATGGCACTTGTCGGGGTGAAGCGGCTCCAGAAGCCGGCGTCCTCTTGGCGGGCGGGAGGTAGCGGAGTGCCGAGAGCGGCGGTATCCAGTTGCAGGGTGGCTTCCTCTACACTGAGCTTGCGGATGCAGAGAATACGGCTGTAGAGTTTGCTGCGGTCTATAGTGGCCGCTATGCGCTTGAGCTCTGCGTGCTGCAAGGCGTCCACGCGGCGGAGGTCGAGGCCGGGTAGGCTGAGCAGCTCATCGTCTATATTCAGATTGCCGGGTATATGCACCTCGGAGGCTTGTGCTTTGTCTGCAATAGTTTGCTCCAGCTGCCGGCGGAATGCGTCTCCCTGCAGCCAGTTGAGTAGCTGGAAAGCCCCGAGAGCTACCAGCAGCCCCAGCACGGCTGCTCCTGCCAGCAGGCCGATGAGAATTTTACGCCCCTTGCTGCCGGGGGCACCTTTTCGGCGGAAGAATGTGTTGCGTCTGCGCTTGCCCATAGTTCGCGCGCATTATGTCACAGCGCCACGGCGCATTCAAGCATATTGTGCCTTTCCCGGCAAAAAAATGCAATTCTTGGCATTTAAGGATTGACTCGCGTGAAAAATTGTGCTTTACTCTACAGCGATAACTTCCATACATTAGATTTTATGAAAGTAACGACTCTCATTCTTTCCGTTGCCTGCGCAGTAGGTTTCAGCTCCTGCTGCTGTCAGAGCCAGTCTGCTCCCATCCTGCACCCCATGCCCAAGGATTGCTGCAACCAGGCGGAGCTTGCTCCCCAGCCGCAGCCGACAGAGCCCGTGAAGGTGCTCGACGAGAAGGGTAAGTAAAGAAGCTCAAACAATTTTTTCAGGGTCGCAACCGAGGTGTTGCGGCCTTTTTTTTGCTTGCAGGCGGCCGAGGCTGTGTGGTAGAGTGCGAGGCATGAAGAGACTGCTATTACTCATTTCCTTATTGTTGCCCGGAGTGTGTGCGGCCGCTGAGCTGCAGACGGTGCAGGGCTTGCCCTGCCACGAGCCGGCGCCGGTACCGGCTGTGCAGGCGGGGAAACCGCGCAATGTGATTCTGATGATAGGGGATGGCATGGGTGCGGAGCATGTGTGGGCTGCTTGGTTGTGCAACAAGGGGAGACTCAATATCACGCAACTTCCCTGCACGGCTTTCTCCCGCACGGATTCGGCGAACCGCACCATTACAGATTCCGCAGCCGGCGGCACTGCTCTGGCTTGCGGCGCCAAAACCAACAACGGCATGCTGGGGCAGACTCCCGCCGGTGAGCCATTGAGTTCCCTTGCGGCATACTTCCGCGCGGCCGGAAAGTCCACCGGGCTGGTGGTGACTAAGGATATAACGGATGCCACCCCGGCTGCCTTCTATGCCCACACGCCCAGCCGCCGCAACCGCGCGGCTATAGCGGAGGCTCTGGCGGGAGCCGGGTTCGAGGTGCTGCTGGGGGGTGGGGCATCCGCATTTTCGCCGGAGCAGATGCAGCGCATGCGCCAAAACGGTGCCGAGGTGGAGCTTTTTGCGGCGGGGGATTGTCCGCCTGCGAGTGTGCGCGGGGATTTGCTGGTGCGCTGTACGGCGCGTGCGCTGGCACGGCTGGAGGCGGCAAACGAGGGATTTTTTCTCATGGTGGAAGGCTCCTGCATAGATTTGGCAGCGCACGACAATAACTTGGAGGAGACGGTGCGCGAGGTGCTGGATTTCGACCGCGCGGTCGGCGTGGTGCTGGAGTGGATGCGCCGGCACCCGGACACCTTGCTGGTGGTTACGGCGGATCACCAGACCGGCGGCCTTTCTTTGGCGGATGGCTGCTGCAAGCGCGGTATGGTGCAAGGCGTTTTTTCCACAACTGCTCACAGCGGCATAGCTGTACCCCTCTATGCAGCCGGTAGAGGTGCCGCAGAATTTCGCGGCGTTATGGATAATACCGAGGTGCCTGCTAAAATTCGGCGCCTGAGCGATAAAAATTGAGGGAAAAAGCAGAATTCTTACCTAAAATGCCATTTTTGAAAAAAACTTGCTGGACAAGTCGGGAAAATTTGGTTAAATAGAAGACGTCAATTCTGCATAAACAGCATATTTTTACTATTATGAAAGACACGATTATTCGTTTCGGTGTACGTGCACTCTCCTTCGGAGTTGTTGCAATGGGCTCTATGTCAATGGCTCTGGCGCAGGAGGCCGCTGAGGGCGGCGCTAGTGTGACCAAGAAGACCATGCTGGACAAGTGGGTTATCGATGGTGGTTGGACGATGATTCCGCTCGTCATCCTCTTCGCTATCACCGTGTTCCTTGTGGTGTTCAGCATCATGGATCTGACCAAGAAGAAGTACTGCCCGGAGGAGCTGCGTGCTCAGCTTGTGGCTCTTATGACGGAGTGCCGCGTGCAGTCCGCTATTCAGCACGCTACCACCAGCCCCACCTACTTGGGCCGCTTGGTTGCCTATGCTCTGCCCAATATCGATGCCAACCGCCCCGAGGATTTGGGCAAGGATGCCATTGAGGATGCCATCGCAGACTTCACGGCCAACGAGCGTCCGCGCCTCATGAAGTATGTGGACATGCTGGCTCTGGCCGGTTCCATCGCTCCCTCCATCGGTCTGTTCGGTACGGTGCAGGGTATGATTGACGCTTTCGCCGTGCTGGCTGAGACCGGTCAGGCCGACCCCGCCCAGCTCGCAGGCTCCATCTCCGTGGCACTTCTTACCACCTTCTGGGGTCTGATTATCTCCATTCTTGCTCTGCCCGCTTTCTTCTTCCTGAAGAAGCATGCTCAGGCTCTGGAAGCTGAGAGCGTGAACGCTATCCAGGAGATGGTGAACACCTCCATCAACGTCATCAACGCTGAGGCTCAGCTTGCCCGTATCCCCGAGGGTCTGGGTGGCGACGAAGCAGAAGGCGAGGAAACTGTAGAGTATGCAGAAGAGGAGCAGGCCTAAGCCTGTAGCCTTTCGGGCCTGCCCGCTGTGAGCCCATTGCGGGCAGGCACTAAACCTATTCAACATTTTTCTGACTCCGACACATGGCTAAGAAAAGATCCCAAGCGCAGGAGGATGTCAAGGCAGAGGGTGATCCTTCGCCCATGATTGACTGCTGCTTCCTGCTGCTGATGTTCTTCATTGTGAACGCCGCGCAGATTACGGTGTCCAAGGATCCGAGTGTGAACATGCCCAACGCTGTGTCTGCCTCGGAGATGAAGGATGCCAACGGCTGTATCGTGGTAAACGTGTTTGCCGACCCGGAGATAATGGGTGCCAAGAACGCCAACGCTCTGAAGAAGTTCAACGAGACCTATGCCGCCGGTACCATCTGGGGTGTGGCAGATTCCAACCAGAAATCCATAGGCTACAACAGCGGACAGTCTCAGGAGCTCTCCGACTTCATTAAGAGGCAGAAAGAGGCTATGGAGGCCAAGAAAATCGCCCCGGAGATGATACGTCTCTACCTGCGTGGCGATGCGGATGCGCCTTGGAGCCGTTCTTCCGGCGCTATTCAGGCAGCCGCTGCTGCGGGTGTGACCAACATCGTATTCGGTACTCTGCCGGCGAAATAAAAACATCCTTATACTAGATTTAGAATATGGCAAGACGTAAACAAATCGACCCGCCGGAGGAAGAGGAGATGACTTCCAACATCTCCTCTATGATTGACTGCTGCTTCCTGCTGCTCATCTACTTCCTGGTGGCAACGTCTCTCGTGAGCGAGAAGAAACTCGACATCAACATTCCCGGTCCCAGTGCCCCTTCATCCACCAAGCCCAAGGTGGACCCCGGTAACATATATGTGACCTCCGCCGGTGTGGTGACCTGGAACAAGGATTTGACCGTGGGCGAGGCCTACGACCCGAGCTTGCAGCCCGGCACTCCTGCCTACCTGCAGCAGCGCCGCATGGATTCGCTGGTAGAGTCCCTGAAGCTGCTCAAGGAGCAGGCAGAAGCCGTGGAGGCTTCTCCCGTGGTGATGCTGCATGGCAGCGGCAAAGCGCCGCACCAGCGCATCGTGGACGTCATGGCCGCTCTGGCCGAGGCCGGAATTCATTCTGTGGGCTTGAGCACCACGGCAGATGAATGATACCCGGCGCAACCATAAACATCTGAACCCCGGAGGGGGGAGCTTGGCGGCGTGCCCCGCAGCTCCCCTCTCTTAAGTTCGCCCCGCGCGAGCAGGTAGGCGAACCTTCCCCTCTCCGGCGCGTATGCGCCATAACCCATCTTAAACAAACACCTATTCGTTTTATGATTAAAGCATCCACAGCAGCAGCAGTGATGGCTCTGGCAGCTTTCAGCGCACCGATGGTGTGCCAGGCTCAGGATCCGGCCACTGCAGCTAAGCAAGTATCGGCTCTTGTGGGCGCAGGCAAGGTGAACGATGCCGTTGCCATGTGCGACAAGATGATAACGATGTACAGCAGCGGCAAGTCCCGACTTGCAGCGCAGTTTGCACACTACGAGCCCTATTTCCATTGGCAGAAGGGTACCATACTCTTCTCCGCCAAGCAGTACGGCGCCGCTTACGAGGCGTTTAAGGTACTGCGCGAGGAGCCGCGCTTCCAAGACAAAAAGTTGCGTGAGCGCGCCCTGGCAGAGAAGAGCATGAACGGTGGCAAAGGCTACGAACCCTACCTTACGGCCTCTCTCTTCTACATGGGCTACAGCAAGTTCCAGGAAGCCGTGGGGAACCCGCAGGCCAGACCGGCCGTGCCCGGCGACTCTTCCAAGTTTGCAGAGTGCATACCTGCCATGGAGGAGTACCTGAAAATCTACCAGAGCGGAAAAGTCTCCGATATGGAGAAAGAGCAGAAGATGGACGGCAAGCTGTGCTTCATGCTGCTGCAGGCATATCTGCTGAAGCCGGAGCCGGACTTTAAGAAAGCCGGAGAGTACTTGGAGAAGAGCCGCACCGCCAAGGCCTCCCTGCCGGATGACATGGCCATGGGCGGTTTGGCCACTATCGTGAAAGTGGCGAACGATAACAAGGAGAATATCGGCTGGGTGTACAAGGTGCTGCGCTCCAACCCACACAGCTTTACCCTGGGTCCGGTGCGCTTGGCTCGCTACGGCTCCCAGTTCTTCAATCCTGCGTTGCAGGCTGCCAAGGTAGTGTCCGACAACTTAGAGGCGGGCGATATGGAGCAGGCGCACGAGGCTACCAAGACCGTATATGAACTGCTGGGCTTGGTGCCGGAGGTGGACGAGACCATGCGTGCTCTGTTTGCCATGCACGGCTCGCTGAAGTCGTTCAAGGGTGCGATGCCGGATCCGGCCGCGGGAGCAAGCTACCGCGCTTCGGATTGCGCAGCTCTCTTCAAGAACTACAAGAAGTTGGCCGAGGCCAATACGCAGATGGAAGCCTATGCCCTGATAACTGCTGCCAATGTAGCCCAGCAGTATGGCTCCATGCGTCTGGCAAAGGCCGGCTACCAGATTCTGGCAGACCGCTATCCCGACCTGAGCCAGAAGACCAAGGATGGTATGAAGCCCATGAAGGACAAGAACAACTACCAGCTTGCTCAGCTCTGCCGCGCTACAGGGGACGAGCAGCAGGCCGTGGCCTTGGAAAGCACTGTCGACAAAGACGCCATCGGCGAGGGCGGCAAGATTGGTGTGCTGGTGAACGAAATGTCCCGCATGACCAAGGAAGAGAATTGGCCGAAAGCCAGTGCTCTGGCTGCCGAGGTGATACAGGCAACTCAGACCGACAAGCAGAGCCCGCACTATGCCGCTGCGCGCTTTGTGCAGGTGGCCGCCGCTTGGAGAACTGCTGCTTGGGATGAGGTGATAGCCTTGGGCGAAGCGTACCTGAAGGACGATGTGCCGGGCGAAGCCCAGAAGGGCGGGAAGTTCAAGCCGGAAGCTGCTCTTGCCAATGAGACGCAGACACGCTACTTCATCATCGATGCTCACAGCCAGCTGGCACGCAAGGATCGTGCGCACTTGGATAAGCTGCTGGAGTGTGTGGAGGCGTATATAGCCAAGTTCCCGAACGAGGCCACACTGCTGCCGAATGTATATTTCCAGGGTATTGATACCTTGCTGAAGCGCCAGGGTGGAGGCGAGCCCGCCGCCATGGCCAAGGATATGGCAGCCGCTCTGGCTTACTGCGAAACCTTTGCAGAGAAGTTTAAGACGCACTCGCTTTACCCGCATGTCCGTATGCTGACCGGCAATATTCTCATCAATGGTGAGGACGAGAAGCGCAAGCCCGATGGTATTTTGGCTCTGCAGGATGCTGTAGAAGCCGGCCTGAAGAGCGACAAGAGCAAGGGTGTTGCGGCAAATGCTCTCTACATGCTGGCATCCTATGGCCAAGAGATTGCTTTGGAGGGCGAGGATACCAAGGCTCAGGATGCACGAGTGAAGGGCTATGTAACCCGCTTCTGGGACGAGGCGGATTACGAAGGCTGCGAATATAGCCTGAAGATGGCTATCATAACCCTCAATGCAGCTGCGGAGGCAGATAAGGCCGCATTCGATGCCGCAGCCGAGCGCGCCCGCACCGTGATTGCCCGCGAGGCAAACTACGGCCTTGCCAACAACAAGGTGAATCCCGACATGGAGTCCACCATCAACGGCTATGCCTCCGCCTACATGGATGGCTACAAGAAGTTCAACAAAAAGGAGCTTACTGTGGAGGAGCAGGTGAAGCACTTTATAGAGTTCCCCGGTATCTCCAAGGAGGACAAGTACACCAACGCTATTTTGCGTATGGCCATGCTCTCTTCTATGTCCAAGGCTCAGGCTCGCTTGACCAAGGATAAGAAGAAGGATGAGGCTGCACTTATGGAGCAGGAAATCGGTAAGGAGTTCCGCAAGATGACCAACGAGTTCAAGCCGGAAGATCTCACCAACTTCATTTGTGTGCAGGTGGGTAACTACGAGGTGGAATACGCTCGCAGACTGCAAGGAAATGATAGAGATGAGGAGGCCAAGACGGCTCTGGCATACTTCGAAGCCGCGATTTCCCGTGGCGGCGACTATTCTGAAGAGGCCAAACTCGGCAAGGCGAGCGCGCTGGGGCTCACCAGCGATCCGGCCAAGCAGGCGGAGTCTGCGCAGATGTTCGAGGCTTTGGCCGCTTCCCCGAAGCGGGAGATTGCCGGACCGGCTCTCTTCGGTATCACCAAGCTGCATCTGGCTACCGGCAACTACGCCAAGGCTGTGGAGAGTGCCGCCCGATTCGAAAAAGCCGGTATCCCCACCGGCAAGAAGGACATGCAGATGCTCTACGGCGAGGCATTGTTCAAGAACAAGCAGTACGACGAAGCCTTGGTGGCCTACACCAACCTGTACCAGGATATGGGCAATATCGCCTACTCTGCGCCCGCCTGTAAGGCGCTTATGGAGATTTACTGGCAGCGCAACAACCCCAGCACGGGCGACCGCCTGAAGGGCAACTTCAAACCCTCCGACCGCTGGCGTGCCTGGTACACGGCTCAGGTGTACGTGAAGCGCGTTCGCGAGTCTAAGCTGGAGGGCAAGATGACCCCGGATGATCGCGATAAGTGGAACGAAGTGGTAACACTGCTCGGCCAGTATCAGGCGGATGCCGCTGTGCAGAAAGAGGACAAGGATAACAAGGCATTCCAGTCCCAGATCGGCAGCCGTAAGAAGAAGTAAAACCTTAACATACAGTATATACATATGAAACTTCACAATATAGTAGCTGCAGGTCTTGTAGCCCTGACCGGCTTTGCCTACGCCCAGTCTCCCGCCAAACCTCAGGGTTTGGTGGCTGTGGTGCAGGCAAACGAAAAGGCAAAGCCTGCAAAGCGTCTCATTACGCGTGCTGACGGCAAGGATACTTACGTATTCTACGATTCATCCGAAGAAACGGAAAAGAAGGTCAAGGTGGGGAAGGGCAGTGTGTTCTTCCTGCAGACTCCGGCGGATTTTGTGGAAGCCGAGCGCAGTCTCAACGCCCGCGATTTCTCCGTTGCACGCACCCAGCTGGCAGCCGTCAAGAGCAAGTATGCCGCCTTCATCGGCTTGGATCGCAACCCTGCGGAACGCGCCGCTCTGCTGGAGCTGGAGTGCGCTGTGCGACAGCTGGACTTCGCGGGTCTCAAGGGGCTGGTGGGTAGTTTCCCGCACGCAGACTGGTTGAGCCCGGAGGATAGAGCTAAGGTGTTGGCAGCCGGTATTCTGGCCAAGGCCTGCACAGGTACTGCGGCAGCTGACGTGGAGACAGATGTGCAGAAGCTTCTTACCTCCAACCTGGGTAAGACGCTCAACGGTAGCTGCTACGGCTGGTTGCAGTATGCCATAGCATATTCTGCTGCGGCTGCCATACCGGAGGCAGAAATCTCCGGCACCATCTCGGAGGCGAATGCTCCGGTGGCTCACAAGGCCATAGATGCCTATTGTCGCGCCGGTGTTTCCTCACATGGCGGTGCTATGGAGCTTCCCACGGATGCCATGGTGCGAGCGCAAGCCCTGCTGTGGGCCATGCCCGGTGTGAAGGAGTATGCCGGCAAGGTGGTCGGTGCCATAGATAAAAAGAAGTGGGAGGCAGCTCCGGCGAACTTCCGCGATGCCGTGGCTCTGGCTTACATGCTCAAGAACGTGTTTGGCTCCTCCAATGCAACGGTGGACGCAGCGGCCAAGTTCTTCCTCAACACTAAAAAGAAGTAAACTATAAGACTTGGGGCGGAAGTGCCGAAGTGGCACTTCCGCCCTTTTTTTCAATACCAACCAAGCAGATACTGACAATGCAAGATATGCTGGTGCGCCTTTACAAGTTGCCGGAGGGGGCCCCTCTGAGGGCAGCTGCGGCAGAGCAGGGGATTACCGTGCGCATTTGCAACCCCTTCGAAGCGCATATACTGGAGGCCTGGGTGGCGCGCAATTTCAGCGCCCGCTGGGTGTGTGAGTGTCGCGTGGCCATGAGCCACCAACCCATAGGCTGCCTCATAGCTACAAGAAAGAGCGAGATATTGGGCTTCGTGTGCTACGATGCTACGGCACGCGGCTTTGTGGGACCCATGGGAGTGGGCGAAAGCGCACGCGGCACCGGGGTGGGGCGAGTGCTGCTGGTCACAGCGTTGGAACACATGCGCATGCTGGGGTATGGCTACGCTATAATAGGTGGAGTCGGCCCGGCGGAATTCTACTCCCATTGCGTCGGAGCCACCCCTATCGAGGACTCTTCCCCCGGAATTTACGCAGATATCCTCCCAAATCCCCCGTCAAACGGCTAAAAAATGATATTTTTTCAGGAATCCTGACACTTTACCTTGACAGCAGAGAAAAATCTTGCTACTCTCAGGAAGTAGCTTATCTTATTTCCTCCATGAAACGTTTTCTTCTCATTCCCTCGTTCGCCTTTGCGGCATTGAGCACACTCACCTCTTGCCAGAAGGAAGAAATGACCGCGCTGGAGCTTACCCGTGAGCTTACCTCCGAGCTTCAGAAAGTCACGGACTATCGCACAGCCGAGGCCGCCGCTCCGCGTGTGGCCGTGCTCAACAAGCGCATGCAGAATGCCAGCGTGCGTCCTTTCGCCCTCAACGAGACGGCATTGACCCGCAGTGCTGCTGCAGATGCCGAGGGTAGCGAGGGCGCTGCCTACGCAGAAGCACTGGCTCAGCTCGCCGCAGAGATTGGCCGGGTACAGGCCAGTACCCCCGTGGCAACGGCAGATGGCGATATCGACCGCGATAAGCTGGTGCTTGCCGTAGGTGCTGCCAATGGCTCTGAGGTGTCTGCTCCCGCAGCAGAACGCAAGAAAGCCGGCCTGACGTACATACACGATACAACCGGCACCCACACCACCCCCGGCAACTTTGCGGAGTTCTATGGCTCCGAAAAGCTGCGCGAGGCTCTGGACTACAAGGCAGATGCCGCCGCTGTACCCATGACTAAGATGGATGGCGAGGAAGATGTGCCTGCTATCCCCGCTGCTGCGGAGCTGCCGGAAGAGGAAGAGACTCCCGCAGATGACGCCGCTGCAGACGAGGAACCGGCCGATGGTGCCTCTGAGGAGTCGGCTACTGCAGACGAGGAGCCCTCTGCTACGGACGAAGAGCCCGCAGCAGCTGCCAGCGAGGAACCCGCTACGGACGACTCCGAGGAGCCGGCAGGGGATGATACCGATATGTCTCTGGATATGGATGACAGCGGCTCTGAGGACTCCGGCGAGATGGATATCGAGGATACCGGCGATTCCGATGATTCCGGCGATATGTCCCTGGATCTCGACCTGTAAAGCATAAGGAAGTGAATTTTACACGGAGCCGCAACCACCTGCCAGGGTGCTTGCGGCTCTCTTGCCACTAAACCGCCCGCAGTACATGCCCCGAATACTCTTTACCTGTGCCTACGATGGAACACCCTGGCGCGGCTGGCAGAGCCAGGCCGGGGGCGAGACCGTGCAGGATGTGCTGGAAGCCGCCTTTTGCGCGATACTCCGTGCGCCGCTGCGCATTGCGGCCTCCGGGCGTACAGATGCCGGAGTGCATGCAGTGGCGCAGTGTTTCCATGCGGATATACCGGAGAGCTGCCGCATGAGCACGGAAAACTGGCGCGCCGCGCTGAATGCACACCTACCCGGTAGTATACGTGTAATGCACGCGGAGGTGGTAGCGGCAGATTTTCATGCGCGGTTCAGTGCGGTGGGGAAGGTGTATGAGTATGGTATTTGTACGGCGGCGGTGCTGAGTCCTTTTCTGGAGAACCGCGTGTGGCACCGTCCCATGGGAGTGGCGGAAGATGTGTTGCGCGAGACGTTGAGTGTGTATGAAGGGACGCACGACTTCCGGCGCTTTGCCGCGCGCAGGGGGAATGAGCCGGAAAATCCGCCGGCAGATTTTTACCTGCGTACGATTTATAGCGCCACCGTCGAGCCCGAGCTCGGGGGGGAGCAGCTGCGCTTGCGCTTCCACGGAAATGGTTTTATGTACCGCATGGTGCGCATGCTGGTAGGTACGGCGTACCAAGTAGCCGCCGGCAAAATGAGCCGCGATGCGCTGGCGGAAATGCTGGATAACCCCGTAGGCCCCAAAACTTGCCACTGTGCACCGCCCGGCGGCCTCTACCTGACCCGCGTGCTGTACAAATAAATGCCGCCACGCCGAGCGCTAGTACTTCCTAAATTCAAAATCCAACGTCCAACACCTAAAAACGCCCGTCCCCGCGAGGCGGGAACGGGCGTAACACCACACAGTACAGACAATTCTGTGCTTTACATCTCGGAGGACTGCTGAGCGGCGTCAGCTGGAGCCTCCTGAGAGCTTTTATCGGCGGCAGCTTTCTCTGCGGCCTTCTTCTTGAGGCAATCCTTGCACCAGGCGAGGATTTCCTTTGCCTTTTCCGGGTTTTTCTCTACGCCCTTGCCGTTGGCGTACATATTGGCCAAGGCATAGCAGGCGGTGGGGTTACCCTCCTTTGCGGCTTTTTCCAGGCCGGGCAGAGCCTTGGCATACATGTCCTGAGCCTTTTCAGGGTCTTTGGGGGTATTGCTAGCGCCTGTGTCTGTAATCCAAGCGATAGCATACTGGGCAATCGGGTCGCCGTTGGCCGCCTCGATGGTGATGGTCTCTACATCCAGCCAGCAAGTGTCATCGCACTTGGCATCCTTTGCGCAGCAGGCCGCATTATCCTTGCAGGCGTCTGTAGCAGGGGCCGGGGTTGTTTCTGCACCGAAGGCAGCAAAGCTGCTCAGTGCAACAGTGGTCATGAGTGCAAATGTCTTCATAGGCACCCACTATGCACCCCCTCCGAAAAATTTTCAAGCAAAAAATCTATCTTTTCGGATAACTGATATTCAATGGGTAAGAAAATTGTTGCGGATTTTTTTTTAGTTTTTTTAGTTTTTGATGTTGACATTGGCGAAAAAATGTGTAAAATGTCCTCGCTTTCGCGTCCCAACCGGGACGAACAAGAGCCAATAACGCTTCTGTAGCTCAGGGGTAGAGCGCATCCTTGGTAAGGATGAGGTCGCGGGTTCAAATCCCGCCAGAAGCTTTTTTTCGGCTCATGCAAGAATAAGCAGCCCAAAACTATTTCATACTATTATGGCCAAAGAATCATTCCAGCGCACCAAGCCCCACGTGAACGTGGGTACGATCGGTCACGTTGACCATGGCAAGACTTCCCTCACCGCTGCAATTACCAAGGTTCTTGCAGAGCAGGGTAAGGCAGAGTTCAAGGCGTACGACCAGATCGACGGTGCCCCCGAGGAGCGCGAGCGTGGTAT
>JAZNTO010000050.1:0-8383 GCA_045591805.1 Akkermansia sp. | reverse complement strand
AAGACCGCTTGGCCTCCGACTTAGTAACAGGACAAGTAACAGGACAAGTAACAGGACAAGTAACAGGACAAGTAACAGGACAAGTAACAGGACAAGTAACAGGACAAGTAACAGGACAAGTAACAGGCGAATGTTAGAGGTGTAAAAAATGCGTTTTTTGTTGACAATCAGTCGAGAAAATGCTATAATAACGCAGTTGAAAGAAAGGCAAAAGTACATGGAGTACGAGTCATACTACGAGCACTATTTGTGCGCAGCAGAACCGGATGTAACGGAGCGTGCACTGAATTGGGATATTGCCGTTGGTTTACAGGCAGTAGATGGCCTAGAAGTTTCCGGCTATCTGCGCGAAATTGCCGAAAAGCACATACTGGGAGAAATAGGCATACGCGAAGTGCAGGAGCGTATAGAACAATACTATGCAGAGCATAAAGAAGGCACAGCAGCTGTGGGAAATGAGGCCGACAAAGTGGCCGCAAATATCACCGAAATACTTAATGAACCTGGCTTCATTTTCAGCCCGGGTGGAGTAGTGGCCATACACCGCAAGCTCTTTCATAACGTTTTCAAATTTGCCGGGAAAATTCGAGAATACAACATCTCCAAAAAGGAGTGGGTGTTGGCCGGAGATAGTGTCAGCTATGGATATGCCTCGGAAATTCGGCCGGCTCTGGCGTACGACATAGACCAGGAGAAGCAATTTTCTTATGTCGGTCTTACAGATGACCAGACAGTGGGGCACCTTGCGCGCTTTATATCCGGGCTGTGGCAGATACATCCTTTCCCGGAGGGAAATACCCGCACTACGGCAGTATTCTGTATCAAATATCTGCGTTTTCACGGATTTCGAGTAGATAATCGTATGTTCGCCTTCCATGCGCGCTATTTTAGGGATGCGTTGGTGCGAGCAAACTACAACAACCGAGCCAAGGGGATAAAGGCAGACTACAGCTACTTGTTTAAGTTTTTCCGCAACTTATTATTGGGTGAAAGTCATATGCTCAAAAGCAGATTTATCCATATCCACGCAAGCCCGGAGGCGGAGGTGCAGGCACCACAGGAGAAGACAGATAGCCAGTATGAGGAACCTGCCATGGTGAAGGTGGAGCCCTGTGTCGGAGAATTGTTGAAAGCCATAGGAGGCGCGCAGATGAATGTGCGCGAAATGATGGAGGTGCTTGGGCTGAAAGGGCGCGACAACTTCCTGAAAAAATACCTCAATCCTGCATTGGCGGCCGGGTGCTTGCGTATGCTTTACCCGGACAGCCCTCGCCATCCCCGCCAGAAATATCAGCTCACCGCGCGTGGCTCTCTGGCATGGCAGGATTTGCACAGATAATTCTAAGAACCGGCAATTTCCAAGTAAACGTCTGCAGAGCTCAGAGCCGCGGAAAAAGCCGGGGTGAACTGAATCGGGTATCCTTCTCCGTCGAGGGCGAGGTGCAGGATTTTTTTGCCGTTGGGAACCGCTTGCAAATCTTGCAGGAAGCCGAGCAGGGTATTTTCTACCGCGTCTTGGTGTTTGTTGACAGGGGGCAGGGTGCTATCTTTCACCCAACAATCTGCTGTGCCGTGTATGCGGTCGAATCCGGCTCCGCTTAGGTCCGCCGTGCATCCTTCTACTCGAGCCAGTATATCTACTATGGCCTCCGCGCTGAAGTATCCGGAAAATATGCTCATGCGTGTGCGAATAAAAAAACGGCGGGCGCACCACCGGGGTGTCACCCACCGTTACAAATGTTGGCACTGTAGGAGCGTGGCTTACATGCCTACAATTTCGTAGCCTCCGTCTACGTAGAGCACTTGGCCGGTGATGCTTGCTGCGCCATCGCTTGCCAGGAAGGTGGCTGTGGCACCAAGTTCCTCCAGCGTGCAGGAGCGCTGCAGCGGACTCCGCTCCGCATATACCTTAAACATGTCGGTAAAGCCGCTCACGCCGCGGGCTGCTAAGGTCTGTACGGGACCGGCGGAAATGCAGTTCACGCGGATGGGAGCCTCGCGGCGTCCGAGGTCGAAAGCCAGATACTTGGCGCTGGTCTCTAGAGCAGCCTTGGATACGGCCATCAGGTTATAGTTCGGCACTACCTTTTGGCTGGCGTAGTATGTCAGCGCCATGATGGAGCCGCCATTCACCATGAGCGGAGCCACGGCGCGGGACATGGCGATGAGCGAGTAGGCGCTCACCTGCAAGGAGACGTTCCAGGCATCGCGTGGGATGTCGGAGAAGTGCCCTTCCAGTGTGCCAGCCGCCTTGGGGGCAAAAGCAATGGAGTGCAGCATCATGTCCACATGGTCTGTGTGGGAGGCAACGAAAGCAAAGAAATCTGCAATGCTTTGGTCGTTCATTACATCCAAGTCGCATACGGGAGCGTCTTCGCCGAAGTTCTCCTTCACGAGCTTTATGACACCGTCTTTCAAGCGCTCTCCCTGATAGTTGAAGATGAGCTTGGCGCCGGCCTCGTGCCAGGCTTTAGCGATACCAAAGGCGATACTGCGTTTGTTGGCAACGCCGGTGACGATGCCTACCTTTCCTGCTAAGGGTTTATCGAGTGACATATCTGTGTATGATGTGTATTGAGTGTAAAGGCGTGTTATCCGAGTAGGGGGAATTCCTGTCCGATGATACGGGCGTAGGTCATGGTGATACCTACGCCGACTCGTTCCATGTAGGCGATACGCTCGCGAATCTGCTCCGGGCTTGCACCGGAGTCGCTCACCACATACTTGAGGCGGTAGTATACATAGCCGCCCTCCATATCCAGCAGTAGCTGCCCTTCCTGCAGATTGGCATTGATGGTGAGCAGTAGCATGCTTAGCTCCTGCATATCCTCCTTGCCTACGCGCGTGGCAAAGTGAACATCGAACACCAAGCTGCAAGGCTCGTGCAACTCTGTGAACATGAATGTGCAGGGCATGCCCGTGGTGTCTACGGGCAGATAGGCCAGCCCTATTTTCTCGCTACCCGGCCCCATGGTTACCCACTGGTAATCCTCGCCGCGGGCAATGAGGTGTTGGCGTACATGCGCCAGAAGATTTGGTTTGTTCGACATATTGTGAAAAAGGTTTTACAGGGCGGACCCCCTCTGTTCGTGTTCGATATTACACGGAAGTTTGAGCCTAGTCAAGCAAATGTTCGCAGGAAACGCATTTCCTGCCAGTTTGCTGGCTTACTTTTTCTCTTTGTACACCTTTTCTTCGAGCTTATTTGCCACGCGAAGTACAGCCTCCAGCTCTTCGGCCGGTATTTCTTCTGCCACGCGGTCGATTTCCTGCAGCAGACGGGCTTGGACATCGTTGCAGATTTCCTGCCCTTTCTCTGAGAGGCGGATGCATACGGCTCGCCTGTCCTCCGGATTCGGGTTACGCTCGAAAAAGCCCTTGTTTACCATGGTTTCCACCAGCAGAGAGGTGGCAGGTACGGTCATCTTGAGGTGTCCGGCGAGTGTTTTGAGCGCTACACCTTGGGGGGATTCCATGGTGAGCAGCTTAATCTGTGCAATGGCTGATCCTTGTCGGAAAGTGAGCCCCAGCATTTTTTTCTGCTGGGTCGTGGGGGTGGATTTGAAACTGGCACGACGGAGGTCATCGATGATGCTGATAAGCTTCACAAAATACTCGTGAGGTTTTTTAGGGAGAGATTCCATGCGCTCATTCTAGCGGATTTTTTCAAAATGTCCAGAAAAATAATTTCAAAAACGAAATTATTTCAACTCTAAAAAATGTTATGGGTGTAAAAAAGTGTAAAAATGTGATTTTCTGTGAAAGTTTGCGACAAGCGAATGAGTACTTATAGTAGATATGAAAAAAAAGATACAGTTGATTTGGTGTGCGGCGCTGGTGCAGGGGACTGTGTGCGCTGCTGAGACAGCCGTGAGTGCGACGGCGGCAGATGTGAACGCAAGATGCGCAGTCGGGACAAATGTGCGGGAGGTAACTCCGCTCATGCACTGTGCTTGGCGTGGGTCTTTGGCGGAGCTGAAACAACTAATTGAGGCCGGGGCGGATGTGAATGCCGCTGATAGTGTGGGGGATACCGCTTTGATGCGTGCTGCACAGCGAGGGCATGCCGGTATGGTGCGCGCTCTTCTGGCCGCCGGGGCTTCTCCGAACGCGCAGGATAAGCGAGGCTGGACAGCTCTGATGGGAGCTTGTGTGTCGAAGAAAAACAGCGATACGACCATTGCCGGCATGCTTGTCGAAGCCGGGACTGAGCTCGAACTGAAAAATCGCCATGGTTTCACAGCTTTATCCTACGCGGCGCAGAGCAACAAGAAGGACCATGTGGAGCTTCTTCTGGCGGAAGGGGCAGATGTGAACTCTCGCGATGCGTTGGGGCGCAACGTGTTGCACCGTGCGCTGATGTGCCGGGTATCGCCCGATATGGTGAAGTGCCTGCTGGCAGCCGGGGCGGAACTGCGGCAGATTCATCCGCTCGGGGCTCAGGAGGATACCTTTCTTTTTGATGCGGTTTATCATCGCCAGCCTGCGGAGGTGATTCAGTGGCTTATTGATGCCGGAGCGGCGGTGAATGCGAGTGAAATACTGACGGCCTCCGCCTATGCTGTGGATGCGCGTGTGCAAACGGTGCTGCTGGCCGCCGGGGCAGACCCGAATCGCGGTAACCCGCTCAATGCCGTTATTCACCAATGGGCGGATACCTCACGCGCGCGCGAACTTATTCTTGCCGGCGCGGATGTAAATCGCTCCATTGGCGCGACCCTGTGTTATGCAGACCGCCGGGAACACCTGAAATTGCTGCTGGAGCATGGCGCAGACGTGAATTACCGAGGCGGCGAAGGAAACACCCCATTCCTGGTGGCCTTGCGCTATGGTAATCTCCCGTGCCTGAACATGCTGGTAGAGGCCGGTGCGAATCCTCTTGCAAGGAATGATGCCGGGCAGAACGCCCGCGACATACTGGCTGAATTGAGCGCTGTGGGCCCGATTGCAGCTTGGGCTCCTCCGGGGCGTAAGTCGAATCCGCCCCTCGGAGATTTGGATTTCGCGCGCCTGTATCGCTGCCTGGATGCGGTGGAAAATGCTCCGGAAGAGCAGCGTGCTGCCGCCTGGAAAGCTGAGTGGGAGAGGTAAGGTATCCTGTTTTTGCTCTTGCCAAAAACAATTGTTGGTGCTACAGTAATCCCTGCCATGACAAATGAAAGTCCGCCTCGTGCCTGGGTGAATGTGGATCTGGAGGCCATAGCGCACAATCTTGATATTGCGCGCCAGGCCTTGCCGGATACGGAGCTGATGCCCGTTATCAAAGCCGGTGCCTATGGGCATGGGCTGGAGCCCGTAGCGCGGCGTCTGGATGCGCATGGTATCTCCTTTTTCGGCGTGGCAAATGCCGGTGAGGCTCGCCGCCTGAGCTTTGCCGGGGTGCGTACCAAGCCCTTTATTCTGGGACCTGCGTTCCCGGAGGAGCGAGAGGAAATCGTGCTCAACAACTGGTGCTGCACTATCTCCACCCTGGAGGAGGCGGAGCATTACCAGAGTCTCGCCGCTCTTTACAACAAGACTTTTTCTGTACACCTGGCTGTTGATACCGGTATGGGGCGCGAGGGCTTTCTGCCGACTCAGCTCGGAGGTATTATTGAGCCGCTGAAGGCGATGCCGAATCTGTCTGTTGAAGGCGTGATGTCGCATTTCCCGTCTGCAGATGAGGATGTGCTCTTCACTCAGAACGAAATCGGTCTCTTTACTGAGTGTGTGGAGATGTTGCAGCCGCATTTTACCCTGCGTTACCGCCATATTGCAGCCAGTGCCGGCGAGTTGGCGTACGAGGTGCCGGTGGCAAATCTGGCGCGCCCGGGTCTGTTGCTCTACGGTGTGGCACCCATGGCGTCTATATACGATGGTGTGTTGCGTCCCACTCTCCGCCTGACTTCCCGCGTGTCTCTGGTGCGCGAATTGCCTGCAGGACATGGCGTGGCTTACGGGCGGACCTATATTACGCAGCGTCCTACTCGCGTGGCAACTATCGGTATCGGGTATGCAGATGGCTGGCCTCGCAGTATTTCAGGGCAGGGGGCCCGCGTGTATATCAATGGCCACTACTGCCCCATGCTGGGCCGAGTGACCATGGATCAAATTATGGCGGATGTGACGGAGGTGCCCGGCGTATCACCGGGGGATGAGGTGGAACTTATTGGCTCGCACATTCCTATCTCAGAGGTGGCCGAAAAAGCAGGCACCATCGTCTGGACAATTTTTACAGGACTCGGCCCTCGATTGCCTAGGATGTATTAAGTAATACAGAGGAAATGATGTGATTTTAGATTTGTAATCTATTAAGATATCTAGAAAAACAAATCTAACAATCGGAGTGATATGTAGAAATAATATGATAATAAAGGAGGCGCTTGAAACGACGTGTAGTTGGGCTTCTTATTGAGAGCATTCTTTATAAACCCTATGGGAATAGTGCTTGCGTTAAATATAATAGCCGGAGACCTGAATGTTTATATGTGAATCTCAACGTGTGCTTTTTTTTGTGACTTGCAACCAAAAGTCAGGCGAAAAGGGCGTGGATTGTCGTTGTGCTAAAATGATAAATGAAGTTGATTTCTTGAGAATGGTGTATACGTGAACAAAAAAGCGTGCTGTTTTCACGAATAAAAACAAACTAACGAAAATAAAGGGGGGTATACAATAAGCGGGTGCTAATCAGCTTGCCTGCAAAAGGAAGGCTACAAGGGCAAGGCGTGTCTGTCTGATTTTCTAAAAATATCCCATTCGTGCGAATGAATATCTTATAAAAATAGCATTTTTAATAAATGTGACTTTATGATATTTGTTTTGGTGGAATTGTAATGTATTTGCGGTTAGTAGGTAAGAACGTTATTTAGCAGCTTCGATGCGAATGGGAATTTCATTCACATTTAAGCCGGCAGCGCTGAGAGAATCCAACACCTCAATGAAACGTCCCATGGAAGAAGCGTCCGCAGCAGCTACCTGAATTCGGGCATTAGGGGTGGAGGCAAGTAGTGTCTGTACCGCTTCAGGGAGTTCATGAGGCATAATTTCCTTGCCGGCGAAGGCTAGCTTACCATCGGCGCCAACTTCCAGTAACACATTGTTGCGGTCACCGATTTCACCGGCGAGGATTTCTGTGCGGGGGAGTGAGAGCTTAAGGACGTTTACCTGACGTTTGAATTCCGTCTGTACGATGAAGAAAATGAGCAGGATAGTGAGGATATCCAGCATGGGAACCAAGGGGACTCCTTGCACAACAGCTTTGCGGGTGTAGATATTCATAGGGCTACAGACTAGAACGCTTGGCAAGCAGGGCGGTGAAAAGCTCGTTGATGATGGCGGCTTTGCGCTCTAGGGCTCGCTCGAAACAGGACAGAGAGATGACGCCGGGCACCGCGATGGCAAGCCCGAAGATGGTGGTGTAGAGCGCTTTGGAGATGCCGAGCGCTACTCCCTCTCCGGCGGCCGGGGTTCCGAATACACCGAAGATGTCTACGAGCCCCCACGCGGTGCCAAGAATGCCAAGCATGGGGGCGATATTGGTGATGATGCTGATGAGGGTCATGCCAACGCGCTGGGAATCTACCAGCAGCCGCAGGCGGCTTTCCAGTAGTTCCGGAAGCACGGGGTTGTTTTTCTCTGCCAGAGCGCTACTCAGTACGCTGCACAAGGCGGAGGGGTGCGCTGCGCAATAATCCGGTAGTTTGTCCGGGCTACCCAAGAGCATATCCGAGAGTTTTCGGATATCTGCTGTTTTGATAGTTAGCAGCAAGTGGTAGAGAATGGCTGCCAGAAGCAGGACGGAGCAGACCAGAAGCGGGTAGCCGAAAGGATGGCATGCTGAGAGGAATTGGTGTATGGAGTGTAACATGGATGCTGGTGTGTGGTGGTTAATCGAAGTTGAAAGTGAAGATGAGTTCCAATTGCTCGCCTATGAGTTCTCTCTGTACATCTGCCGGCATGGGCGGGAGCTGAGCGGCGCGGATGGCGCGGAATGTGAAGCCTTGCTGGATGACGCCGGCACCGCGGCGTGTTACGAGGTTCATTGTTTCTACATTGCCGCGTTTGTTTAGCCGGAAAGCTATGATGATGCGCCCCGGGATGATGTCTCCGCGGTGCTCATCGCATGCGGCATACCAGCGCGCCGCAATAAGGCGGTACACCTGCATCTCGTAGTGTCCCATGGGGGTGGCACTTACATTCAGCGCCGGGTCGCGCCCCAACACGAAGCGTCCGCTGCTTCGGCTGCGGCGCTCGGTGGTGCGGAAGCCGGGTTGTGCGTGGTCTGCCAAGCTGGGGTCGTACGTGCGGCGGTGTATTTTTGGGCGAGGGGGTGCCGGGGTGGTAGCTACGGAGTCCGGCATGCCCGATGCGGGGGCTGCCAGATGTGGGGGTGTTGGCGTATTTT
>JAZNTO010000049.1:0-4291 GCA_045591805.1 Akkermansia sp. | reverse complement strand
ATAATTTCTCTGTCACCCTGAGTTCCGATTCTATGACAACACCCGTTACGTCTACTGTGGCCGGTTTTGGGTTGAATGGAAGCAGCCTTAGCCGTGTATACATAGGCGGCAGTAATAGCACAAGTGAAAGCGGAACTTTTGGCAACGTGACAAGTTTTGCTCTTTCTATTCCCGGAACAGCTCCGACACCTTCTGCCCCCGAGCCCACCACGGCCACGCTTTCTCTGCTTGCCCTCGCTGGTCTGGCTGCTCGCCGCCGCCGCAAGTAAATTGCTTGGGTGGGCGTAGGCTTGCCGAAGCCCCCCTCTTTTTCATTGAATTGAAAACAAAGCCGTTGCCCCTGACCGGGCAGCGGCTTTTTGAATTCCCGGCTAAAACAGCCCCCTGATAGGCACCTCGTGCTTCCGGTAGTAATCGGTCTCGTGCTACCGGTCATGCTTGGACGGCGTTCATAAAAAAAAATGATTGCAGGCACAGTTCCTCCTTTCCTGATGGGCTTATAATTGCTAGAATGAGCATATGCAGAAAGCGCACACGCTAAGCGA
This sequence comes from Akkermansia sp., assembly GCA_045591805.1. Classification (GTDB taxonomy): domain Bacteria; phylum Verrucomicrobiota; class Verrucomicrobiia; order Verrucomicrobiales; family Akkermansiaceae; genus Akkermansia. The sequence goes on along the minus strand of JAZNTO010000049.1, from coordinate 3,746 downwards.
AAAAGAGGCGAGACCCCCCATGAGCCGGGGTGAGCTGGTGGTGTCTCCGACCGGGGAGTTGCTATGCAGATGGCAGGACGGGGCGGATATTTATTCTCTGCAAGGGGAGGATATGCTGGAGTTATTGCAGGAGGAATCAACAGCAAACCTAACGCCCTCCATGGCATATCTTCGGCGTGCCTGTGTGTGCTATGTACGAGAACTGCTTCATCATGAAGGAGCAAAGCGAGGAGTCGCTTTATCGGAGCAAGCCCCTGGGTTTGATTTTGTATCCCTTTGCAAGGATTTGCCCCCTATTCCGGGGGCAGAGTATTGGAGCGAAAACGTTTTGGCGGGAGGCTTGGCAAAACTGTATGCCTCATTGCGCCGCCGCTTGTTAAAAAAGCCGCAACAAATACTGGCCGAATGTGTGCAGGGGCTGAATCCGCAGTGGGCAAACTGGGGAAAAATCGTCTTCCATCTGGCGGAAAACAAGGTGGCAGATTCGCAAAAATTACCCTTCGCGTTCATGGCTACGTATGTGGATGCTTCGCCGGAAGGAGAAGGAAAACACTGGCCTCTTGCCGCTGCGCTGAAGCTGCAGAAGTCGAATCCTGCGGCATTTGAGCAACTGGTTACCCCCCTGGAACAATTGGCAGCCACATGTCCTTTCATGGAGCAGTTGTTGCGCTCTCATCGCATATTCCGTGCTTGTGCATTCTCCCCCCGAGAGGCTTTTCAATTTTTGCAGGAACAGCAGCTTTATCAGCAGGCAGGCGTACAGGTGCGAGTGTTCAATATCTGGAAACACAAGCCACTGCGGCCTAAGCTGCGTATTTCACTGGATACCCCGGGCAAGGTGAAAATGGGGGCAGCCTCTCTGTTGGAGTTTTCCGTACAAGCGGCATTGGGGGATGAGCCCCTGAGCCGCGCGGAGCTACAAAGCTTACTGAGAGCGGAGGGGGCGCTGGTGCAGCTGCGTGGTGAGTGGGTGGTGGCAGATGCAGAGCAGATTCAACAGTTGCTCTCCCGATGGAAACAGGTCGAAAAAGCGGTCGGGCAACAGGGGCTGACCATGATAGAGGGATTGCGCTTGCTGGCCGGAGTACCGGAGGCGGCCGGCGTGCTGCCGGGAGCCGATGAAACTGTGGAATACACATGCGGACATTCGCTCGCGGAATTGTTCCATCCGGTCGGCGCTGCCGCTGCTCCGCTGCCGGAGATACCTTTTGGATTGGGGGATATACTGCGCCCCTACCAGCACGAGGGGGTGAGCTATATGTTCCGTATGCTGAATATGGGAGCCGGTGTTTGCCTGGCAGATGATATGGGCTTGGGCAAAACCTTGCAGACACTCACCCTGCTTGCCGTATGGAAAGCGGGTGGCGTACTGAACGATGGTCCGGCACTGCTGGTGGTGCCGGCTACACTGATTCGCAACTGGCAAGCAGAAGCTACGCGGTTTACCCCCGGGCTGCGTGTGGGCGTATTGCATCCGTCTGCCCAATCCCGGCATGAGCAGGCAATGCTCAAAAACGGAGAGAGCGAGATGTTGAAGTCTTACGACATGGTGCTGACTACTTATGGCATGCTTTCCCGGCAGGATATGCTGCACTGTGTAGAATTTGCGGCTGTGATAGCAGATGAAGCTCAGGCTATTAAGAATGCCGCAAGCTCCCGCAGCAGGGCGTTGCGCGCGCTGAAATCACCACGCCGCATTGCACTAACCGGCACCCCGGTAGAGAACAGCATGGGGGATTTGTGGAGTATCTTTGATTTCATTAATCCCGGTTTGTTGGGCAAACACACTCAATTCCGCACCTTTGTGCGTGCGTTGGATAATCATTACGCCCCGCTTCGCAAGCTCACGGCACCGTTTATTCTGCGGCGTCTTAAGTCGGACAAGCGTATCATTACCGATTTGCCTGACAAGACGGAGGTAAAACTCTACTGCTCGCTTACGGCGCGGCAGGCTGCCTTATATACCCGTTGCGTGGAGCAATTGCGCAAGGATTTAGAGAATGAAGAGCTGCCTGCCATACGGCGTAAGGGCTTGGTGCTGGCTTATCTCTCGCGCTTCAAACAAATATGCAATCACCCGGCGCAGTTTATAGGAACCGGAGCGTATGATGCAAAGGCCTCCGGCAAGTTTGCGAGGTTGGCAGAACTGGTGGAGTCTGCGGCTGCCCGCCAGGAGAAGATGCTTATCTTCACCCAATACCGGGAGCTGTGTGCCCCGCTGCATGATTTCCTGGCAACGAGCTTTGGGCGCAAGGGGCTGGTGCTGCACGGCGGTACCCCGGTGAAGAAGCGTGCCGCACTGGTGGAAGACTTCCAACGTGAAAACGGCCCGCCATTCTTCGTGATTTCGCTGAAGGCCGGAGGCACGGGGTTGAACCTTACAGCCGCCAACCATGTGGTGCACTTTGACCGCTGGTGGAACCCGGCTGTGGAAAATCAGGCGAGTGACCGTGCCTACCGCATCGGCCAGCACCGCAATGTGCTTATACACAAGTTTGTATGCACCGGCACGCTGGAGGAAAAAATAGACTCCATTATTGATACTAAGCAGAATATGGCAGATTCCATACTGTCCGAAGGCGCAGAAAAACTCCTTACCGAGATGAGCAATGAGGAGCTGATAGACTTCGTATCTTTTGCGCAAAACTCCATAACGGCTGAATAACAATGTACGATTCTTACGGTTTCCCGCAGTATGTTTCTGTTGCCGAGCGCAAGGCTCAGGCGCAGAAGGCTCTCGCAAAGCTCCGGAAGAAATACCCGAATTTATCGCCGGTGTTCATAGAGGGCACGCAGATAGCCCGCTCCGTCTGGGGCAAGGCTTGGTGTAAGCACCTGGAATCCTTTTCCGACTACTCTAACCGCATACCTCGGGGTAAAAGCTATGTGCGCAGCGGTGCCGTGGTGGATCTGCACATAGAAAAAGGTCTTATTACGGCTCTGGTAACAGGTTCCTCATCCACCCCCTATGAGGTACGCATGGAAATAGCCTGCCTGAATGGGGAGCGCAAGGAAAAGATTGAAAAACTGTTTCGAGAAGTGGCGTCTCTGGAGCTGCTGGATTTGCTGCAAGGTAAACTTCCCCGGTCTCTTATGGCGGCACTTACTGACACCCGAGATGGGCTATTCCCCCGGGTGAACGAGGTAAAACACACGTGTAGCTGCCCGGATTATGCCGATTTCTGCAAACACCAGGCTGCCGTATTGTACGGCGTGGGAAATCGCTTGGACACTCAGCCCGAACTTTTGTTCACCCTTCGTGGGCTGGATGCCACTGTACTAACCGCCGGGGCAGAAGAAACGTTGGAGCAGGCTGCCGGCTCCGAGCTGGGGGAGAGGGATTTAGCTGCTCTTTTCGGCGTCGAGTTGGTGGATGCCGCCTTGTGGACTACAGAACCACAACCGCCCCCTAAAAAAGCCAAGGCTAAGCGTAAACAAAGCTCCGCCGGCAAAGAATCTCCCGCTCCATCCGCCCGAACACCGAAAACGCCGATGGAACAACTGCTCTACATCCAAAAATACACACAATGGGATTTCACGGAACTGGCGCGGCAATTATCCACCACCGCAAACCGTATCTCTAAGTGGAGCAGCGGGGAGGCTGTGCCCTCTGCACCTATCGCCAAGCGGATTCAAAAACTGTATCAGGATATAAAAGATATTATGGGGAAAATACGTGCCCACAAGTGAGCCAATATGTGAAACAGACGCATTATGAATAACAAACCGGATGGGGTAATAACAGA
>JAZNTO010000048.1:0-36767 GCA_045591805.1 Akkermansia sp. | reverse complement strand
TGGGGCACCAAAGCTAAATGGGTTTAATGTTCCGTCCCTCAGAGGATACCTCAGACAAACCCGGCTCCGCACCCACCTGACTTCAGGGAACGTGGCTCTCATACCACTGACGGCACAGCGGTCTCACTTTCCTATACAGTGCCGCTTGCTTCTTCACTTGCAGAAGCAAGCGGTACCTTTATATAGTAATATACACTTTACGATTTTACTTTCTGCACCACTCCCTAAATTTCTGCTTGCCAGATGCGCTTCTCCATGACAAAATATAGCGGACAATGCAACAACGCAGCGAAAAGTGTATACAATGGTTCAAGCAGGAGCAAAGCCGCCTGCTGGCCTACCTGTGTACCCGTATGCCGACCATAGAAGATGCCGAGCTGCTGCTGACTGACACGGCACGGCATGTGCTGCGAGCAGTAGAGCACGGACACCTGCATACGGATGCGGATTCACTGTTGCGCTACACCCTGCGCCTACTATACTGCGGCGGCTGCAATGCGCTGCGGCAGCAAAAACGCCGCAAAGCCCGCGAACAAAAGTTCTGCCGGGAGCTCTATACAGAGCCCTATACGCCACACATGCTACATGGAGAAACGGATGACACGCAGCTTGCTGCCCGGCGCGCCGTATACACCCTACCGCCGGAGCAACGAGAAGCTGTTGTGCTGCTACTCTGGCAAGAACTCACCCCCTCCCAAGCTGCCTCTGTGCTGCATATACCCCTTTCCACCTTAAAAAGCCGATACCAGACGGCTCTCCGCCGCCTGAAAGATATACTGACATCACACCCCGATATTCCGCAATGAAACAGGAAAATATCTCACAACTTGAGCAAATCCTCCGTGCCGCTGCTCCCCGCGTACAGGTAGATAGCGCTATGAGCACCCGGCTGGAACAAAGCATGCGTTCTACTCTTACGCCTCCTCACAAAAAATTCACCGGGTGGCGGAGAAGGGCAGCAGTAGCAGCGGCTATTGTCCTACTGGCCGGCGGGGGTATTGCACTGTACAGCCCGCAACCCCCGCACGCTCCCTGCTATGTGGGGCGTATCAATGCCGCTGCAGCAGAACCCATACTGCCCCCGTATGCCGTGCAAGGTGGTATGAGCTATGGCATTGCCGCCGGTGAATATGAAATAGTCATAATCGATGTCCCCTTATGAGCAAATTCTTACGATACTTGGTTCTCCTTCTCATCCTCATTCCCTCCGCTGCACCGGCGAAAGATTGGTGGGAGGATGAGCAGGAAGAGCGCATACCCATCGTTTCCCGTGTCATTTTCGGCATTCGCTCCCGCTCGCTTAGCACGCAAGAGCAACACAAAAAAAAGCTTCCCCCCACAACCGGCGGTCTTCTGGTCACCGCTGTGGAGCTCGGCACCCCGGCAGCGGCGGCCGGCTTACAAAGAGGCGATGTGCTTCTCATGATAAATGGCGAAACGTTCTGCTCTCCGGCAGAACTGCAAGTCTTTCTCAGCAAGCAGAGCACAGGGCAGGTGCTGCATTCCGTCCTACTCCGAAATGGGGAAAAAGTATTTTGCACGTCCGAACTCCGTGCTCGCGAGCATCCTATTGTTGTGGGCTATGCCCGTCCTGTCGAGCGCACGGTGAAATCCGTAAAAGACAGCATTCTCTCCCTGCAATGCCGCCTAGCCTACCATCTGGCGCAGTGCCCACATAGCCAACAAGCTGCCCAGCAATGCACGGCAAATATCCGCAACTACATGTCCGTAGCACCTCAATCCCCGCTGCGCCTCTCCTACCAAGACTCCCACGGCTATATCCGCATAGACTGTTATAGTACGCACTTCAATATCCGCGCCGGGGAGCTTTCCCGGCAACTCACCTCCCCACAGGATGAGCTTCCACCCTCCCTCCGCGAGCGACTCCTACGCCTTTCTCAAAAAAATTGACGCTTTTTCCACTTTTTTTTAGATTTTCTTCGTCTTTCTGTCTGTTCCGCGGTGATATATTTTTAGAAAGACGCCGCTTCAACGGCATTTTACCGAACAAATTTAACTCAGACATACGGACATGAAAACACCTCCTTACACCAAATGGGACAGCAGCCTTGCTGCACCTCCTATCTCCCGCTCAGGCAATGCTTCTCAGCAAACAGACACTTTTCCCGCTCGGGGGCAATACATCGAAAACGCCGGTCCGCCGACAGGCGCAGAGAGCTGGGTAAAGGAATATACTCTCAATATACCGTTCGAAAAGGATGAAGACGGTAATTCCGTTGCCGTATTAGCCGAAGTTCTGATTACCTATAAGGTGGATGATTGGGGGAGTGTCCGGCTTTTGTCCGATAAATACATCATTGAGCTTCTGGAAACAAAAGAGTCTAAAGGGCCACACGGAGGGCACCAAGTATGGGAAAAAAAATACCGCGCCATCCTTCCCTCCGGATCTCAAAAGCTCATCTTGACATACCAGAATATCCCTATGGCGGATCCCGCCCAAAATCGCAAAATTTGCGAGCTGTACTGGATAGCTTACCCGCTAGTTGCCGGAGGCAAAAAAGACCCACAACCCTGCGGATGCGGCAGCAACACGTGTAGCCCGGAGGGTGGGACACCCCCGACACAGCGCAGCTCTGTAGGCGGCAGAGCTGCTTCTTCTTCCGCTGCAAGCTCGGTAAGCTACGACATGACGGAAGACAGCTTGGCTTGGAGCTGCAATATGGGCGTATTGCGCGGATTTGGTACCGCGCTCAATGGTAAACTTCAGCTATGCCGGGTAGATTTCTCAGATATTTTGGCATCTCCCGCTGCTCTGCAATACAACCATCCGCTAGCAGCAAGCCTTTCTATCCCGGAGGGTGGTGTGGTAAGCGGTGCCACTCTGCAGCTCTGCATGGGTGTGCGGCAAATAGACCTACGGTGCTATGCAGACGGCTCCGTGCGCCCTCTAGGGGTAGATACTGCCGGACTCGGGCTGGCCACGCTGGAGAGAGATGAAGAAGGTACCCCCCTATCTCTGCGTTGGCAGAATGTCTCCGGATCCGCTTGGCTTTTCTCTGCTGCTACCGGGGAACTTCTTTCCTACACCGGACCGGAATCAGTAGTGGTAGAAGATGTGTCGGCCTACCTCAGTATCAAACGTAGCGCGGATGCTTCCACCATCTGCCAGATATGGAGCTACTGGGATGGCCTCATGAATGTGGAGAATATCTCTGCCTCAGGCTATAGTATAGCCCTTTACTTGCCCACGCAGGTGGCCGGTACAGATGCTGATGGTTTTTACACCTTGGTGGAAAATGCAACGGCCTTTAAGCGTTTCGATATAAACTACTCGCAGGCCGGCCTCACTATCACGGAAAAAACTCCTGACCGCCCGGATTTTGCATGTACATGGTCTCGGGGAGCAGACGGTGCTTGGAGTATGGTAAAAGGCCGAGGCGCAGAAGCAGTCACCACCGGTCGTGTCCGCACAGTGTTGGAACCTGCTTCTGCGACTAGCTTCGAGGTTTGGCAACTGGTCACCACCGTCAGCAAAGGCGGGGTACCCGCTTCCTGCTACTGCGAGGTCTACCAAAGCACACCCGTGGGCAATTTGCTACTCACTGCTGTGGAGGGATATGGTTCGGAGGCGGAGCAAACCACCTGCTATGAGTACGATGGAGTGGGTGACATGGTACTGCAAACTTCCCCCACCGGTCACACCACAGAATACTGGTACGATGAAAGCGGACGTATTGTCAAGACCTTCGAGCCTTGGCGGGCAGGGGACTATACCCTTATCACGGATTACACCTATGCCTACTCGACCTCCGAGCGTTACTCCTCTGAGCCGGCTACCCTTACCCGCAAACTTCGGCAGAACGGCACGGATACCATGGTGACACTCAGTACAGAAACACACGCATACTCCGTGGCAAACGGTATCAAACGCGTGGAAATTCGTACCACGGCAGCCGGTTCTTCCCATACGCACTTGCAAATTTCAGAAACCTGGACAAACGATGCTCCGACAGCATTAGATAGAGGACGCCTCCGCATGACTCAAGCGGTGAACGGAGTACAGCAGTGGTATAGCTATGCCGCTACATCACAATATGGAGCTCTCTATACCATCTCTTCCGAAATACGCATAAATGGAGAGGCTGTGGCCGGGCAATCCCGACGCTCAGTAAGCTACATCGATGTTTCCGGTAACATCACGCGCGAGGAGGAATACATCCTGCTTTCCACCGGCACTTGGCAACTTCTCAACGGAAGTTCACATACATACAATGCGCAAAATCAACGTATCAGCACGTTACACGACAATGGACGCTGCTATTTCTGCGAGCAGAATTGCAGCGGCGAGTTGCTTTGGGAAGTGGATGAAAACGGAATCCGCACAGACTATGCATACGACTCTGCCCGCCGCCTCATCGAAACAACACGCAGCGAAGTGACAGACAACGATACCGTGGTAACACCGGAAACCATTACGGAGTATGTGCGCGATGCCGCCGGGCAAGTCACCTCAACCACGACCCGTATCGGCGCGCTTGCTACAACCCGCACCACTTCATACGACCCGGCAGGCCGCAAGATCTGCGAAACAGATGAGTTGGGACGCTCCACTTATACCGCCTACAGCGCGGATGCTCGTACTACTACCGTTACAACACCTTCCGGCGCCACATTTATCACCACGCGTCACTCGGATGGCTCGCTTGCTCACGTTACCGGCACAGGGCAGCGAGAGCTGTTCTACAGCTATTCCCTAAATGGCAGCAACACAGCTGAAACCGTGAAATTGGCAAATAATCAAACCATTCTTTCACAATCCATCACCAACGGATTTGAGGAAACTGTCACGGAAGCTATAGCCTCTACCACAGGTTTCATCTATTCTCGCTACGAGTACAATTCTGCCGGACAACAAGTGAAACACTACCGCGATACAGGTTGGGGCTCTACTACCACAGCTCCTACCCTCTCAGAGTTCGACAGTTTCGGACGACTCACGAAAAAAACTCTAGCTCTGACTGATGCTCCCACACATACCAATTCCTTGGTTGAGGAGTATGCCTACACAGTAGAATTGCAAGAAGATGGGGTATATGCCGTCACTACTCATACCCGCTACAATACAGCCGGAGCCCAGCTGATAAGTATCAGCAAGCAACTTATTTCTTCCCTCTCTGCCGAAATAGAAAGTAAGTCCCTTTCAATCAGTGAAAGAAACTTGACCTCTACCCGGTGGACAGTCTATGATACAGGTACGAAGAGAATTTCCTACAGCACCATCCCCACCTCCTCCATAACCGCCGAAACAGTGATGACGGATGGCTTCGTTACAAGCCGTAAGGATCACGCTGGTATTACCTCCACAGCCACCCGCACTTACACGGCCACGGGTATCATCTACACACAGACAGACGGCCGTGCCAACACTACTACCTCCACCACAGATATCTCGGGGCGCACCATTCGCTCAGTAGATGCTGCCGGCAATGCTACAGAAACTATATATTGCACCTGTTGCGATAATCCCGCAACAATAACCGATGCTCAAGGGAACACCACCTGCTACAGCTACGATGTGCGCGGACGCAAACTCGCGGAGTGGGGTACGGGTATTCAGCCGGTCTGCTACGCCTACGACGAGGCGGATAACCTCGTAAGCCTCACAACTTTCCGCGTACCCACTGAAACTATTTCCACCAATCCCTCAGGACGAACCGGGGGTGATGTGACTACCTGGGCCTACCATCCTACCGCCGGGGTGGAGCTAACTAAGACCTACGCCAACGGTAAGGGGGTAACCCGGACTTATGATGCTTATAACCGTCTGCATACCGAGACGGATGCCCGCGGGGTGGTGAAGACTCATAGCTACGAGCACGCTCGCGGACTGCTGCTGAGTACTACCTACACCATCACAGAGGGTACCGCAGCCACTACATCCCGCACATTCTCTTACAATCACCTTGGCATGCTCACTCAGATTACGGACTCTGCCGGTACACGCACCCTGAGCTACAATACCTACAACGAGCCGGAGGCGGACAGCCTACTGTCCGGGGGAAGAACACACCTCATCACTGAGCTACAGGATACCTATGGACGCTCTGCAGGCTACACATACGCCAACAATGGCTCGGTGCAGCAGACTGTCAGCACAGGTTACGGAGAGGACGGGCGTATTGTATCCGCAGGCTTTGAATACGCAGGAGCGCAAAAGCTCTTTACATACAATTATCTACCCGGTTCTCATCTGCTGCATAGCCTAGTGAAGCCCAACAACATGACGCTCACACTCAGTTATGAAGATAAGAGAGACCTACTCACAGGCATGCTCTACAAGCGCGGAAATACTCGGGTAGCAAACCGCTCTTATGTATACGACTCTCTCGGTCGACCAACTTCCCGCAATACCGAGCGGGACGGACAGAGCGTTAGCGATGCCTTTGCCTACAACAACCGCAGCGAGCTGACCTCTGCTACTGTCTCCGGAGAGAGCTACGCCTACGATTACGACAACATAGGCAACCGTGAAACTGCCCAAGAAGTCGCAGAGGCTATAACTAACTATGTAACAAACAGTCTGAATCAATACACTGCCATCGGGGACTTTGTGCCGACTTTCGATGATGCAGGTAATCAGACGCTTGTGATGACAAGAACGGGCATTTGGACTGTTACTTACGATGCAGAGAATCGCCCCACAATGTTCTGCAATGCAGAAAGCAGCACGACTGTGGAATGTACCTATGACTACATGGGTCGCCGCGCAACCAAAAAGGTGACTGTGAACGGCAGTGTTACGCTCCACCAACGCTATATTTACCGTGGATACTTGCAAATCGCCTGCTGCGATTTGACACGCAGCACTGAGCCGGCTCTCTGGCTCATCACCTGGGATCCCACGCAGGCCACCGCTACACGACCGCTGGCTATTCAGATAAACGGCACTTGGTTCACATACGGCTGGGATATCACCAAAAACATCTGCGAGGTCTACGGCCAGCACGGCTACATCCGCTCTTCTTATATCTACACCCCCTACGGCACCGTTACCATGTCGGGCGACCTCACCCAACCAATTCAATGGAGCAGCGAGTTCCACGACACGGAGTTAGAGCTAGTGTACTACAACTACCGCCACTATAATCCGACTGATGGTAGATGGATGGGGAGGGATTTAATAATGAATTTGGGGCAATATGCATATGTAAGTAATCAGCCTTGTTACATAGTTGATATCATAGGACTTGTTGCACCTGGTATAGAAGTGTATCCAGTTGTGAGCCAATGGAATAATGTTAGCACAACGCGCCCATTTCAAAATGCAGAGTTTTATGAAATTAATTCTTCTGTAGATGCTTTAATGTATTATAAATCAAAACGAGGAGGCTCCATGCCAGCTGGTAAAAAGCTCATAAATATAATTTTAGATTCTCCTGGACATAAAGATAATATAGAAATGGTCAAGTCTAACATAGAAAATGAGTTAATACTAATATATAAACGAGAACTGTGCACGCAAACTGACGGCTACTTGTATAATCCTGCAGGAAAAATTATATCGTTCTATACAAGTAATAATGCCCTTGGACATTGCGATTTTTATGTGGAACCCTACTATGTTCAATGGACAACTGATGTCGTTGGATATTATTATAATGGGCAATATAAGAGTATATTTGTCTCTTATCGTGGAAAGCGGACACTTCGCTTTTCTGATAATTATGTATTTGACCCGGTAGAAAATTTTAGTCAAATTGGCACAGATATGATACCTGGATTTATCGCGGGTGATGGGGTTCCGTATAAAATTACAGGAACAATAACTGATACAATATCAGGATATTTTATGATAAATTGTTTCGATAATAATGCTGACATATGCTAAAAATTATTGTTAGATTTATAAAAGCTACATTATATATTGTACTTATAGCTCTTGCCTATGTGCTTCTAAGTAGAGATACACCTTTTTGTAAAAGCGCTGGTTTTTCTCCCGGATACTATGGTGCTGTACATTATTTTACATTAAAACAGTTTACAACAGTGATCCAGGGCTATTACGAGTATTCGATGAAACCCGAATTGTTTTGCAATATGAGAAATGAACTTGTAGCTACAAATCAATGGGATATTAGTACATATCCTGTATTTTGTGTTCCGCAGTTTGGTTATGACGATGGTGTAGGTTGTTGTTGTTTTTTGACTGAAGATAAAGAGAATTGTCGAATATGGATGGCATACGATGAAAAACGACAAATTTTATATGCCGGATACTATTATCATTGAACTTATTTTTTTGCGGGCTAATTAGGTTAATTTTTTTGGATATATATGACGGAAGCGGACACACCTTGCCGCTTACTACTAAAAGCAAGATCCACCACATTACAGAAATAGAGAGTAGAAAAAAATTACATTTACTTCTGAAATGGACAGATGGAGAACTATTAGAATATCACCCTTTCGTTGTTAATGACCTATTTGAAGTATTGTTCTATTGGAAATTCAACGCGCACTAGCAGAGTGGGATAACAAAGGAAAAGCCGAGTTATATTGGTGGTATTTTAGAGAAAGGCGTTCTTTGTTATATATTACCCTCACACTGCAAGGATTTTTTATGAAAACCAAGGTAATATAGAGTTTATATTCTGTATAGATAGGCTATACTATCGAAACCAAAAAATTATGTAAATGGTAAAAATATATACATGTACGGAGTTTTGGGACTACATAGACCCCTTTTTTGCACAAAATATCGTACGTACGCGCGTGCACGCATTATATCCTTTGCAATGGGGTGAGAATGTGCTAGACTATGGGGCATGAAAAAGAGCAAGCTCATCTTGGCGACGATGGTGGCGGCAATGCTGTCCTCCTGCGCTTATATGCAAACAAATAAGAACATCCGCGAGCTGGGAGCCACCTACCACGGAACAGAGCTGAAGCCTGAGACACTGAGCCTGCACAGGAAGGGAAGCCAGTGGTACCTGGGCAGCCCCTCCGGGGAATACAGTAAGCGATATCCGGCCATCCACGATGAGGTATTCTTCAAAGACGATAATTCGCCCACCTATACGCTGAAGCAGACAGATGGTGGGCGGCTGTATTACCCCATTTCCACCGGTACCGCCACATGTCTGCTGCGGACAGATGGCTACGCACAGGCAGATGCTCTGGCCACGGAGATACAACGCCTGGGCGGTACCCCGCAAAGCACGCTGCCCAAAGCCACTGCACACACGATCCGCGCAGAGGTGGTGACCGGGCAGCGCTCTTCTATGCTGCCGGGAGAACGCAGCCCGCAAGAGCCGGGTATGCCTGCACGAATCCTAGCCGGCCTCGATACTTTCACGGTGGACGCCCTGGGTACCGCTGTGTACAATGTGGCCATCCCCATCATGGCTCCTTTCGTATTCTTCCATGAATTTCTCTCAGAAGACTGATAATCAGGGTAAAACAAAGTTATTCACAAGAATTGTTAATAAGTAAGTGAATAAGTGTGTGGATAAAGGTGTGAACAAGTGGATGTGCACAGATTGCGCACCTTATACGCAAAATCGTTCACAAGAGAGGCTACTTGTAATTTACATATATTTAATGCATTACACTACTTGTTGGACTTATTCACATAGCTGAATATGATGAAATTTTAAATTTAAATTCTTTATTCATCTCGTAGAGAGAGAAAAAGGCATCGCCGGTAGCAGACCCGGGCAGGAACAAAAGGCCGAAACAATACAAGGCATGAACATGTACGGAATAGATCAGGATACGCTCTGGATGACACGCGCTCTAGAGCTCGCGCACAAGGGGCTGGGCACTACCAGTCCTAACCCGCCTGTAGGTGCTGTCGTAGTAAAAGACGGCGCTTTGCTGGGCGAAGGTTGGCACGAACGTGCCGGCGAGCTGCATGCAGAGCGGCGAGCGTTGAACCACGCACGCCTGCGCGGACATGCGGACAATCTGCGGGGCGCCACCATGTATGTAACGCTTGAGCCTTGTTCCAGCTATGGGCGTACACCGCCGTGTACGGAGGCTATCATCGAGGCCGGTATATCCCGGGTGGTGTATGGTAGTGTGGATCCGGATGAGCGCCATAGAGGGCGCGCGGACGATATATTGCGAGCTGCAGGTATCGAGGTGCGCAGCGAGTGCTGCGGCACCTCCTGCGACCTTTTTCTGCGTCCGTGGACCTGGTCTGTGCAGCATAACTTGCCGTGGGTGAAAGCCAAAATAGCGTGTACGATGGATGGGCGAATGACACGCGCAGGTCTTAAGTGGCTGAGCTGCAATGAATCCGTACGGTTTGCACACCAGATGCGGCTGGAGAGCGATGCCATACTAGTAGGTGGCAACACGCTGCGCACGGATAATCCCGCGCTCACTATACGCCACTCATACCGCGAGGTGCCCGGCATTAAGCAACAGCCTTGGCGCGTAGTATTGACCCGCGATAGCTCTACCCTGCCCGAAAGTGCAAAGGTGTTTACAGACAAGGATAGGGAGCGCACCCTTATACGCGAAGATGTGGGTAATCTGCGGGCTATGCTGCATGCGCTGTATACGGAGCAGGGGGTGGTGAACCTCATGTTGGAGTGCGGCGGCCGCTTGTTGCGTACTTTCTTGGAAGAGGGGCTGGTAAATGAGTGGGTACAGATTGTGACACCGCAGATAAGCGGCGGCCCGGATTTGGTGGTGCCCGGTTACTACATGCCGCAGGAGCGTTTTTTTGAGCAGGAAGAGTTGATACCCAGCGGAAAAGATATCATAGTACGGGGAATTATTCACTAATACGACCTTTTATGAAAATTATTCACACATCGGACTGGCACTTGGGCGACAGGTTGCTGGAAAAGTCCCGCCGCGAGGAGTTTCGTGCCTTTCTGGATTGGCTTCTGGAGCAGATGCAGCAGCGAGGAGTTGAGTCTTTGCTGGTGAGCGGAGATATTTTCGACACGCGCGATCCCGGCGCCGGGGCATTGGAGTTGTTTACAGATTTTCTGAGCCGTGCGGACAGCACGGGGTGCAGGCAGGTTATCATGACAGCCGGGAACCACGATGGAGCACCCGTGCTGGAGGCGGCTCGGCCACTGCTGGAGCGCTACCACGCCGTGTTGGTGAGTAGACTGAACAAGGATACCGCGGCAGAATGCTTAGTGCCGCTTTGCGGGGCAGGGGGCGAGCCGGAGGCTCTGGTGTGTGCTGTGCCTTTTCTGCGTCCGGCAGAGGTGAGTCGTGCCGTGGGGGAAGAAGCTCTGGCAGCCGGGGCGAATCCTTACCCGCTCGGCGTGCAGGATGTACTGGAAGCGGTGGGGGAGCATGCCCGGCAGTGGCGTGCGGAGCATCCCGGCTTGCCGGTGCTGGGCATGGCGCACCTTACCGTGTGCGGAGCGGAGCGTAGTGCAGCGGTGCAGGATATTGTGGTGGGAAGCATAGAGGCGGTGGCGCAGGAGGCTTTTCCGGAGGTTTTCGACTATGTGGCATTGGGTCATATCCACAAGGGCTACTCGCCGGATGGCGCCCGGCTGCGCTATAGCGGCAGCCCGTTGCCCATGGGTATGGATGAGACAAGCTACACGCACCATGTGTTGCTGCTGGATGTTTCTCCGCAGGGGGTGAGTGTGGAGAAAATCCCCGTTCCGATTTTTACGTACCACACAAAGGAAGTATGCAGTACGGCAGAGGAGCTGGCGGCGCTTCCCGGCAAGCTGGCTGAGCTTTCGGCATATCACGGCGGTGTGCCTGTGCACTTGGAGCTGCATTATCATGGAAGTGGTGTGGACAACCTAGCTTCTTGGGCAGCAGAGAACTTGGCGCCCGAGCTGGTGCCGCATTTCAAAACCTCTATGTGGCGTCCGGGCAGCAGGGTGCTGGACAACACGGAAGTGTACGGAGATACCATGCCCACGCCGGAGGAGGTGTTCGAGCGTAAACTGGCTGCCTACTGCGAGGCAGGCGAGGAGCTGAGCGAGGAAGAAAAACAGAGTCTGCGTGCACTTTTTACCGCCGTATACACAGAAGCACAGAAATATGAAAATTGAGAAACTCAACTTCTGCAATATCAATTCTCTGGCAGGGGAGTTCGAGGTGGATTTTCTTCATCCGGAACTGGCAGGTCCCGGCATTTTCGTCATCACCGGCCCCACGGGATCCGGAAAATCCAGCATACTGGATGCCATATCCTTTGCTCTATATGGTCGCTCGCCGCGGCAGGTGCGTTTCCAACCGGATGAAAACGAAATCATGACCCACGGAGCGGATGCCTGTTCTGCCACAGTACAATATGAGCAGGGTGGTGTGCACTACCGCTCCACCGTGTCGCAGGCGCGTAGTAAGCGGGGCAGCAATCCATTCGGCTTGGTCAAGTATTCTCTCTACCGACTCAATGAGCAGAAAGAGTGGGAGTTGATGGCCAATAAGAAAGGAGATTTCGAGCGCCTTACCGAACAGATAACCGGCCTGAGTTTCGAGAATTTCACCCGCTGCATGCTGTTAGCACAGGGGGATTTTGCCGTGTTCCTCAAAGCCGGGGAGAAAGAACGGGCAGAAATTCTCTCCACCATCACGGGCACAGAGATTTACAGCCGCATAGGAGACATTGCGCACTCGCATGTGGCAGATGTGCAGCATAAGATAGATGCACTCCAATCTCTCCCGGAAATGGAAGAGGAACAACGCTCCAAGCTGGAGCAGGCGCGAGATGAGGCAGAGGCAAAGCAGAAAGAACTGGAAGAAATCCTTACCCGTGTGAAATCCTGCCGCAACTGGTTGCAGGAGGTGGATAAGAAGAAAAAAACTGTGGAGCGCGAGCAAGAAAAAGCCCGCAATGCTGCGCAGGAGTGGGAAGAGTTTAAGAGGACCGAAGCTGTAAACTTGAGCCGCGCCGAAGCAGCTCTGGCTGTAAAACCTGCGGCACTTGCTCTGCACACAGCTGCTGAAAATCTGCGGAAGCATACGGCGGATGTGGAGACGACCCAAGGCGACTGCCACAAGGTAAAAAAAGTGCTGGGCGAGAAAAAAACAGCCGCAGAGAATGCCCTCCAACAACAACTGGTAGAGGCTCCCACTCTGGAAGCAGCTCTGGCCTCTGTGCGCGAGCAGATGCGCCCGCAGGAAGCTGAACTCACTTTGCTGAAAAACACTGCTGTGAGTACAGAAAAAGAGGCAGCCGAAAAATCCGGCGAGTTAGAGAAGGCGGAAAATGCTCTCAAAAGCTTGCAACAAAAGGTGGAAAAGCTAAACAAAGAGTTGGAAAACCTCCGCTCGGAGCAGCAGAAAAATTCCTGTGAAGCCGCGTGGAATGAACGCTTACCACTGTTGCAGGCTCGTTTGGAGGATTGGCAGAAAGCCCCCCGGGCTGCCGTGAAACTCCCACCGCACGAACAACTGGAAGCAGAAAAGCTCGCTATGCAGCAGCAGGTGCCGGCAGAGGAGCAACGCTTGGAAAACCTGCGCGATATTGCAGAGCTTTTGCGCCGCCAACTCGGCATAGAGGAGCAGCTGGCGGCCTTGTATCTGGATTTTCGCGAAGGAAGGTTGGAGCGGTGCCCCTGCTGTGGTTCTTCTGTGCCGGGCGAGCGCCGCGCCGTGCTCAACGAAGAGGTGCAGGCGGCAGAAGATAGGGTGAAATCCGCAGAAAAAGAGCTGAAAAACGCTAGAGCTCGTTTGGAGAAATTGGAGCAGCTGCATCGCGCTTCCTTGTTGCGCTGTGCTTTCTGCGAAGCTCTGGGACAAGAAGTGGCAGATTTGCCGGCAGCTCAGAAGCTGGTGCAGGAACTTAGCCGGCGCAGAGACGAATATCAGGCTCTCTGTATTAAGCTGGCCGAATGTGAGAAAAAGTATCACCGTTTCTCTGCTCAGTTGCAGGCGGACTCCGCTCGTGTGGAGGAGCTTCGTAAAACAGCCGCTGAGCATACGAAAAAGTGGCAAGATGCCGCTGAGCTATATAACACCGGCTCGCAGAGCTTTGCTCTGCGTTGGGGTGCGGGAAATACTGCAGAAGCTCTGGAAAAACAACATGTCGCCGCGCTCAAAAAGCTGTCGGATGCTGTGCAGGATGCAGAATCTGCTCTCAGGAAACAACAACTGCTGGCTACCGGGGCCGAATCAAAATTATCTGAGCTGGAAAGACAATTTCCGGCAATATCTGCTGCTTATCAAAATTGTGAAGCCAATTTTACAAAATTGCTGGCCGAGCATCACTTTGCCGATAAGGCGGATTATGAGTCTGCTGAGTCTTTGGTGCAGCTACTGCCGCAGCTGCGGGAGGCGCACCGCAGGCTGGCAGAAGCAGCAGGTACCACTGCAGGTGTGGAGAAGAATGTTGTGGAAGAATTGAATCTTCTGCTGGCTGAATCCCCCTTGCAGGAAGGGGAAACAGAGGAAACATTGGCACAGCAGGAGGCGGGTTTTCAAGCCTTGCAAGCACAGAACCGCGAGTTGCTCGATACACTGCTGGGGGAGCTCCGGGCAGATGATCTGGCGCATGCGGCGAATAAGGAAACAGCCGCACTGAAAAAGCAGCTCGAAATAGAGCGAGACCGCCATGCCTTGCTTAAAAAGGTGCTGGGGGACACACGAGATGGTTTCCGTAAATTTGCCCAGCAGATTACTTTTGACATGCTTCTGCGCCGTGCCAATGCGGAGCTGAGACACCTTACAGAGCGTTATGAGCTGCGCCGCCGTACCACGCAGGATGACCCCTTGGGACTTGTTGTTATAGACCACGAGTTAGGTATTGCCGAGGGGCGCAGCGCGTCCAACCTCTCCGGCGGAGAGAGCTTCCTGGTAAGCTTGGCACTGGCTCTTGGGCTTTCACACATGGCCGGTACCACGCGTATAGATTCACTCTTTCTGGATGAAGGATTCGGCACTCTGGATGCCGATACCTTGCAACATGTGCTTACCAGCTTGCAGAAGTTGCGGGCTAACGGAAAGATGATAGGTATCATCTCCCACGTGCCGGCTCTCAGCGACCGAATTCCCGCACGCATACAGGTAAGCCCCCGCCGCGGAGGCTTCTCCACACTCTACGGCTCTGATGCTGTGAAGTGTAAATAGCGGGAAGCAATTCGGTAGCCTCATAAATTTAGTTGTAAACCGCCGGACAGAGAATGTGGGTGTCTTCTTTTTCCAGAGCAGCCAGAAGTACCATGTTTTTGACACTTTTCCAAGTAAAAAATGGGGGAAAATAGACACTTTTCCAAAAAAAGCCGCCCGAGGCGCTAGGCTCGGGCGGCGAAATATGTTTGCCGGTGGGGAATCAGGCCTGCTCGGGGGCAGACTCTTCGGCGGGGGTGTTTACGCTCGGTTCTTCCGGCTTATCTTGGGTGTCCGGTCGTTCGCTGGCAGCGCTAACCATCATCTCGCGTCCCATGAAAGGTTGGCCGTGCAGGACTTCTGCGGCCTTGCGCGCATCCTCCAGCTTGTACATTTCCACAAAGGCGTAGCCCTTGCTCTTGTATGTGCGGGGGTTGTAGATGATTTCCACGCTCTTAACATTGCCGAAGCCCTTGAAGAGGTCTTCCAGCTCGCTTTCGTTGGCCTCGTAGGAGAGGTTACCAACATAGAGGCGTGCGTTGCGTGTGGGCGGGGTGGAGGTAGCACGGCGGCGGCTTTTGCCGGCAGCGGCCGGATTCCCACCGTGGTTGTTGGTCTTGGCAATGCGTACCTTCTGAGGCGGCGTGTTGCGGTTTTTCCGGTCGTGTTTGTCGGCTTTATGTCCATTCTTCTTCTTGCCGAAACCGAAGAAGGATAAGATACGTTGCAGCAGTGAGGGTTTGCGTGCAGGTGTGGGTTCGGGACGCGGCATGCGCTGGCGGCGGTGACGCCCCTGGTTATTATTGTTACGGCGGCGGCGAGCACCCTGGCCCTGCCTGCCTTGCGTGTAATGTTCAGCCATTGTTTTCTGTATGTTAGAGGTGCACAGCCACTTCGCCAAGCCTTGTTTCACTCCGGCCGGGAGCAGCTTTCGCACCGCTTGTTATTGTGTGTTGCGATGTGCTATACCGGGGGTGTCGGCGCGTGCTGCATACTAAGAGAGAGAAGCTGCGCCTGTACGCCACCCCGTGCCATTATGGTATAAACTGTTGGACTGATTGCAAGCTGAAATTATGACATACAAACAATTTTACGTAAGAGGGAGGGAATGAGTTTGAAGTTCCGGCAGTGCTGCCGGTTTCGGAAATGCGATATAGCAGCCCTACCGGATATTAAACACAATTTTACTTTCTGCTGTCGCTATGGTGAGATGTACGATTTTTTCATCCATCGTCCTGTAGTGGCGATATGCGTAGCGCTCATGCTGGTACTGGGCGGGTTGATAACGGCGCTGAGCCTACCCGTGGCACAGTACCCGGACATAGTGCCGCCGGAGGTGAGTATCAGCACCAGCTATCCGGGGGCGGATTGCGAGACGGTGGCGGATTCTGTGGCGGCACCTATTGAGCAGCAGATGAGCGGCGTAGAGGGTATGGAGTACATGACAAGCACCTCCACCAACGAGGGGGCGATGAGTCTGAGCATCCTCTTCGATGTAGGTACGGGTGCAGATATGGACCAGGTGCTGGCTTACCTGCGCTACGCACAGAGCACGGCGGCTTTGCCGGCGGAGGTGCAGCAGCTGGGGGTGACCATGCGTACTCTTAGCGGGCCTCCTATGCTGCTGTATGTACTGCGTGCCCCCGGTGGAGAGTACAATGCAGAGTGGCTGAGCAACTATGCTTATATCAATTTTGTGAATCCTCTGTTGCGCACGCCGGGCGTGGGCAATGTGCAGGTATTCGGGGCAGGGGAATATGCCATGCGTATATGGCTGAATCCGCAGAAAATGGCGGCATTGGGGCTTACAGTGCAGCAAGTGCAGGCAGCAGTGCAGGTGCAGAATGCCGTACACCCGGTGGGCAAGGTGGGAGCAGAGCCCGCACTGCCCGGGCAGAAGACTACCTACACCGTGCGCACGCAAGGCCGCCTCAAAACGGTAGAGGAGTTCGGGGATATTATCCTGCGAGCGGATGCGGACGCTCTGGTGCGGCTGCGGGATGTGGCGCGGCTGGAGCTGGGCTGCGAGTCTTACAATATGAGTTCCTCTTACAACGGCGAGCCTTGCGCTATACTTGCCATATCTCAAAGCCCGGGTAGTAATGCTTTGCAGACGGTGCAGGCGGTGGAGCGCACGCTGGCGGGGCTGAGTCTTGCGCCCGACTTAGTGTTGGAGCAAGCTCTCAATACAACAGAGAGTGTACGGCTGGGCATAGAGGAGATACTCTATACGCTGGGACTTGCCCTGCTGCTGGTGGCACTGGTGGTGTTTGTATTCCTACAGGGGTGGCGGGCGATGCTTATACCGCTCACCGCAGTGCCGGTGAGCATAGTGGGCACTTTTCTTTTCTTCCCGCTCTTTGGTATGGAGGTGAATACTATTTGCCTCATGGGGTTAGTGCTGGCTATTGGCCTGGTGGTGGATGATGCCATCGTAGTAGTGGAGGCGGTACAGACGCATCTGGAGTCGGGGGAAGCTCCTGTGCAGGCCACCAAGGCGGCCATGCGCGAGGTGGCCGGGCCGGTCATGACCACAGCACTGGTGCTGGCGGCGGTGTTTTTTCCCTGCATGCTGCTGCCGGGCATCACGGGGCGCTTGTTTGCGCAGTTTTCGATAACTATAGGGGTATCTATTTTACTTTCCGCTTTTTGTGCGTTGAGTCTCAGCCCGGCATTGTGTGCACTGTTGCTGCGGCGGAGCAACGGAAAAAGCGGGCGGGCCGCGGCGGGGTTCAACCATGTGGTGAATCGTGCTCGCAGCGGTTATGCGCGTGCAGCGGGCAGGCTGATACGTCGCGGGTGGCTTACGGGGTTGCTCCTAGCGCTGGTGGTGCTGTGTATCTACCCTGTAGCGAAGCAGGTGCCGGGTGGTTTCCTGCCGGACGAGGACGAAGGCTACCTGTATGGCTCCTTGCAGATGCCGCTTGGCAGCTCGCTGGGGATTACGGAACACGGTACAGAGCAGATAGTGCAGCTTTTGGGGAGCAACCCGGCTGTGCGCGGCGTGGTGATGGTAAATGGTTTCAACCTCCTCACCGGGGTGCAGAGCCCGAACAATGCTTTCTTTTTCATCACTCTGCAGAACTGGGCAAAGCGCAATCCCGCCACGCAAAATGCCGCTGCTATAGCTACCACGCTGCGCCAACAGCTCAACGCCCTGAATACAGGCGGTATCGGCTCCGCTATACTTCCGCCGCCGATTCCCGGTGTGGGCGCTACGTCCGATGTAAGTTTTATACTGGAGGACCGCGCAGGACGCGGCTCGGAGTATCTGGCACAGCAGGGGGAAACCTTCACCCGCGCTCTGGCAGCCTGCCCACAGATAGCTGCCGTGCAGAATTTTCAAGCGGCGGATGCCCCACGCTATCTGATGACGCTGAACACGGCAAAAGCGCTCACCCAAGGGGTGGCACCGGAGGCGGCGTACAATACCCTGCAAGCTTTCTTGGGTAGCACCTTTATCAACTACTTCAACATATTCGGCTACCAGTACCCCGTCTACATGCAGGCAGATGCCGCTGCCCGCATGCAGGTGGAGCAACTGCGGGAGTTCTACCTGCCCGGAGCAGATGGCACGGAAGTGCCTCTGGATGCCTTGGTGGATGTGCAGTTCACCTACGGTCCGCAGTACATTATGCGGCAGAATATGTACAATGCCGCTATGCTCAATGTAGTGGCTGCTCCCGGCTATAGCTCGGAACAAGTGATGCAGGCTCTGGAAGATACCTTTGCCCGCACTATGCCGGCGGATATGGGATACTCATACTCCGGTATGAGCTACCAGCAGAAGAAAGCGGCGGAAGGGGTGAGCTTGGCGGGTATTTTTGCCATATCCTTTCTGTTTGCGTATCTGCTTCTGGCAGCATTGTACGAGAGCTGGACACTTCCGCTGGCTATCGTATTATCCGTGCCAGTGGCTATATTGGGAGCATTGGCCACGCTGTGGGTAGCCGGTATGCAGCTGGACCTGTATGCCGAGATAGGCCTCATCATGCTCATGGGGCTGGCTGCCAAGAATGCCATATTAGTGGTGGAGTTTGCACAGGATAGGTTGGCCGAGGGCATACCCCTGCTACAGGCTACACTGGCCGGGGCAGAGGCGCGGCTGCGTCCTATTCTCATGACTTCCTTCGCTTTCATCCTGGGCTGCGTTCCCTTGGCTCTTGCCAGCGGCCCGGGGGCAGAGGCTCGATGCTCCATCGGTATCACTGTCATAGGTGGTATGTCGGCCGCCACCCTCATAGGCATCTTTTTTATCCCCTTCTGCTATTACCTTATTGCCCGGGAGAGACGAAAAATGGCCGGCCGATGAAAACAAAACCGCAGCCACTGAGACTGCGGTTTTGTTCAGCCGATTTGTAATCCGACGGTCAGTAATTTGCCTTGAGATTTTCGATGGCGGCCTGCAGGGTGGGCACGTCCTCGATGGAGATGACAGTGGCTTCTTTGGAGATGCGGCTCATCATGCCGGCGAGGGTCTTACCGGGCCCCATCTCAATGAAGAGAGTGTGCCCCTTGGCAACGAGATCCTGCATGCTTGCGGCCCAGCGGACGGAGCCGCAAACCTGGGCGCCGAGCATGGCGCGAACATCGTCTGTGCCGGTGACGGGGCGTGCCTCGTAGTTGCAGTAGACGGGGCAGGCAGGCATCTGCATGGCTGCGGCAGCCAGCTCCGGCAGGAGCTTCTCCTGGGCACTCTTCATGTAGCGGCTGTGGTAGGCTCCGGCCACATTCAGCTTCTTGGCGAGCTTGAAGCCGGCAGCTTTGGCACCGGCCACGGCTTTATCCACACCCTCCACCGAGCCGCTCACCACGGTCTGGCCGGGGCAGTTGTAGTTGGCTACGTCTATGTCGCAGTCGGCGGCGAGCGCCTGCACGGCTTCATCGTTACCTCCAATCATGGCGGCCATGGTGCTGGGGGCTGCTTGACATGCTTCTTCCATGAAGGCACCTCGCTTCTGCACGATTTTGAGGCCGTCCTCCATGCTGAAGGTACCGGCGGCTGCGTGGGCGGTAAACTCACCGAGGCTGAGGCCGGCGGCGGCCACAGGCTCAATGTCTACCTCGCTGCGCAGTATCTCCCACAGGGCGAGACCATGCAGGTAGAGGGCGGGCTGGCAGTTGCAGGTGCGGGTGAGCTCTGCATCCGGCCCGTTGAACATAACGTCCGTAAGGGAGTAGCCAAGAGCGGCGTCTGCAGCGTCCATCATGGCCTTTGCGGCGGGGTAGGTGTCGTAAAGGTCTTTGCCCATGCCCACTTTCTGGGCACCCTGTCCGGGGAAAAGTATGACTGCTTTCATGATTTGAGAATGTTGCAGGTATTGTCTTTGTCTGCTGACAACATGGTAGTGCATTCTATCCGTCGCGTCAAGTAAAAATAATCAAAATCTAGAGTATACTGTAACTTTTTTTATTGAACGTGCGGCACAGGAACTTGTCCCAACAGTTATATGAGGAGGATACGGATACAGCAGGAAGTGACAAATATGGAGAAGGTGGTGGCAGCCTGCCTGATGTATGGAGGTGCAGTGGGAGCCGGGGGAGGGTATTTGCTGCTGGGCATAGCGATGACGGGCTGCCGTGGCTCCCATGTTGCGGGGCTACTGGGGGTGCTGGCAAGTGTGGGCGGGAATGTGATGCTGGCACTGGGGCAGTATGCCCGCTGGGTGAATGGGTACCGCATGAATCCGCAGGCAGAGCAGGTACGGTGGTGGCCGCAGTGGCTACGGCTGCAGGTTGCGGGTGTGTTGGTAGCGCTGCTGCTGTTGATGGTGAATGTGGGATTTAATGCTCTGTGGGGGCTCTACATGGAGTTGAGCGGGAAGTAGTCCGGGGTGTGTCTCCGGCGGGGTAAGCTTGCTCGAAAAAGGAAAAAAGCTTGAAAAATTGTTGAAATTGAAGAAATTTGGGTGGACAAAACAGGTTTTGTGGTGTAGAATGCCGCGCTTTTCGGAAAAAGCAGTTAACCAAGATCAACAAAACAGACTATGAACCCCGAAACGTTATTCTGGATCGTACCTGTTGCCTCCGTTCTAACGCTGCTGATGGCGGCTAAGTTCTTCTTCGACATGAAGAAGGCCGACGAAGGTGACGACCGTATGAAGGAGATTGCGGGCTACGTGCGCGAAGGCGCCATGGCTTATCTGAAGCAGCAGTACAAAGTTGTTGCCATCTTCTTCGTGATTATCGCCGTCATTTTTGCTGTGATGGCTATTTTTGGCCTGCAGAACAAGATTGTGCCCGTGGCATTCCTGACGGGTGGTCTTTTCTCCGGTCTGGCCGGTTTCATCGGCATGAAAACGGCTACCTATGCCTCCGGCCGTGTGGCTCAGGCCTGCCGCGATAAGGAGGACGGCCTGAACAAGGGTCTGCAGCTCGCTTTCCGCTCCGGTGCTGTGTTGGGTCTGACGGTGGTGGGCTTCGGTCTGCTGGATATTTCCGGTTGGTACCTGATTCTGGATAACTGCGACTGGATGGTAGACGGTGAGGGCGTCGACAAGCTCGTGACCATCACTACCATCATGCTTACCTTCGGTATGGGTGCTTCCTTGCAGGCTCTCTTCGCTCGTGTGGGCGGTGGTATCTACACCAAGGCTGCCGACGTGGGTGCTGACCTAGTGGGCAAGACAGAGTACCACTTCAACGAGCACGATCCCCGCAACCCCGCCACTATCGCTGACAATGTGGGCGATAACGTGGGCGACGTGGCCGGCATGGGTGCCGACTTGTACGAGTCCTACGCCGGTTCTATTTTGGCCACCGCTGCTCTGGGTGCTGCCGCTGCCGCCGGTGCCAACTGGGCATACGAGAAGGGCTTGCAGCTGGTGATGGCTCCGATGATTATCGGTGCTGTGGGTGCTATTCTTTCTATCCTCGGCATTTATATGGTACGCACCAAGCCCGGTGCCAACCAGACTCAGCTCATGGCTGCTCTGAACAAGGGTATCAACTTCTCCGGCGTGCTTATCGCTATTTTCTCCGCCCTCGTGCTCTGGGTCCTCAAGATTGACAACTGGCTGGGTATCTGGGGTTCCATCATGATAGGTCTTGTGGTGGGTATCGCCATCGGCAAGGTGACGGAGTATTACACCTCCTTCGAGTTCAAGCCGGTCAAGTTCATCGCTGAGAACGCTACCACCGGCCCCGCCACTGTCATTATCTCCGGTATCGGTGTGGGTATGATTTCCACCTGCTGGCCGGTTATCTTCATCGTGCTCGGCACTATCGGTGCTTACCTCTGCGCGGCCAAGGGTTTCACTTTCTCCGCCGACAACATGGCTATGGGCCTCTACGGTATCGGTATCGCTGCCGTGGGTATGCTCTCTACTCTTGGTCTTACTCTGGCCACGGACGCCTACGGTCCTATCTCCGACAACGCCGGCGGTAACGCCGAGATGAGTGCTCTGGGTGATGATGTGCGTTCCCGCACGGACGCTCTGGATGCTCTGGGTAACACCACCGCTGCCACCGGTAAGGGCTTCGCCATCGGCTCCGCTGCGCTGACAGCTTTGGCTCTGCTTGCCTCCTACATCGAGGAGCTCAAGATTGCCGCTGTGAACTACGGCGAGACCTTCAAGACCAGCTTCTTCGGTGACCAGGTGCTCAACAGCGCCGAGGTGGCCAAGATGAACATTGCTGAGTTCATGAGTGCCTTCGACGTGACTCTCATGAACCCCAAGGTGCTGCTGGGTATCTTCATTGGTGCTATGCTTTCCTTCCTCTTCTGCGGTCTGACTATGAACGCCGTGGGTCGTGCCGCCAAGAGCATGGTGGAAGAGGTGCGTCGCCAGCTGAGCGATAAGGACGTATTAGAGGGTCGCAAGAAGGCCGACTACGCCCGCTGCGTGGGTATCTCTACCCAGGGTGCTCAGCGCGAGATGATTGTTCCCTCTCTCATCGCAGTGGTGGTGCCTGTGGCTACGGGGCTCATCATGGGTGTGCCGGGTGTGTTCGGTCTGCTGGCCGGTGGTCTGGCCGGTGGCTTCGTGCTGGCTGTGTTCATGGCCAACTCCGGTGGCGCCTGGGACAACGCCAAGAAGTACATCGAGACGGGTAACGCCTCTTTCTGTGGCAAGCACACGCTCACTCACGACGCTTCCGTTGTGGGTGATACCGTGGGTGACCCCTTCAAGGATACTTCCGGCCCCTCCCTCAACATTCTCATTAAGCTGATGAGCATGGTGTCCATCGTGACTGCCGGTCTCAACATTGCTTTCTCCCTGCTGTAATTTTACCTCACAGCAACTCAACTTTCCGCCGCTTGCAACACACAACTGCAGGCGGCGGTTTTTTTACTCCACACAATCCGAATTTTGGTCGCTCACCGGGGGAGGGGCGTCAAGCAGAGCAGCCAGTCCTGCATAACAGACACCCACACAGAGCCCACCCAGTAGGGTGATAAGCAGGGCGGCTAGTAGAGCGCGCCGCCAGCCGAAAGCCAGCACCAAGCGGCAAATGGGCAGCGGTAGTAGCAAGAAAAGCACGAATGTACACCAGGATGCCGTATTGACCCACTGGGCACCTGTGCCGGTGAACAGGAGCACCAGCCATATCCCTACGAGTACAAAGCATCCCACGGCACTCACTCCCGGGGCTACCAGCCTTCGCCACCACGATACATCCTTACCCCAACCGGCCAGCACAAAGCAGAACGCAGAGAGCAGCGAGTACAGCAGCGGCGTGCCGAGCAACACTAGGGTAACGACACTGAGAAAGGCTGTAATAAGAGCCTCCAGATTGTGTGCAAGGGTATATACCATGTATGGAATGTAACATATAGGAAGAGTACGTAACAAGCTTTTTGTTGTACATAAAACATAAAATGCTCTAATAGCGACTTTTCTGCTTGCAATTCGGGGAAAAAAGGGTATACTTGCACGCGTATTATCATTTTCAGATACAGAGAATACCATGAACACGGTACGCACATTCACGACAGGAGCGGGTACGGAGGCTAAGTATTACTCCCTGCCTGCATTGGCGGAGCAGGGGTTTGGCGGCATTAAGCGGATGCCCGTTTCTCTTCGCATTGTGCTGGAGAGCCTTCTGCGCAACTGCGACGGACTGAAAGTTACGGAGCAGGATGTCCGGAACCTGGCTGCCTGGAATGCGAAATGCCCCGGTAGCTATGAGATTCCCTTCACGGTGGCTCGCATTATTTTGCAGGACCTCACGGGGGTGCCTCTGCTGGTGGATTTGGCGGCCATGCGTGCGGCTGTTCAGGATTTGGGAGCCGACCCTGCCAAGATGGAGCCTCTCGTGCCGGTGGATTTGGTGGTGGACCACTCTGTGCAGGTGGACTGGGCAGGCTTCCCGGAGGCGTACCAGAAGAACCTCACGCGCGAGTTTGAGCGCAACGCAGAGCGCTACGAGTTCCTGAAGTGGGGGCAGCAGGCATTTAAGACTTTTTCCGTGGTGCCGCCCAGCACGGGTATTGTGCATCAGGTTAATCTGGAGCACCTCGCACGCGGGGTGATGCAGCAGGAGGGCGTGTACTACCCCGATACGCTGGTGGGTACGGACTCGCACACTACCATGATAAATGGCTTGGGCATAGTGGCCTGGGGTGTGGGCGGTATCGAGGCCGAGGCCGGCATGCTGGGTCAGCCCGTCACTTTCCTGGTGCCGGAGGTCGTGGGCGTACACCTCACCGGTAAGCTGCAGGAGGGCGTAACCGCTACCGACTTGGCACTGCACGTCACCCAAATGTTGCGCAAGCACGGCGTAGTAGGTAAGTTTGTGGAGTTCTTCGGCGAGGGCGCAGCGAGTTTGTCGCTGCCGGATCGCGCCACCGTGGCCAACATGGCTCCCGAGTACGGTGCCACCATGGGCTTCTTCCCCATCGATTCCACCAGCTCCGCCTACCTGCGCGCCACCGGCCGTAGCGAGGAGCATGTGACCACCTACGAGAATTACTACAAGGCGCAGGGCATGTTCGGCATGCCCATGGCCGGGGATATCGATTACAGCACCGTATTGGAGCTCGACCTCGCCACCATCGTACCCGCTGTGGCAGGCCCTAAGCGCCCGCAGGATCGCATAGCCCTTACCGACTTGAAGCAGAGCTTTGCCGACATCTGTGCGGGCACCTACGGCCACCCGCAGAACACCACGCCTGTACCCATCACCATGAAGGGCGATGCCGGCAACCCCGATGCCGACACCACGCACGATGTGGCACTGGCCGACGGCTCCATTCTGGTAGCTGCCATCACTAGCTGCACCAATACCAGCAACGACAGTCTCATGCTTGCCGCCGGCCTGCTGGCCAAGAAAGCCGCAGCCCTTGGCATGAAGGTACCCGCCTATGTGAAGACCAGCATTGCCCCCGGTAGCCGTATCGCCGCCCGCTACTTTGCCAACAATGGCCTGACAGAGGCGCTCGATGCCATAGGTTTCTCCATCGTAGGCTATGGCTGCACCACCTGCATCGGCAACAGCGGCCCGCTCAACAGCGCTATCGAGCAGGCCGTAACCGAGCACGACCTCGTCTCCTGCTCTGTGCTTTCCGGCAACCGCAACTTCGAGGCCCGCATCCACTCCCATGTGAAGGCCAACTTCCTCATGTCGCCCCCGCTTGTCATTGCCTTTGCCCTAGCCGGCCGCGTGGATATCGACATGGCGACGGAGCCACTGGGCACCGCTGCCGATGGTACCCCCGTGTACCTGAAGGATGTTTGGCCCACGGGCGAGGAGATTGCCGCGGCTCAGGCCTGTGCCGCCACGCCCGAGGACTACGCCGCCTGCTACGCCAACGTCGTGCCCGAGTGGGGCAAGGTAAGCGCCCCCGGGGGTGCAACCTTCGCTTGGAACCCCGCCAGCACCTACATTCACCGCCCGCCTTTCTTCGAGGGCTGGAACGGCAGCAAGGGCGATATTGCCGACATTGTGAACGCCCGCCCGCTGGGTATCTTCGGAGATTGCGTCACCACAGACCACATCTCCCCGGCCGGTGCCATCAAACCCACCGGCCCCGCCGGGCAATTCCTGGCCGCCAACGGGGTGGAGAAGCGAGACTTCAACACTTTCGGCTCCCGCCGTGGCAATGACCTCGTGATGGCTCGCGGCACCTTTGCCAACGTGCGCATCAAGAACCTGCTCACCGAGGGGATCGAGGGCGGCTACACGCTCTACTTCGGCTCGCAGACCGTCAGCGAACCCGACACCGCTATCTGCGCCTCCTGCGGCACCCCCACCTTCATATATGATGCCGGGATGGCCTACAAGGCCGACGGTGTGCCCACCATCATCATCGGCGGCGAGGACTACGGCATGGGCTCCAGCCGCGACTGGGCCGCCAAGGGCACCAACCTGCTGGGCGTGCGTGCTGTCGTGACCAAGAGCTTCGAGCGCATTCACCGCAGCAACCTCATCGGCATGGGTGTGCTGCCCCTCAACTTTGCCGACCCGGCGGACTATGACCACGTGAAGGGGCTCAAGGATGTTACCTTCTCTATCACCGGCCTGAGCAACGACCTGCAGCCGCGCGACCGCGCCACCCTTGTGGTGCAGCCTGCGGGCGAGCCGGCTTTCGAGCTGCCGCTCATCGTGCGTATCGATACCCCCATCGAGAAGGAATACTTCCGCGCCGGCGGAATCTTGCAGTATGTGCTGGCTCGCTATTGTTGATACCCACGCCATGCATTCTCAGCCCTTCAGACTCCTGCTGCTAACAGCCCTGTGCGCAGCAGGGTTTTCTTCCTGCATTCGTACCGACATCGGCACCTCCATCGGCAGCATCGGTAAGGAGCTGCCCAAGGCCGTGCCCACGCACGACTATGGAGGCTACAGCGCCGAAGTTTACGCCAAAGACGGGTACTACTACGCCTCCCTGCCCATTGTCTATGTACCGGAGCCTCGCTGCGGGCTGGAATATGTACCTCAATTCATCGGTGAGCCCATAACGGAGGTCTTCGGCGAGGCGCCGAGTGGCACACCTACGCTCAACAAGGTATACTCGGGGCAAGAATTGAGGGGATTCCCCGCCAGGCAGTACTATGTAAAGATAGCTCAGGATAAAGCTAAGCAGGAACACTATACCACAACGAGCCATCGCGGCACCAACGGATACTTCATCGCGCTACACATAGAAGATGCTCAGCTGGTGAAAGCGGAGGAGTTCAACCCGGCAGAAGCGCAACACCTCGGCTCCCGGAATTTCTCACAGGCAGTGAACTTTGCCGCCACACTCCCGGCCGAACGCGCTTGGTACAACTACCCGCTCATCCCCCTGCAATATACCGCTATGCTCGTGCTGGATGTCCCGCTGAGCCTCATCACCATGCCGCTCTCGCTGCCCTATGTGCTCAGCGAGCCCATGATTTATAACATCGACACCACACAACCCGAATAATCCCCCATGAACGCTATCGACTTCACCACCCTGCAACAAAACCCTGCCGAGCTTATCGGTAAGCAATGGATGCTTATCACCGCCGGCACACCGGAGAGTTTCAATACCATGACGGCCAGCTGGGGCGGCTTCGGCTTCCTCTGGAACCGCCCCGTGGCCTTCGTCTTTGTGCGCCCCAACCGCCACACACGCAGCTTTATGGATGCTCAGCCGGCATTCACCCTCTCCTTCATGCCGGAGAAATACCGCAACGACCTCATGTTCTGCGGGCGTAACTCCGGGCGGGATGTAGACAAGATGGCCGCCACCTCACTGGCTCCTGTCACCACGCCCAATGGCCTCGTGGCCATGGATGATGCCGATCTGGTGATAGAATGCCGCAAGATGGCCGTGGCGCACATGCGCGAGGTGGATTTCGTGGATTTCTCAGAAGTGTCACCCAAGTGGTACGATGCGGAAAACCCTCTGCACTTGGTCTACATATGCGAGATTTCCGGCACATATGTGCGCTGAGGCGGAGAATTTGCTTGCAATTCTCCACACCGTGAGGTATATTCAGACTGTGCCATGAACGAAATACGCGTCACAGTTCAGCTTAAATCGATAGAAGTTTTTCTCAAAAATCATTTTCCTGTAACGATTGTTCCCCTTGAGCAGTTTCAGGAGGCGGACTATTTTATAGGAGACACCTGTACCAACCACATAGACCACTTTAAGGGTGTACGTGTGCTCTGCACGGCAGAGAATCACCATGTGGACCTGAACCGCTTCGATTACTGCCTGACGCACGATTATGTGGAGAACGACCGCTGCCACCGCATGCCATATTGGTATGTATCTGTTCTGCATCATCCGGGGTATCGCGATTATCTGCTCGGGAATCGCCCCAAGCTTACTCCGGAGCAGCTGGTGGAAACTCAGCCGGAGTTCTGTTCCTTCGTGTGTCGTAATCCCAAAGGAAAAGAGAGAAATGCATTGGTGCGCGATCTCATGAAGGTGCGCCGCGTGAACTGCGCCGGCCCTTTCATGAACAATACCGGGTCGATTCTTCCCTATGGCGAAAAACACAATTACCAGCGCCGCCATTGCTTCAGTATGGCATACGAGAACGAGTCCTCCCCCGGCTACCAGACAGAAAAGATTATCGATGCCTTTGTCTCCGGCAGTATTCCTATTTACTGGGGTAACCCCTTGGTGACAAAGGAATTTAACCCAGCTTCCTTTGTGAATGCGCACGATTTTCGCCGCCGCTCTGACTTGGTGAAACACCTTGTGCAGCTGGCAGATGACCCTGTGCGCCGTGCGGATATGATAAACTGCGATATTCTGCAGGATGCGGATGTTTTTGCCAAGGGAGATAAGGCTCTGGTGGATTTCTTTTCCCGCATTTTTGAGCGCGGGCCGGGTGCCATACAGCGTACACCTTTCCAGCGTTTTATGGGAGTTGCACAGCAGTTCTACGGCCACGGCCTTTTCCGTACGATACGCTACGCTTCCCGCCGTCTGCGTGGTAAGTGGTGAGTGTCAGTTACCGGTAAATGACAAATTGGGGAACCGCGCGGCGTGTATCGCGTGGTACTCAGTTTGTCATTTCTTGCTTCGGGTTGACTCATTTCTTGCTTGTCATATCGGGTGGGGTCGTGTACCATGTGTGGCGTGAACTGTGTCTTACACCGTGTGCTGCTGCTGCTGGGGCTGTTTGTGCTGCTGGCAGGGGGGGGATATGCGCAGAGTCAGAAGTGGGAGATATACGATGTTGGCGGTGTTAAATACGTAAGCCTCAGCGATGTATGGAAGTTTTACCGCTTCGTCCCCAAGCAGGGACACCCGGGGTGTATCTCCTATGGTTCCGTGGATAGGGTAGTATCCGTCAAGCCCGAGAGGCAGGACTTTTATGTGAATAACTGTCGCTACATTCTTTCCTATCCTGTGCGCAAACATGGTGCAGAGTTGCTCATTTCTGCCGTGGATATGAAAAAGCTGGTAGACCCGGTGTTGCGCCCGCGATATTCGAAACAGGCAGGCGTGGTGCGGACAGTGGTCATAGACCCCGGCCATGGTGCACACGATGCCGGAGCGGTGAGTCCCTGGGCTCGCGAGAAGGATTGCAATTTGGCTGTGGCGCTCAAACTCAAGGTTCGCTTGGAGAAGCTGGGTTTTCGTGTGGTGATGACGCGAAGCACGGATGTGTTTCTGACACTCGGTCAGCGCGTGGAGATTGCGAACCGCACGCCGAATAGTATATTTGTGAGTATTCACCACAACTCCGGGCGCCGCGCGGCGGAGGGTATCGAGACCTTCACCTTGGCTCCGCAGGGCACAACATCCCCCTTTGCTCGCACTCGCCGCCACGCAGACTTGTCCGGCAACGATCAGGACAGCGAGAACATAGCCCTGGCCACGGCAGTGCATAGTCGAGCTGTTAAGAATACACGTGCGGTGGATCGCGGTATTCAGCGGGCGCGTTTTTCGGTGCTTTGTACCATCAAACGTCCGGCTATTTTGTTCGAGGGCGGTTTTGTAAGCAATCCCAAGGAGGGGAGGCTTATCTCTACGGATTCCTACCAGAACAAACTGGCAGACAGCATCTGCCAGGGTATTGTGAGCTACGCTCGAATTGTGGGCGGCCACGGTACAGGTTTGAAACAACGTAAAACGCACAGCACCGGTGGCGGCAGCATTCATGGCGGAAACCGCTATACCGGCACTACAAGACTCTGACCCCTCCCATCCCTCCCAATTTTTTCTATCATGAACCGCCCCTTGCTACTCAGCGCTGCCTGTTTGTTGCTGCCCTGTGCGGCTTCTTTCTCTGCAGAACAGGCTCCGCAGTCTGCCATTGCTCCGGCTGAGCCTGTGTATGTGCCCTTGGAGAAGCTACGCAGTTTCTACAAGCTTATGCCACAGCCCGGGAGCGCCAACGGGGGTATGCGCCGTGTGGGGAATGCAGGTACAACTATTTGCTTCGGTCCCGGGAAGAAAGATATTTCTATAGGTGGCTACCGCTGTATGCTGTCCTACCCGTTGCGGGAAGACGGCGCAGGGGATTTGCTCATATCGGAGGTGGATATGGTGAAACTCATAGACCCCATTCTGCGCCCCACTTACATACGCGAGCGCCGCTTGGTGCGCACGGTGGTGCTGGATCCCGGACATGGCGGGTACGACTCCGGTACCGTGGGCGAAAAAGTGCGCGAGGCGGATTTTGCTCTGCAGCTGGCCGGGGAACTGAAGGAGTTGCTCACCAAACGTGGCTACAAGGTCGAGCTTACCCACACACAGAATCGCCACCTCTCCGACCATAGGCGTATAGAAACGGCAAACGGAGCAGATGCCCCAATCTTCATTTCCCTGCATCTCAATAGCGGCCGGAGTGATATCCAAGGCATTGAGACCTATACCGCGGCTCCCGCTCAGCCCGGCGAGACTCATCGCCCGGCCAATAAACATGATGCCGCCAATATATCGCTCGCATTTGCCATACATAGTTCGCTCGTGGCTGCAACAGGCGCGCAGGATGGTGCCTGCCGCCGCGCGCAGTTCAACCTGCTCAACTCTGTGGATTGCCCCGCCGTGCTGCTGCAGCTTGGCTATGCTGCGCATGCGCAGGAGGGTGCGCTGCTGGCCTCTCCGGAGTACCGCAGCAAGCTTGCAGCTGCCATCGCAGAGGGCGTCAGCACCTTTGCCCTGGCAATCAACCCGGATGCCTCCCTGGAACCTGCCCCGGAGGCAGAGCCGGAGCCTCCTGCACCTGTGCGCGTAGAGCCACCTGCTCCCAAGCCCGCCAAGGCAAAACCCAAGCCCACCGGCAAAAAAACACGCCGCAATAGGCGTAGGCGTTGATACCGATTGACCGGAAAATTATCGGCCGGAAAACGAGCATCCCATAGGCTGCTCTGTTCTGCAACCTACGGGATAGCTGTGAATTTCATCAGAGGCTGATGGAGATATTGAAGTTGCTGCCTCGGTGACCATGGTGGTGTGGCGGGGGCGGCGGCGGGCAGGGGCGAGGTGCCGGTGCTATGCAGTGTGGCCCGTGGTGGTGGTGCGGGCGGGCATGGTGGTGCTTGTGCTTGTGGCGCGGCGCAGGTTTCGCATGGTGCCTGTGCTGTGCACGTGGGCCCGGGTGGTGCCCGTGGTTATGGGGCGGAGCTGCTTGGGCAACCGCCGGCAGTACTGCCAGCATGGCTAAAAGGATAAGCTTTTTCATATTTGTTGCGTATTCGTTTTGTTTATTAAATTGTTTAGGTTTGATAACCTTTACGCATAGGAGAACGCATATTCCCGGAAAAATCTACAGTCTTTTTTGTTTTTTGTTTCTTTTCTACCAAAGGGAATTTCTAGCACAGACATACTGTAGTATGCCAAGCCATAACCGGCAAGTGAGGCGGTGCTTATGCCTACTTGCCGGAAAATGAACAATCACTTGATACCGAGGTCGCGAAGTTTTTCTACTTGGCTGCGGTAATTTCCCTTGCCTGTATAGAGGCGGGTACGGGCTTCTTCGCTGGCTTCCAGTGCCGTTTCGAGCGCTTTGTGTACGGCATCGAACGATTCTTGGAAACCGGCAAATTTGTCGTACAGCAGGGTGGCGCGTTCCACGATAGCCTGCACATTTTTTTGCTGTGTATCCCGCTGCCAGAGCAGGCGAGCCAGATGCAGAGCCATCATCAGATTGGACGGGCTCAGTATAAGAACCTTGCGGCGCATGGCCGTGGTTAGCAGCTCCGGTGCGTTCTGTACTGCTGCTATGTAGGCTCCCTCGTTTGGTATGAACATAAGCACAAAATCCGGCGAGCCGGGCTCCAGGCGCTCGTAATGCTTGCCCGCCAGCTCGCTCACATGTGCCCGCACAGAGTTAAGGTGGGCTCTCGTGGCTGCTGTACGAGTGGCATCATCCTCCGCTGCCACCAGGTTCACATAGGCTGTGAGGGATACCTTGCTATCCACGATAATCTTCATCCCCTGCGGCAGGTGCACCACGGCATCCGGGCGCAGGCGTCCCTGTGGAGTGTCGTAGCTCTTCTGCACCTCGTAGTGGGTGCCGGGTTGCATACCGGCACTCTCGAAAAGACGTTCCAGCACGGCCTCTCCCCAGTCCCCCTGTGCCTTGCTGTCGCCTTTCAGCGCG
Organism: Akkermansia sp.; assembly: GCA_045591805.1. Lineage (GTDB taxonomy): Bacteria > Verrucomicrobiota > Verrucomicrobiia > Verrucomicrobiales > Akkermansiaceae > Akkermansia. Next base: position 4,281 of record JAZNTO010000048.1, on the reverse strand, counting down.
CGTGTCAGGTTCGAGGCATCGCGTCCTATTTCCTCTGAGCGACTGAGCAGAAGCCGCACCATTTCGCGCACACTTGCCGTGTTGTCTGCTCCGGCAGCGCGCGTATCGGCCACGGCGCGGTTGAGCCCCAGCAGCTGCTCGCGCAGCGGGGCCAGCACCGCATCCATCTGTTCTGCATTGGAGCGGTGCAGGCCCTGCGAGCTGTGCTCCAGTATCTCAGTGGCCAGATTGCGAAAATGCCCGTTCAGCTCTGCGCGCGCGTCATGCATGGCGCGAAGCTCTGTCTCCAGTTCTGCTATACGCCGCACAGTTCGGTAGCGCGCCACACCATAGCCCAGCAGCCCTCCCAGTACCAGCGCGGCAGCAGAACCTACCCCGGCCGCCCACAATAACTCTTCCGGCGAGATTTTCACGCCACGCAGTATAGCAGACATAGCGCATTTTTCCAGCTTTTTCTCCGCGTAATTTAGAAATTGCACTTTCTTACCCTTGACATTTTCGCGAAATGTGGTACTCTGAAGCTGCGCGCGGCATGAGCGGCGTGCAACTGTCTATCAAATCATCATCTAACTGTTTATCATCATGAATATTTCTACCACTGTGGCCGGGGGTGCGTTGTTGGCCTTACCCGTATATTGTTGTTCCGTGCGGATTGAGCGCGGTGCCTGAGCAACCTTTGTAATCCGGCTTGAGCTGTGCCGGGTTACAGCATCCTTACCTCAACATACGACATGACCAACAAGCAGAAACGCCCCCGCCGTACCATCAGCATTATCGTTCCTCTCAATGCTCCCTATACCCGCGCGAATCGCCAACGCAATAAAAAGCTGTATTACCTGATTCGCTGGTTGCGCTACAATCTCCAAAGGGGTAACAATTACTACCGTATCGAGCCGCAGGATACACCGCGCAGCATGCCACATGGTGCATACCGCCTGCATGCCCCGCTTCAGCAAAAATTGGACGATTTTCTATCCGGGCCGGCCATGTCCGGCTTTCTCTCCCGCATGGAGGCAGAAGCCATTGCCCCGGCTGTTCACCTTATTGAGCACAAGACAAACGGGGTAGATGTGGTGCTGCCACCCATCGGCATCTCCGAGGCGGCACCGCGCCCCCTCTCCGCTGATATCCCGAAGCTAGGCACAGAGATAGACCTCTCCCATACTCCCTATTTTGCCCGGCAGATGCTGACGGCTCCGCTCGACAAACCCGTACATGAGTATCCAGTCGATTGAACCCACTACCACTTATTTGATTATGAAAGGAAAGAAACTCAGATACAGCAGGCAGATGTCGCAGCGAGAACGCGGTATGCTGAAAATGAAACTCGAAGAAGAGGCCGAAAGTGCTCGCCGATGGAAAGAATGCGTGGATGCCTACCTGGAGTCTGTAGCACAACGAGCCCAAAGCGTGCAGACAGCAGCGGAGGCCCGTGCCTTGCGGCTGGAGGTTTGGAGCCTGCGCCACAGCTATCCGGGGGCTCTAAGTGTGCTCGAACGCATCCTGAAAGACGTAGGATATTAGGGAAAATTTCTTCGATAAGGTCAACCTTGACATCCTGATGTCGAGACTGGCACGGGTCAAACCAAACATACTTATTTCCTATCTTTACACAAACCCCTTCTTTGATTTGAACATACTCTTGCTTCTTCTCACAGAATACACTAAAGTCGCCTCCCACAAGTCCAGTAGAATCGTATAAATCATCCCTACTTACCAAAAGTTTAGGAAGCTCTTTCCAACTTTTAAATGTCTCAGGTTTCGTATAAGAGCTATTAACGCAAAATAAAAATGGAACATCAGGTCTATCAATGCCTCGTTCTACTCCTTCTCCTTTTCTTATTATAATGTGTTGATTTGTTATCATAGTTTTTAATTTCTTCTTTACGAAATTATTATACAAGTTTTATCGGAAAAGTTAAGCATTTTCTTCATTTTGCGGGGTAATCTCCCTAGACTCATTCGAGTCACAAATGCCTTTCGGCTGAATGTGCGTGTAGCTTAGCAGAAAAATAATTGGATTTTCAACCGAACAACGCACGTATACACAGGCGAGTGTTTCGGTTGCCACGACACCGGTACACACCGCTCCGGTAAGCCCTGCCACAGGTGTGGAGGCACAGGAGTATACCAAAAGAAGTACGAGCACTAATGCTCGCCCGGATACTCTATGAGCATAGAGTCCGAACAGTGCGGTAATGAGTCATACTCAGGCTTCTTTCCGCATGTGGCGGAGCAGGAGTTGGAGGATTTTTTGCGGGGGAATTTTGCGGTGCTCCAGCAGATCCGGCACGAGGTCTTCTACCAGAGCAGCCAGAGCTTCTGTGTTGGCTTGGATGGAGATATTCATGTTGGCACCCTGTTCGCCGAGGGTGACGTACCAAAGGGATTCGGAGTCGCGGTATTCGGCTGCGATGGGAATGCCTGTACGTTGCTGCACAATTTCCAGAGCTTTACGCACGGCCAAGCGTCCCACTGCCGAGGAGGAGAGCAGTGGGATCGCGGCTTGCAGGGCTTTGTCTCGAATTTTGCTGAGCATGGAAAATGGCACAGTGGAATCGAGGATTATTCTTCGCAGAGCCCCTGCGCTTGTAGGAGCGCATCCGGGTTGGGGGAGCGCCCCATGAAGTCGCGGTAGAGCTCGGCGGCGTCTTTGCTGTCTCCTTTGCTGAGCACAGTGTCGCGGAAGGCGGCACCGGTGGCGGGGTTCAGCAGTCCTTCTTTGAGGAAGCGGGTGAATGCGTCTGCAGAAAGCACTTCCGCCCACTTGTATGAGTAGTAGCCTGCGGAGTAGCCCCCGCTGATGCAGTGCGTCAGGTGGCGCATGAAGGAGGGCGCGCTGCGCGAGGTAGGCATGCGCCAGGGATCCAGCATTTGGGCTGTGGCCAAATCCAGGGGTTTACCGCGGAACTTCTCGTTGTAGTTCATGTGCATCTCCAAATCGAGCTTGCCGTAGCAGAGCTGCCCCATGTTGTCTGAAGCGGGCATGAAGTAGCGGCTTTTTTGCAGCTTGCGGATGAGTTCGTCCGGCATGGGTTCGCCGGTTTCGTAGTGGAAGGCGTAGTGGGCGATTCCCTGGGGATGCCACGTCCAGTTCTCGAAGAGTTGGCTGGGCAGCTCGACAAAGTCCCATGTTACGCTGGTACCGCAGTGAGCCTGCAGCTCGGTGTCACCCAGCATGCAGTGCATCATGTGCCCGAACTCGTGGAAGAGGGTTTCCACATCGTAGTGCGAGAAGAGGGCGGGCTTGTCTTCGCCGGCGGGGGTAAGATTGCCTACCAAGGCAGCGAGGTGCGGCGCGTGAGCGGAGCCATTCTGCCCGGCGGCGCCGTAGCGCAGGGGCATGACCCAGGCACCGGCTCGCTTGGCTGAGCGCGGGTAGAGATCCATGTAGAAATCTCCTAGGTGGGCGCCGGTTTTCGTATCTGTCACGCGGTAGAGTTTTACCTCCGGGTGCCATACTTCCACATGTCCCTGCGGGCAGGTTTCGCCCGGCTTCAGGCAAGCGGTGGGCAGCTCGCTGATACGGACTCCCAGCAGGTTGCTATAGAGGGTGAACATGCCGTTCACCACGTTGTCTGCCCGGTGGTAGGGGCGCAACTCTTCGGGGTCGAAGCTGTAGAGCTCCTGCGACATTTTGGTGAGGTAGTAGCGGCTTTCCCACGGCTCCAGGAACATGACCTGTTCCCCCTTGCAGCGGGAGACGTAGGCCAACAACTCCTCGCACTCCCGGCGGAAGGCGGGTAGTACTTTCGCTGCCATGTTGTCGATGAAGGCCATGGCTTGCTCTCCGCCGCCAACCATGCGACGGTGTGTGGTGAGATCTGCATAGGTCTTAAAGCCCAGAAGCTCGGCCAGTTCGCTGCGCAGCTCCATGACGCGAGCTACCACGGGTGCGTTGTCCCATTTTCCCACGGCGCCAATGCCGGAAAGTCCCTCCCAGCACATTTTGCGTGTGAACTCCACATCGCAATCCCGCATCACAGCGCCTACGCTTGTGTAATCCAGCGTTATCATCCATGCCGGGCGCTCTGCGCTACCGAAACCACGCGCTTTCGCTTCCTCCTGAGCCTTGTCCAGCCAATCTTCGCTCATGCCGGCCAGCTCCGCACGGTCGGTTATGAGGAGCTTCCAGGCGTTTGTACTATCCAGCACATTGGCGGAGAATTTGAGGGTGAGCTGCGAGAGTTCTTTCTCAATTTCAGCTTTGCGAGCCTTGGCGGCGGGCGGGAGGTCTGCGCCTCCGTCTACAAAACTATCTACCGTTTGCTGCACGAAGCG